>JAPSKX010000239.1 GCA_031181325.1 Paenibacillus sp.
CTTACCCCCTCTGGGTCAAATTTCAGCATTCTTAGTGTAACAATCCCACGGAATGGAAGTCAATGAAAAATCCGAACGTTTTCGACGTTGGGTTCGAAAACATTCGGATCGACAACGAATTTTCCTACCGTTATATTGCCGCGGGAAGCGCGTCGCTATGCGATTTATCCAGCGATACGAATTTATTGAAGTTTTTAAGAAAGACGAGCTCGACGGTGCCGACCGGCCCGTTCCGCTGCTTCGCGATGATGATCTCGATAATGTTCTTCTTCTCGGATTCTTTGTCGTAATAATCGTCGCGGTACAGGAACGCCACGATGTCGGCGTCCTGCTCGATCGAGCCGGATTCCCGGAGGTCGGACATCATCGGTCGCTTGTCCTGCCGCTGCTCGACGCCCCGGCTCAGCTGCGACAACGCGATGACGGGCACCTCGAGCTCCCGCGCGATCTGCTTCAGCGTACGGGAAATTTCCGATACTTCCTGCTGCCGGTTCTCTCCGGCTTTCCCTCGGCCGGCGATCAGCTGCAGGTAGTCGATGAGAATCATGCCGAGCCCCTTCTCCTTCTTCAGGCGGCGGCACTTCGCGCGGATGTCGGCGACGGTGATCGCCGGCGTATCGTCGATGTAGATTTCCGCTTCGGACAGCGTGCCGATCGCCATCGTCAGCTTCTCCCAGTCGTCGCCCTCGAGCGTACCGGTCCGGATTCGCCCCGCATCGACGTTCGCTTCGGCGCATATAATCCGCTGTACGAGCTGCGCCGCCGACATCTCGAGGGAGAAGATGGCGACCGTCTCCTTCGCGCGCACGGCGACGTTCTGGGCCACGTTCAGCGAGAAGGCCGTCTTCCCGACGGAGGGACGCGCCGCGACGATAATGAGGTCGCTTCGCTGGAAGCCTGCCGTCATCTTGTCGAGGTCGGGGAAGCCGGACGGAATGCCCGTCGTCTTCCCCCGGTCGTTGTACAGCTTTTCGACCTTCTCGAACACTTCCATGAGCACGTCTTTGATCGAGATAAAACCGGTGCTCGACTTGCGGTTCGAGATTTCGAGGATGCGCTGCTCCGCTTCGCCGAGAAGGCTTCCGATGTCTTCCGCGCCGGTATATCCGTTCGTGACGATCTCCGTCGCGGTGCGGATCAAGCGGCGCAGCATCGACTTCTCCTCGACGATCTTCGCGTAGTACGTCACGTTCGCGGCCGTCGGTACGGCGCTCGCGAGCTCCGTTAAATATTGAATGCCTCCGACCTCGGCGAGCTGCTGCTTCGCTTGCAGCCTGGTCGTCAGCGTAATGAGATCGATCGGCTCGTTATCGCCGTTGAGATCGACCATCGCTTCGAATATAAACTGATGGGCCTGGCGGTAGAAATCCTCGGGCTTGAGCGTCTCCATCACCGTAATAATGGCGACGCTGTCGAGCAGTATGGCGCCGAGCACCGCTTGCTCCGCCTCCAAGTTTTGCGGCGGAATTCGATCGAAGACCGGTTTTTCCCCATTGCCGTTCATCGCGATTAACTTCCTTCCTTCACTTGTACCTTAAGCGTCCCCGTCACTTCCGGATGCAGCTTCACCGGCACCTGCGTCACGCCCAGCGTCCGGATCGGCTCGTCCATCACGATTTTGCGCTTATCGAGCTTGATGTTCATCTTCTCGAGCGCCTCGGCGACTTGCTTGTTCGTGATCGACCCGAACAAGCGGCCGCCCTCGCCCGCCTTGGACGACAGGACGACCGTTATGTCTTCCAGCTGCTTCGCGAGCGCTTGCGCGTCGATCTTCTCCTGCTCCTTGCGACGCAGCTCCGCTTGCTTCTGGTTTTCAAGCGTCTTCACGTTGCCTTCCGACGCGGGCTTCGCCAGCCCGCGCGGAATGAGGAAGTTCAAGGCGTACCCTTCGGATACTTCTTTGATTTGCCCCTTCTTGCCTTGGGCTTTCACGTCTTGCAGGAATATGACTTTCATTCCATGAGACCCTCCCTGTCATCGTAGCTATTTAATAAAGCGAGCAGTCGTTCTTCCGCTTCCTTAATCGAACCGTCCAGCTGCGTCGCCGCGTTCGTCAGATGGCCGCCGCCGCCCAGCCGCTCCATGATGAGCTGTACGTTCACTTGGCCCATCGAGCGGGCGCTGATGCCGATCAGGCCGTCGGGCCGCTCGCAGACGACGAACGACGCGACGATCCCCTGCATATTCAGGAGCGTGTCGGCCACCTGCGCGATGAGCAGCTGCGGGTACCGCTGCCCCGGCTGCGTCACCGCGACGGCGAAGTGCTTGTGCACGATGCGCGCATGCCGGATAATATCCGCCTTCATCAGATAGCCGGGCAAGTCGTCTTTGAGCAGCCGCTGGATGAGCGACGAATCCGCGCCGTTGCGGCGCAGGAACGACGCCGCCTCGAATGTCCGCGAGCCCGTGCGTACCGAGAAGCTCTTCGTATCCGTCACGATCCCGGCCAGCATCGCCGTCGATTCGAGCACCCCGAGCGCGAGACCCTCGTGAATGTATTGCAGCAGCTCCGTCACCAGCTCGCAGGTCGAAGAGGCGTACGGCTCCATATACACCAGCGTCGCCTCGCCGATGAACTCTTCGCCGCGGCGGTGGTGGTCGATGACGACGAGCTTCTTCGTGAGGCCCAGGAGCTTCGGCTCCGCCACGAGCGACGCCTTGTGCGTATCTACGACGACCGCCAGCGTCTTCGGCGTAATCAGATGGAACGCGTCCTCCGGCGAGACGAACTTGCTGGTCAGCTCTTCGTCCTCGTAGATCATCTCCATCAATCGATGGATCGACGGATTGACGCCCTCGAGCACGATGAACGCCGGCTTCCCGAACGTCTCCGCCGCCTTCAACACGCCGACCGCGGCGCCGACCGCGTCCATGTCGGGAATCTTATGCCCCATGACGACGATACGGTCGCTCTCCTTCATCAAGTCGCGCAGCGCGTGCGAGATGACGCGCGCGCGCACGCGGGTGCGCTTCTCCACGGCGTTCGACTTGCCTCCGTAGAAGCTGACGCGGTCGCCGATCTTGACCGCGACCTGGTCCCCGCCGCGGCCGAGCGCGATGTCCAGACTCGTCTGCGCCAGCTGTCCGAGCTCCATCAGCCCGTTCGCGCCGGCGGCGACGCCGATCGAGATCGTCATCGGCAGCTTCAGATGCGCGGTCGCGTCCTTCACTTCGTCCAGCACATCGAACCGGCTCTGCTCCAATGCCGCCAGTTCCTTATGATTCAACAAAAGAAAGTACCGATCCGAGGCCGTCCGACGCAAATACAGCCGATGCCGGACGGCCCATTCGTTCAGCACCGTCGTGACGGTAGCCATCGTAAGGCTCCTGGCTTGATCGTCCATGCCTTGCGTCACTTCGTCCACATTATCCAGTACGAGCAAGCCGAAAGCAATGCGCTCTTCCTCGTATTTTTTGGCAAGCGTCGCATGCTGCGTAATATCCGTAAAATACAGCAGCCGCTCTCCCGGCCGAACCCGCGCCTGGAAGAACCGCTTGTGGAACGAAAGCTCGATCGTGCCGTCTTTTTCCTTCTCCTTCATCGACTTGAGCCCCGGCCACAACGCCGTGATCGATTCCCCGACGAGCGACTCCCGTTCCATCGCCTTCGCGATATAGCCGTTATGCCACTCCACCTGTCGATCCTCGCCGTAGAGCACGATGCCGATCGGCATATCGGAGATAACGTCGCTGGCCGCCTTCTTCACCCGATGGGTTATGGTGGAGATATATGCGTTCAGCTCTTCGCGGCTTCGTCGTTCCGATCGATATACGTACGCGGCGGCCGCCGCGACGAAGATCAGAGCGAAGGCGCCGACGACCCACGAAAATCCCAGTAACGCAAGGGACAGCACAAGCGACAGCGCCATCGGCACGGTCATGTGCAGACGCATCCATCGGGCTTGCAACCATTTCGGCATGAGGCCGCCCTCCTCCCTACCGTTAGGATTTACGGAATCGGTCCCGGATCGGGAACGCCGTATCGAAGACGCCGAGCAAGCTGAACGGCATGAACAGAGGGTTGAATAGAACGACCGCGACGACGCCGAGCCACGGAATCCACATCTTGCCCTTCGTATACCCGAGGAAGAACAAGAAGGAGACGCCTTGTACGACGAAGGCGAGCATCAGGAGCGGCACGATATTCACGACGATCGTAGAGACGAACGAACCGGGATCGACCGGAACGAACAGCTCGGCGAATAGGGCGATCAGATAATACCATACGAACGAACGCGGCAGCCGCCAATCGCGAATCGGGGGCAGCTGCGGAATCGTTCCCCCTCGGGTCAGCTTCGAGAGCCGTCTCGCGATCGTATGCGTCAAGGTCGCAAGGAACGTAGATGTCGCGATGAGGTAAAACGGAATCATCATCACGCTGAGTTGAATGAATTGGTGAATCGTCTCCTCCGTGAGGATCGAACTCATATTTTCGGGGAAGAAAGCCAGACCGTCGCGCACCGTATCGCCGATCGTGGACGTCAGATTCACCCCGAGCATCGTCGCGACCAGAATCGTGATCAAGTACACCGCCAAATAAGCGACGACGCCCGTCGTGACCGCCTTCCTGGCGGTACCGCCGCGGCGGTACGCTTCTCCCATCGCGATGCCCGGAATCATCGTCGTGACCGCGATGCCGAGGAACGCGAACGCCAGCGGACCCGCGAGCGCGGACCCGACCCCAAGCACGGCTACCGCGAACGCCGAAAACCAGGCCCGGTTCGTCTTGAGGTACAACAAGACCGCCGGGACGGACGCGAACCAGATCGTCAGGAGGAGCAACGGCGTCAACAGCGATAAATACGCCAAGACGAACGTCGTTCCCCAGACGAGTACATTTTTCTTCAGAGACGCTTGTTCAACGGACAACCGCGCTCACCTTCCATCCAGATGTTTCTCCAAGGAAGACAAGTCCCCATACCATTCTTCCAATTGGTGATTATCTCGTTTATGTGTTTTCAATTTCTCGAGAACGGTATCGTCCAGTTCCCGATAGCTGACGCCTAAGCGGCGCGCCAACAAATAGGAGGACACGATCAAACTCGCCAGTCCGTCGACGATTTTCGCCTGCCGCCCTTCCCATAAGCCGCGGAACAGCTGCGCCATTTCGTCCAACATTTCGGTCTTCAGCCACTCGATGATCTTCGCCTTGCGCGCGACGTCCATTTCCTTGCCGTTCGTCATGGTCCTGCTCCTTACTGCCGACTCGCGATCAGCCGCTATTGTTAGCATTATACCACAAATCGTTTTCGCTTTCGCCGCTGCGCGCTTTTCGCCGAGAACGTAAAGAGGGCCGTTCCCAGTCGCTTCTGACTGTCGGAACGGCCCATCGGGTGTTCATCCTATTCCGTTGTGTACGGGATCAACGCCATCTGGCGCGACCGCTTGATCGCAACGGTCAATGCGCGTTGGTACTTCGCGGAAGTACCCGTTACGCGCCGCGGCAAAATCTTGCCGCGTTCGCTGATGAACTTCTTCAGCAAGTCGACGTCTTTATAGTCGATGTGCTTGATCTTGTTCACCGTGAAGAAGCACACCTTCCGGCGCTTGCCGCCGCGCTTGCCGCGGCCGCCGAACTTGCGTTCGCCGCGCTCCGGGCGCTCGCCGCGTTCCGGACGATCTTGTTGCTCTGCCATGTCGGTTCAAACTCCTTTCGTCGAAAAAATCGTTGGTATGTCGTTCCGATCCGTCGTTAGAACGGCAAATCGTCGTCGGAGATGTCCACCGGTTTCCCGTCGTCGACGAACGGGTCGAAGTTGCCGCCGCCCCGTTGTCCGCCGCCGCCGGAGCGACCGCCGCCTTGATAGCCGCCGCCTCCTCCGCCTTGGTACCCTCCGCCTTGCGGCTCGCGCGCCCCTTCGTCACCGTCGCGGTTCGGGCGTTCCAGGAATCTTACGTTGTCCGCAACGACTTCCGTAACGTAGACGCGCTTGCCTTCGTTATTGTCGTAATTGCGAACCTGGATTCGCCCTTCCACGGCCGCCAACCGGCCCTTGCGCAAATAGTTGGCGCATGTCTCCGCCAGCTGTCTCCAGACCACGACAGGAATGAAGTCCGCCTCTCTCTCGCCGCCTTGGTTCGAGAACGGACGGTCCACGGCCAGCGTGAATTGCGCGACGGCTACGCCGGACGGCGTATACCGCAGCTCGGGGTCCTTCGTCAGTCGGCCGATTAATATGACGCGGTTCAGCAACGCAATCCCTCCTGTAACGGATCCTTCGCCTTACGGCGCTTTACGCTACGTCTTGTACGATCATGAAACGGATGACTTCGTCGGTAATCCGCATCACGCGATCCAGTTCCTTGACGACTTCCGGCGTCGCTGTGAAATTCACCAGCACGTAGATTCCGTCGCGGTTCTTGTTGATCTCGTACGCAAGACGGCGCTTGCCCATCACGTTGGTC
>JAPSKX010000240.1 GCA_031181325.1 Paenibacillus sp.
GAGTCCGCCGAGCATGTTCAGCAGCGTCGACTTGCCGCTCCCCGAGTTGCCGATGATCGCCGTCAATTCGCCTTGCTCGATCGTTAAATCCAGCCCCTGCAGCGCGACGACCTCGAGGTCGGACGTCTTATAGATTTTTACCAAGTTCTCGCAGCGGATCACCCGGCACTCCCCCTCCCGTTAATCCTCGCCCAGCTTGAGCGCCTGATGCAGCTTGATTCTTCGAAGCGACGCCGCCAGCGCCGCCAGCGCGAGGACGAGCATCGCGACGATGAACAGCAGGAGCCGCGTCGTATCCTGCCCATCGATCAT
The DNA here is from genome assembly GCA_031181325.1 of Paenibacillus sp. Classification (GTDB taxonomy): domain Bacteria; phylum Bacillota; class Bacilli; order Paenibacillales; family YIM-B00363; genus Paenibacillus_AE. Next base: position 313 of record JAPSKX010000240.1, read on the forward strand.
GACCTGGAACGGCGGGACGACGCGTCCGGGGTCGAACGACAGCTGGAACAACGGCACGAATAAGGCGCTGGCCGCCGCTCCGGACAAGAGGCCGATGCCGAACCCCGCGCCCGACGTAAGCAGCTGCTCGGTGCCGAGCATGCCGACGATGTTGCGGAACGTAAGCCCCATCGCCCGGAAGATGCCGAATTGCAGCGTTCGCCCCTGCAGCGCCAAGATCCAATACAGGAGGAACCCGATCAGCGTAATCGCGAGCGATAACAGAAATCCGAGGCTCATGACGCCGTTCATCGCCATCCGGAACGGATCGCTTCGGCTGTCCGCGATCATCTCGTTCGTGTCCGCGAGCGACACGATCGGAATCGAGCGTTCGCGAATCGCCTCGTACAACGGTTCCCGGTCCTCCGGGGAAGCGAGGTCGATCCAGACGTCGTAAGGCTCGATCGCCAGTTCGTTCTGGATCGTCTCGAGATGCCCGACGACGAGGAACGGCTTCGGCGCGTCGGGATCCGCCGCCGCGCCGTCCGGGTTCGGGTGGAACGTCGGGAAGTAATCGACGACGCCGTACACGGTCGCTTGCATCCGCGACGTATCGCTCCATCCGACGTCGATGACGTCGCCCGGCGTCAGCTCGTACGTCTCCGCGAGCGACGACGAGACGAGCACGGCCCTCGGGTCCGGCGCGATCAGGTTCAAGTAATCGTAGAAGTGGTATGGAAGCAATCCATCCTTCATCCATGCCGCGCGACCGAATTCTTCCGTGTGAATGCCGATCAGCTGCGTCTTCGCGTTTTCCTCCCCGGTCCATACGAAGGCCTGGTCCTCGCGGAAGACGCGCGCGGCATGCTCCACGCCGGGCAACGTCCTGAACACCTCGAAGTCCGGTTCCAGGTAACTGATTTTGTCCGGCGGCGGCGGCGCCTCGGATCCCGGAGGCCCCCCCGGAGTCGGCGCGTCGTCGATCCAATCCTGCCGCAAGACGACATCCGCGCCTTGGGCGTACCAAATCTGGTCCTCCATATTCCCGTTGATCGTTCGCGCGGCGCTGGCGCTGAACAGTCCCGTCCCGACGGTAAGGATGAGGAACATCATCAGCAGTTGGTACTTCGTGCCCCGGCGGCCGACCTGCAGCAGCGAAGAGTATTGTGAGGCCGTCCAGCGCGATTTCCCGATCCAATAGATGAGTTTGACGACCCAAGGGTACAGCCGCAGCAGCGCGAGTCCGAAGCCGAGTATGAACATCGACGGCACCGCGAACAACAGCGGATCCGTCGCGATCGCGCCGGATGCGAGTCCGAGCTCCGTCATCTCCGCGAGACGCTTGCGGAACGTATAGAGGCCGTACAGCGAGAGCGCCAGCAAGACGGCGTCGAGTCCGAACCGATGCCAGACGGACGCGCGATCGTCGCGGGCGGAGGCCCGCTTTTGATCCACGATGCTGAAGCGCGTCGCCAGAAATACAGGAATTAAGTACACAATGAACGAAAAGACGGCCGCCGCCCCGCTGAACGCGAAGCTCTCGGCGTCGATCCGCACCGGCAGCGCCTTCCGCTGCACGAAGCTCATAAAGGTGTCGCTCGAGCCGAGCACCGCCGTGAACGCCGCGCCGAGCAGCGGGCCGACGAGCAGCGCGACGGCGGAGAGCGCCGCCGATTCCATCGCGAACAACGCGATGATCTGCCACCGTCCCGCGCCGCGGCTTCGCAGCACGGCGATCTCGGAGCGCTGCTTCTCGACGAGCAGTCCGGACACCATGTATAAATAAAACGCAACCAACAGATACAACGGCACGTTCAACGACCAGAGCAGCGACTCCAGCGTCGATTCCTTCTCCTCGTACACCGATAGGATCGATTCCGCCGGCAGGCGGACGTTGGAGTTATAAGGCATCTGCCGTTGATAGGCCGCTTCGAACCGCTCCTTCAGCGCCGTAAGCCGAATCGCGGATTCGAGCGTGAAGCGGTTGTAATCGAAGCTCGCCTCCCACCGAAAGCCGAGGATCGGCGCTTTGGCCCCTTCGACGATTTCGGTTTGAAACAGCTCGTCGTCGACGAGGAACGCCGCTTCGAATGCGCCGAGCCGGGAAAAGTCCCAATACGGATCGTTCAGGTCCTCCTCCGCGATGACGCCGACCGGCACGATGCGGATTTGCTCCGTCCAGTCGTCTTCGGCGCTGACGACCTCGACGCCGAGCACCATGCCGAGCTTTACGAGCGTATTGTCCGTTACGAGCGCCTCGTAGACGCCGTTCTGCGGCTCCGGCGACGGGAAGCGGCCGTCGACGAGCCGAACGTGCTCGCGCAGTCCCGTTCGCATAGCCAGCTTCGCGACTTGATGCTTCTCGGCGTCCATACGCGTCGGATCCGCCGGCACGACAGGGAACGATACGGTCTGGCGCTCGCGGACGTAATCCAATCGGGACAGCGACGGGTCGACGAGCGCCTCCCGCTCCCATAATTCATCGTACCACCGGATGAAGGCCGCCTGCTTCGGAGCGTCCTCCGGGGAGAAGTTCGGCGTGCCGGAGGCGACGAGCGAGCCGGGATACATGCTCGAACGCTCGTACTGCCGCTCCAATTCCTTCGTCAGCATCCGCTGCAGCGAGGCGTCTTTATAGATCGGCATTGAGCTCGTAAGCGCGGTGCAGAGACACATCCCCGCCAATACGCCGGCGACGAGCCATCGATTTTTCGCCATCTTCCGGAACAGCATCGTCAGGATCGCAATCACTTCGACGTCCTCCTACTTCTTCCTACTGTAATACGACCTTCGCTCCCGGTTCGAGTCCGTTCACGATCTCGACGTCCGTCGCGGTCTCGATGCCCGTCTCCACGTCGATCTCCCGTCGGCTTTCGCCTTCGAGCACCTGTACGAACGTACGTCCGAACAGCTTCCTGACGCCGCTCTTCGGCAAAATCAACGTATTCTCGCTCTTTGCCGTAATGATGCGCACCGAAGCGGATTCGCCGATCTTCGCTTCGGCCGGCAGCCCTTCGACCTCGATATACAGCGTCTTCGCGTATCGTTCGCGCAGCCGCTCGTCTTCCTCGAACGGAGCGGACCCGGGGGTCTGCGCCACCTTCCCGACGTAAGTCTTGTCTTTATATTCGATATCCGCGGACATCCCGACCTGCGCGTCGGAGACGGCGCCGCTCGAAGATACGCCGTACGCGAGTCGCATCTCCTTCGGATCCGATACCGTGAACAACGTCTGGTATTCTTCAACGATATCGCCGGGCTCGAGGTCTGCCGCGAACGTGACCACGCCGTCGATCGCCGCGCGCAGCTCCCGATTGGCGAAGGTGTCTTCGATCGAGTCGAGCCCCATATTCGCGATTTCGAGCTCCAGCTCGGCGATCTTGACGCGGCGAGCGTCGCCCGTCGCCTTCGCTTCGTCGAGCGCCAGCTTCTTCTTCTCCACCTCGAGCCGGCGCTGCAGAAGCGTCATGCGCAGCGTGCCGGTGTCCAATCGCAGCAGCGCGTCGCCCGCCTTCACCTCGTCCCCGGAGCGGACGAGCACCTCCTCCACGCGTCCTCCGGATTCGGTGAACCGATGCTGCGCCATTCGCACCGATTCGAAGATCGCCGTACCGGACAGCGCCCGTTCGATCGTGCCGACCGTCGGTTCGGTCGTGACGATGCGCGCCTCCGCGGGCTTCGCGAGCGGCGGCTTGAGCGGCTGCTCCGCCGACGGCAGCAGCGAGCAGCCGGACGCCGCGACCGACGCGGCCAATAGGACGGCGACGCCGGCGTAACGGGACTTGCGATTGCGGGAAGGTCCCGACTGCCGGCCGCCCGGAAGCATCGTTCCGGCGGTCGGTCTTCTATCGTTGTTCGACGGTTGAATCGACAATTTCCCCATCCTCCAGTGCATATACGTGGTCGACGACGTCCATGATCGCGGGGTCGTGCGTCGTCATGACGATGCTAATGCCCTCCTGCTCCACCAAGTCCCGGAACACCTTAATAATCTGGAAGCCCATCTTCGTATCCAGCTCCGCCGTCGGCTCGTCCGCGAGCAGCAGCTTCGGACGATGCGCGATGGCCCTCGCGATCGCGGTACGCTGCTGCTCTCCGCCGGACATCTCCTGCGGCCGATGATGCATTCGGGCCTTCAGCCCGACGAATTCGAGCGCCTGCACCGCATTCTCCTTGCGCCGCGCCGCAGGCGTCACCTCCGCGATGCGTTGGGCGAACTCGACGTTCTCGTAAGCGGACATATACGGCACGAGGCCGAACGATTGGAAGATCAGCCCGATCTCCGTGCGCCGCAGTCGATCGCGCTGCGCGTCGTTCATCGCCTGGACGTCGTTCCCGTCGTAAAAGATGCGTCCGGTCGTCGGCGCGTCCAACGTCGCCAGCAAGTTCAGCAGCGTCGTCTTCCCCGAGCCGGAACGCCCCTTAAGCGCGATCAGCCGCCCGGGCGGAATCGATAGGTTTGCGTCGCACAGCGCGTGAACCGCCCCTTCGCCTTGTCCGAACACTCTGGAAACGCTTACAGCTTGTAAAATCGATGACGTCGCTAGCTTCATCTCTTTCCTCCCGTTCTCCCGACCCCTTGTGCATTTTTATGCAGCCGGAACCATGCTCTCCCGTCATTATAGAGAAGAATCCCCGATACGACTACAACTTTTTTCCAAATAAAAACAGTCAATCATGAAATACAATGATTGACTGTTGCTTTTCGCTAAGTAGTTTTTAATTTACCTCCGAGGGGCGCACCTAATCATTAGAATACATCAATGAAAAGAAATAGTCTATTCTTTTTTGAAGCCATCTCATATAGTTAACTTACTGCTTCCGCGGAGCAGCCTATAGTCTTATCCCATACCATTTAGAGGAGATTACAAAATGGAAATGGGAAAACTCGGCCAATTGGTCGTACCCGCTATGGGGCTAGGTTGCATGGGAATGTCCGAATTTTACGGAGCAGCCGATAAAACGCGATCCGTACGAACGATCCGTGCGGCATTGGACAATGGAATAAACTTCTTCGATACCGCCGATATGTATGGGGTCGAAGGGGCGAACGAGCTCCTTCTCGCCGAAGCGTTGAAGGGACATCGTTCCCGCGCGATCATCGCTACGAAATTCGGAGTCGTACGCGATTCCAGGGGGAACGTTCTGGGGATAGACGGACACCCTCAGTACGTTCATCGGTCCATCGACGCAAGCTTGCGCAGGCTCGGAACGGATTATATCGATTTGTACTACCAACATATGCCTGACCCTTCCGTACCGATCGAAGAAACCGTCGGCGCGATGAAGGAACTTGTGGAAAAGGGTAAGGTTCGTTATATAGGACTTTCGAACATCGGAGCGGAAGCGCTCGTCAAGGCGCATCGAATCCATCCGATCGCGGCGTTGCAAGCCGAGTATTCCTTATGGAGCCGGGAAGTCGAACAGGCGCTCCCGATACTCCGAGAACTGGGGACAGGACTCGTGGCTTACAGTCCGTTAGGCAAAGGGTTCCTCACCGGTGCCATCAAGCGATATGAAGACTTCGGCGAGCATGATCTCCGGCGCCGTTTCACGCGATTCCAAGGCGATAATTTCCGAATCAACTTGGAAATCGTCTCCGAACTGGAAGGAATCGCGCGCGAATATCGAATAACCCCCGCACAAGTCGCCCTTGCCTGGGTACTGCGCCAAGGGGAGGATATTGTCCCGATCCCCGGCACAAGTAAAGAAGAAAGATTATATGAAAACATGCAGGCTTTGCGCGTCAGCATCAAGCCCGAAGATATGGCCAAAATCGATAGAATTGCAAGCCTATGCGCCGGAGATTTCGAAGTAACGAGCGATACGCTGGAGACGCTCTAGTCTCCGTCTCGATAAGCCGCCGAGTGACCGTCTTCGGCGGCTTTGCGCTACCCTTCTACGACGAACGGCGAGTCAGACGAAAGATGGCGCAGCAAGCACGACGCCGCTCTGTACCGCACATGCCGGCGTTACCGCAAGAAGCGGCCGATCGCGGCCTCATACCATGCCCACGGCAGCGCGTGCTTCGCGGCCAGCATCCACCGCGCGCTACGCGGGATCGCGTACCGCAGCTTCGGCCGCATCGCGG
>JAPSKX010000041.1:0-5380 GCA_031181325.1 Paenibacillus sp.
GTCGGAGCTGTCGAGCCTGGCCTGGGCGGAGCGCGTCGAAGAATGGGAAGCGAAGTACGGCGAAGCGGCGCGCGAATCGGAGGCGGCGGTCGCCGCGCTGAGCGCGAGAGTCGCGGAGCTGGAGGCGGAGCGCGCGCGGCGCGAGACGGCGTCCGCCGTCGCCGAGCCGCCGGAGACGGCGCCGAAGGAGGCGCCGGAGCGCGCGCAAGCCGTCGAGGCCGGCGACCCGTCGCTCGCGGAGAAATACGCGAAGCTGCAGGAGGAGTACGCCAAGCTGCAGACGGAATTCAACGAATGGATCGAATTGACGCAATCCGAGACGCAATAATCCACGAGGGGCTGTCCCAAAAGTCATTAAATGACTAGGGGCGGCTCCTTTCTTTTACAATCCTGCTTTTAACGGGAGGGGGGACGGGTTCGGCCGCCACTGAACGTCGTGTTCTTTCGATGAGATTAGAAGGGGACAACACGACGTAATGGAAGTACAGCCGACAAGTAAAAGCGGTCCGTCAGGAATAATACTCCACTCCTGACGGACCGCTTTTACGTTTTTTCACACTGGGAAACTGTCCTCCAGCAGTTCGGTTTATCTACTTTTGAGACAGCCCCTTCCTGACGACGGCGGCGAATCAGCGTCCGCCCCACCGAAACTCGCGGAACCCGTCGAGCGAGAACGGCCGTCCGGGCACCGCCCACGGCACGCCGAGCTCGGACAGCAGGGCGCCGCGTTCCGCGGCGGTCCGGAACAGCTCGGGCAAGCCGGGGACCGACGTCGCCCGGTCGCCGTCCTCGTCTCTCCGCTCGATCGCTTGCTCCGGGATCGGATGTACGGCGCCGGAAGAGAGCAAGGCGCCGTTGACCGCCGAGAGGAAGGGGCGGCATCCGTCGATGGCGCAGTAGGGCGTCGCCCGGCCGGCGGCGCTGTCGATCCAATTCAAGTACATATTGTCGAGCAGCACCTCTTCTCCGCCGTCGTACGACGTCGTCGCGCCGTCCGCGGCGCGGAGCTCGAGCCGGTTCGCGTAATCCCAGCGAAGCACCCCTTCGTCGCCGGTCGCTTCGAGGAACGGAACGGCGTTCCCGGCATGGCAGAGCGTCGTATACAAGCAGATGTCGGGACCGCCGTCGCTCGTGCGAAGCCGCAGGCAGGACGTGTCGTCGCCTTCGATGTCGTGCGCGCGGTACAGCTCCGCTTGCAGCTCCGCAGGCTCGGCCTCCGCCGCTTCTCCGAGCAGCAAGGCGTTCTGCAGCAGATGGGCGAACGGGTTCATCAGCGTTCCGTCCAAGACGAGCTGACCGTTCAGCGTCAGCTTCCCGGCCCAGTCGTTGCGGCTGTAATAGCGATCCGTTCGCTTCCACATCCCGACGCCGACGATTCGGCGCACGCGGCCGATCGCGCCGCCGCGCAGCAGCTCGAGCGCCCGGCGGAACGCGCGGCCCGACGTGTTCTGGAAGTTGACGGCGCAGATCTTCCCGGCCGCCGCCGCCGCTTCGGCCATCTCGTCGATGTCTTGCACGGCGACGGAGGGCGGCTTCTCCACGAGGACGTGACGACCCGTGCGAAGCGCCCGTATCGCCATCGGCTTATGCAGCGCGAGCGGCGTCGCGAGGACGATGCCCTCGACGTCGGGCCGCTCGGCCAGCAGCGTCGCGTCGTCGGGATAACGGACGGCGCCTAACGACTCTAGTAATGTATAGGATTCCCCCGTCGGGTTCGCTCCCGGATCCGCGAACGCGACGCAGCGCAGCTTGCCGGCGCGCGCCAGCTCGGCGATGCGCCTTACATGCGCGAGGCCGAAGCCTTCGATGCCGGCGATGGCGATGGTGAACATGCTCGATCCCTCCATGGCGGCCGCGGCGTCGCGGCGGCCGAACGTATAGGGATCATTGTAACGGAATGCGCGCTCGGAGTCTTCTGAACCGAAGAACGAGTTCCGACTTTCGGAACAAGTCGGCGGGTCGCGCGCCTCCGCTCGACACCGTCCCGAAGCGGGGGGTACAATGGAGACATAAGGAATCCGAACCGTCACCAAGGGGGGACCCCGCTTGGCCCGAAAGCCGATTCGACTGCCGCCGATCGGCATCGATGTGTACGAGAGCAAGCACCGGGACGGCGACGTCGTCGACGTCCACGATCATGACGTCTATCAAATCTTATACGCCCTCGACGGGGAGGGTCGGGTCGTGCTGGAAGGCCGCGCGCACGAGACGAGCCGCGACCATGTGATCTTCATCGCCCCGGGCGCGGCGCATGCGGTCGTCTCCGAGACGCGGCTGACGCTGCTCGTGCTCGCCTTCGACGCCGCGGCGGTGGACGCGCTGCGGACGCTCGAGCCCGCGATCGCCTCGTCCTTCGTCCGGTCGTTCGTCCACAAGCCCGGTCCGGTGCAGATCGGCGAATGGCGCGCGGCGCTGCGCAAGCTGCTGCACGAGGCGGGACGGGCCGATCAGGACCCGTTCGGCGGCTCGGCCGCAAAGCTGACGCTCATGACCGTCTTGCACCTGCTCGCCCGCTCGGTGCGGGCGCCGACCGCGGCCGACGCGAACGCGCTGCGGGCGGAGCGCATTCGCGCGTACATCGATGCGCACTTCTTCCAACCCTTCTCGTTGGACACGCTTGCGGCGAAGATGGGGATCAGCTCGCGGTACGTCAACGAGATCTTCAAGGAGCGGTACGGCACGACGCCCGTCCGCTATTTGACGGAGGTGCGCATCGACCTCGCGCGCAAGCTGCTCGCGGAAACCGAGAAGGACATCGTCTCGGTCTGCTTCGAGGTCGGGTACGATACGCTGTCCACGTTTTACCGCACGTTCAAGAACATCGTCCGCCTGTCTCCGAACCAATTCCGCCAGCTCTCCCGCGAGCGGGGCGACCGGGCGGAGGAGTCGTAAAGCCATGTCAGGGACCGTACCCGAGCCGATCGGGGACGGTTCCTTTTCTTTTTCCGAAAATGCGAATGCCCTTCCGGTATTGGCAAGACGCGCGGCGAGGCCGCTTCGTACAATGAAGTTGCCGCGAAACCGCTTGCGGCGAAAACGAACATCCGGAAGGAGATCTATCAACGTGGTGATGATAAACATAGGCATCATTATGAACGGCGTGACGGGGCGGATGGGGACGAACCAGCATCTGATCCGGTCGATTCTGGCGATCCGGAAGCAGGGGGGCGTCGCGCTCCCGAACGGCGACGCGATCATGCCGGACCCGATTCTCGTCGGACGGCAGGAGCATAAGCTGCGCGCGCTCGCGGCGGAGCACGGCCTCGAGAAGTGGAGCACGGATCTCGACGCATGCCTCGCCGATCCCGCGTATCCGGTGTACTTCGACGCGCAGACGACGCTGCGGCGGGCGGAGAGCATCAAGCAGGCGATCCAGGCGGGCAAGCATATTTATTGCGAGAAGCCGACCGCCGCCTCCTTGGCGGAGTCGATCGAGCTCGCGCGCCTCGCGAGAGAAGCGGGCGTGAAGAACGGCGTCGTCCAAGACAAGCTGTTCCTTCCCGGCCTGCTGAAGCTGAAGCGGCTCGTCGATTCGGGCTTCTTCGGACGCATCCTCTCGGTGCGCATGGAGTTCGGCTATTGGGTGTACGAAGGCGACTGGGGCATCCCGGCGCAGCGTCCGTCGTGGAACTATCGGAAGGAGGACGGCGGCGGCATCATCGTCGACATGTTCGCGCATTGGCGGTACGTGCTCGATAACCTGTTCGGCGAGGTGAAGTCGGTCGCCTGCCTCGGCGCCACGCACATCCCGACGCGGATCGACGAGCAAGGGAAGCCGTACGCGGCGACGGCCGACGACGCGGCCTACGCGATCTTCGAGCTGGAAGGGGGCATCGTCGTGCAGGCGAACTCGTCCTGGACGACGCGCGTCAATCGCGACGATCTGCTCACCGTTCACGTGGACGGTACGGAAGGCAGCGCCGTCGCCGGGCTGCGCGGCTGCAAGAGCCAGCACCGCGTCAATACGCCGAAGCCCGTGTGGAACCCGGACATCCCGAACCCGCACGACTTCCTCGCGCAATGGGAAGAAGTGCCGGACAACCAGCTGTTCGACAACGCCTTCAAGATCCAGTGGGAGATGTTCCTGAAGCATATCGCGGTCGACGCGCCGTTCCCGTGGGATTTACTCGAAGGGGCGAAGGGGACGCAGCTCGCCGAGCTGGGGCTGCAGGCTTGGGCGGAGCGGCGCACCTTGGACGTGCCGCAGCTGGCACTGTAAGAGAGGAGGCAACGGCCTGATGTCGAAAACGATCCGCTTACCCGCCCCCGACGGGCGGTTGTACGAATACGCGCTGTCCGGCGCGACGCCGTTCGCGAGGCCGGCCGCGCCGCTCGCGAGCCGCATCGCCTTCTCGGCGGCGCATGTCGTCTGCGATCCGCTCGCAGACAGCGACCCGCTGCATCGCTCGCGGATCGACTGGGAGGCGACGCTCGCGTACCGGCGCCATCTGTGGTCGTACGGCCTCGCCGTCGCGGAGGCGATGGATACGGCGCAGCGCGGCATGGGGCTGCCGCCGGAAGGCGCGCGCGAGCTGATCGAGAGATCGCTGGCCGAGGCGCGCGCCTGCGGCGGCCGCATCGCGTGCGGCGCCGGCACCGACCATCTGGCGCCGGGACCGGGCATAACGCTCGAGGACGTGGAGCGCGCCTACGAAGAGCAGTGCGCGCATGTCGAGCGGCACGGCGGGCAGATCATCCTGATGGCGAGCCGGGCGCTCGCCGCCTGCGCGAGCGGGCCGGACGACTACGAACGGGTGTACGGCCGCGTCCTGCGGCAAGTATCGCAGCCGGTCATCCTGCATTGGCTCGGCGATATGTTCGATCCGGCGCTGGCCGGCTATTGGGGTCATCGCGACCCGGACGAAGCGATGGAGGTATGCATCCGCGTCATCCGCGCGCATGCGGACAAGGTGGACGGCATTAAGATTTCGCTGCTGGACGCGGACAAGGAGGTGCGGATGCGCCGGGCGCTTCCGGCCGGCGTGAAGATGTACACGGGCGACGACTTCAACTATCCGTCGCTGATCAAGGGCGACGATCATGGCTACAGCCATGCGCTGCTCGGCATCTTCGACGCGATCGCGCCGGCGGCCGCGGCGGCGATCGCCGCGTTGGACGCCGGCGACGAGCGCGGCTTCGACGCCGCGCTCGAGAAGACGGTACCGCTCTCGCGGCACATCTTCCAAGCGCCGACGTACGCCTATAAGACGGGCGTCGTGTTCATGGCGTACCTGAACGGCCATCAGTCGCACTTCCGCATGCTGGGCGGGGCGGAAGGGGCTCGGTCGACGGTGCATCTCGCCGAACTGTTCGCGCTCGCCGACCGGGCGGGGCTGCTGGCCGACCCGGAGCTCGCTTGCGAGCGGATGCGGCTCGTGCT
>JAPSKX010000041.1:5390-28703 GCA_031181325.1 Paenibacillus sp.
CGGTAGCGATTTCGGCGGTCGGCGCGGTTCGGGAGAGGCGCGCCGCGCGCGGCGCGGCGGTCGGCCGGATCGTCCTGCATAGCGCCATACGACAGGGAACGGAGGGACCGGACTTGAGTATACAACCATTGCGCGATTTCGAACGGCTGAGTTTGAACCAAATTACGACGGATCGGTGGAGCCTGCGGGAGGCGGCGGACGGCTGCGCCCGCGCGGGCGTGCCGTGGATCGCCCTGTGGCGGCATAAGATCGCGGAGGCGGGGCTCGCCGAGGCGAAGCGGTACGTGCGGGACGCGGGGCTGCGCGTCTCGAGCGTGTGCCGCGGCGGCATGTTCCCGGCGGCGACGGCGGCGGAGCGCGCGGCGCGCATCGACGATAACCTGCGCGCGGTGGACGAGGCGGCCGAGCTCGGCGCCGATACGCTCGTGCTCGTCTGCGGCCCCGCGGCGGACCGCGACATCGCGGGCGCCCGCGAGCAGGTCGCCGAGGGCATCGCCCGCGTGGCGCCGTACGCGAAGGAGCGCGGCGTGAAGCTCGGCATCGAGCCGCTGCACCCGATGTACGCCGCGGAGCGGTCGGTCGTCAACACGCTCGCGCAGGCGCTCGACCTCGCCGAGCGGCACGACCCGTCGGAGGTCGGCGTCGTCGTCGACGTGTTCCACGTCTGGTGGGACCCGGAGCTGTACGCGGGCATCCGCCGGGCGGCGGGCCGCATTCTCGGCTTCCACGTCTCCGACTGGATCGTGCCGACGCCGGATCTGCTGATGGGGCGGGGCATGATGGGCGACGGCGTCATCGAGCTCCGGCGCATCCGCGAGGCCGTGGAAGCGGCCGGGTACGCCGGTCCGATCGAGGTGGAGATTTTCAACCGCGCCATCTGGGATCTCCCGGGGGACGAGGCGCTCGCCTTGATGAAGGCGCGGTATTTGGAACACGTATAGGATGCGAAACGGGCAGCCCGCTGAGGTCAGGGGCTGCCCGTTTTGGAGTAGGAGCGTTACGATCGATATCGGTCGGTTCGCCGAAGAAAAAGCCGCCGCCCAAGAGGACGACGGCCCGAGGCGCGTCTTTATTCCACGATCAGCTTCGATACCATCCTCGAGTGCCCTTGGCCGCACATGATGTTGCAGACGATCTCGTATTCGCCCGGCTGCGCGACGAACGTAGCGTTATCGCCGTCTTTCATCTTGAGGTTTACGCCGCGGATGTCGATGCCGTGCATCCCTTGCACGGACGCGAACGCGACGTTCACCGTATCGCCCGCCTTCACGCGGTATTCCTTCTCGTTAAACTCGAAATCTTTCGCTTCGATCTTCAGCTCGACCGTATTGCCGTTCGGCTCCACCGCCGGCGCGCTCGGCTCCGCCGTTCCCGAACCGCCGCCGCAGGCCGCCAACGCCCCGCCTAAGACGAAAATCAGCGCGAATAAAGAAACCATCTTCTTAAACATAAAAAGACCCTCCTCCGGATCAATCGTATCGATGTGTGTGCGTGCACGCCGCACTACCCACATTGTACTCCGATTCGGGAGGATGTCCATAACGGAACGGCTGTAGAACTGTGACAACATGTTGAACATGTATGTAGGGGGAAAAATCAGCCCGCACGTCGGTGCAGACTGATTTCCGTCGTTACTCCGCGCGGCGTCGTTCTCGAGAATCGAACGGAGTGGCGACCGGCAAGAACAAGTCGATGATGCCGATTACGAGCGCGGCCAGCAGCGCGCCGATCACCGTCACGTCGACGCCGCCGACGATGAACTGCGCCGCATAGATGACGAGCGCGCTCACGAGAAAGCCGACGATGCCGCGGCCGAACGGAGTGATGCGCTTGCCGAAAATCCCCTCGAGCACCCAACCGAACAAGGCGATGACGAGCGCCAGGAACAACGCGCTCCAGAAGCCGCCCACTTCGAATTGAGGCACCAGGGCGCCGACCAACAATAACACGAGTGCCGAAACGATGAATCTGACGACATGGCCTAAGAAATGCATGTTTCAAGTCCTCCTCGGTTTCATTTGTCGCGCGTCCAGCGAGACTTCGGTGCTTCCCTAGTGTTCCCCCGACGCTTTGGATATAATACTGTCTTGAGGGGAGTGCGTCCCATGGACCAGAAGTTGTTGGAAAAATTAGAGTATCCGAAAATTTTAAATAAACTCGAAGCCCATGCCGCCACGTCGGTGGGGAAAGCGCTTGCCGCGGCGGCGCTGCCGAGCGGCGATCTGGAAGAAGTTCGTCATCGGTTGGCCGGCACGGACGAAGCGGCGGCGATCGACCGGATGAAGGGGGCAGCGCCGTTCGGCGGCATCACCGACATCCGCGCGAGCCTGAAGCGATCCGCGATCGGGGGAACGCTCAGCGCCTTCGAGCTGCTGGCCGTCGCCGATACGGTGCAGGGCGGCCGGCGCGTGAAACGGTTCGTCGAGGCGTACCAAGAGAAGCATGACGCTCCGATTCTCGGCGCGCTGGCGGAAGGCATCGAGGAGCTTCGCGCGCTCGAGGACGCGATTCGCCGCTGCATCGACGAGAACGGCATCGTCGTGGACACGGCGTCCGACGAGCTGTACCGGGTGCGCAAGGAGCTCCGCTCCGGCGAAGCGCGCGTGCGCGAGAAGCTGGAGTCGATGGTGCGCAGCTCCTCCACGCAGAAGATGCTGCAGGAGGCGCTCATCACCGTGCGGAACGATCGCTTCGTCATTCCGGTGAAGAGCGAATACCGAAGCGCGTTCGGCGGCATCGTGCACGATCAGTCGTCGTCCGGCGCGACGATGTTCATCGAGCCGGAGCAGGTCGTGCAGATGAACAACAAGCTGCGCGAGCTGCGCATTCAGGAGGAGCGGGAAATCGAGAAGATTCTCCAGCGCTTGACGGCGGGGGTGTCGGAACATACCGAACCGCTCGAATCGAACGTCGATCTGCTCGGCCAGCTCGACTTCCTGTTCGCGAAGGCGCGGCTCGCGCGCGAGATGAAGGGGAGCCTCCCGGCGATGAACGGCAAGGGGTACCTGCGCATCCGGCGCGGGCGCCATCCGCTCATCGCGATCGAGAACGCCGTCCCGCTCGACATCGAGCTCGGCGGCTCGTATTCCGCGATCATCGTGACGGGTCCGAACACCGGGGGCAAGACGGTGTCGCTCAAGACGGTCGGACTGCTGAGCCTCATGGCGATGACGGGGCTGTTCGTGCCCGCCGAGGACGGCAGCGAGCTGTGCGTCTTCGACGCCGTATTCGCCGACATCGGCGACGAGCAGAGCATCGAGCAGAGCCTCAGTACGTTCTCGTCGCACATGACCAACATTATCGGCATCCTGAAGAAAATGACCCCCCGCTCGCTCGTGCTGCTCGACGAGGTCGGCGCCGGCACCGATCCGGCGGAGGGCTCCGCGCTCGCGATCGCCATACTCGAGCACATTCGGGCGATGGGCTGCCGGCTCATCGCGACGACGCACTACAGCGAGCTGAAGGCGTACGCGTACGACCGGCAGGGCGTCATCAACGCGTCGATGGAGTTCGACGTGGAGACGCTGCGCCCGACGTACCGGCTGCTCGTCGGCGTGCCGGGCCGAAGCAACGCGTTCGCGATCGCGGAGCGTCTCGGGCTGTCGCGTCGCGTCATCGAAGACGCCCGGGTGCAGGTGACGGAGGAGGACCAGCGCGTCGAGTCGATGATCGCGAAGCTCGAGGAGCATCGTCTGGCCGCCGAGGCCGAGCGACGGGAAGCGGAGCGGGTTCGTCGCGAGACGGAGGAGCTGCGCCGCGAGTTGACGGAAGAGAAGCGCAAGCTCCAGGAGCAGCGCGACAAGTGGATGACGGAGGCGGAGCGCGAGGCGGCGGAGGCGGTGGCGAAGGCGCGGCGCGAAGCCGACGCGATTATCGCCGACCTGCGGAGGCAAGCGATGGAGGAAGGCGCGTCGATCAAGGAGCATAAGCTGATCGAGGCGAAGCGGAAGCTGGAGGAGACGGCGCCGAAGCCGCGGAAGCCGTCGGCCGCCGCCACGTCCACGCGCGCGAAGGCGCAGGTGTCTCCGGGCGACGAGGTGAAGGTCGTCTCGCTCGGGCAGCGCGGCCATGTCGTCGAGCGCCAGGCGGACGGCGCCGTCGTGCAGCTCGGCATCATCAAGATGAAGGTCGCGCTCACCGACCTCGAGCCGGTCGGAGCATCCTCGCCGTCGAGGCAGCAGAAGAGCGTCGCTACCGTGAAGCGGACGCGCGACGAGAACGTGCGCACCGAGCTCGACCTGCGCGGCTCCAACGTGGAGGAGGCGATCGTCGAGGTCGACCGGTTCCTGGACGAGGCGATCATGGCGAACTTGTCGCAGGTGTACATTATCCACGGCAAGGGCACCGGCGTGCTGCGCACCGGGATCCAAGACTATCTGCGCCGGCATAAACACGTCCGCACGTTCCGCATCGGCGCCTTCAACGAAGGCGGCCACGGCGTCACCGTCGCGGAGCTGAAATAGCGGCAAGGAGCATTGGTTGAAATCAATTGGCGATAGCTCGGGACTTCTATCCGGTCCCGACTGCCGCCATTTTTTTGTGCCGAAAAGAGCCGGAGGAGAAAAGTGCAACCCGAAAAAAATTGTTAGACATCGTCGGAACGTTGAAAAACAGAAGAAAAAAAGTGTTATTGTCGGCAATCGAGTCCCCTCTTAAAGTGATCGATGTAGACATTGGATGGCTCGAGGGAGGATCGCCATGTTCGGCAATCAAACGGAACGACTTGTCGATGAAACGCGGAAGGGGTGGTTGTATTTCTTAGGGCGCGACAAATATTTATACCTTCTCGCAGTACCGGGCGTCCTGTATTTTTTTCTTTTTAAGTATGTGCCGTTGTGGGGAGTCAGCATCGCATTTCAAGATTTTTCGCCTTATTTGGGTTTCTGGGACAGCGCATGGATCGGGTTCGATCATTTTCGGCGCTTTTTCGCTCATCCCGATTTCTTCACCTTATTCCGGAATACGTTGGCGATCAGCTTTATGAACCTGACACTCTTTTTTCCATTTCCGATCTTGTTATCGATCCTGCTGAACGAGTTGAGGAACGAAGCCGTGAAGAAGACGTTCCAGACGATCGTCTATCTGCCCCACTTTTTGTCTTGGGTCATTATCGTCGGCATTACGTTCCTGCTCTTCTCCAGTTCGGAAGGCGTCATAAATAAGTTGCTGGTAACGACAGGATTGGGACGAGTCGATATTTTAACGAACCCGGATTTATTCTGGCTGCTGCTTACATTGCAAAATATATGGAAGGATGCGGGCTGGGGCACGATCATCTTCCTGGCCGCGATCGCCGGGACGGACCCTCAGCTTTATGAGGCGGCGAAGATGGACGGCGCGAACCGCCTTCGGCAAATCTGGCACATCACGCTTCCGTCCATACGCAACGTAATCGTGATCCTGCTGATTTTACGCATCGGACATATGATGGATGTCGGATTTGAGCAGGTGTTCCTGATGGCGAACGGCGCAGTGTCCGACGTCGCCGACGTATTCGATACTTACGTGTATCGGGTAGGCATTCAGCAAGGCCAGTTCAGCTACAGCACGGCGATCGGATTGTTCAAGTCCGTGACCGGCCTCATCCTTGTCGTCATCGCTAACAAGCTCGCGAAGAAGCTCTGCGAGGAGGGGGTGTACTAGATGAAATCGTCGTTGACGGATCGGATATTCATAAGCTTTTGCATCGCGTTCTTGTCGATCGTCGGCATTTTGACCCTCTTCCCGCTGTATTACGTATTTACGGTTTCTTTTACATCTCCCGAGGAATACACGAGCAAAGGGTTTGTCTTGTTTCCCGAAACTTGGAGCCTGATATCCTACCGGTACATCTTTTCCACTCGGGCGTTCGTGAACGCGATCGGCATCAGCGCCTTTCTCGCGACGGTCGGCACGGCGATTTCGGTGCTGCTCACTTCCAGTTTCGCCTACACGTTATCGCGCAAGCGGCTGAAGGGCAGGCGCGTGCTAATGCTGCTCGTGTTGCTGACGACATTATTTCAGGCGGGGATTATTCCGGATTATTTGTTAGTGAGAGAGCTAGGACTCATGAACAGTTTGTGGGCATTGATTTTCCCTGTCATGACAAGCGGATGGTACGTGCTGCTCATGAAAGGGTTTTACGACAGCATACCGGAAGCGCTCCAGGAGGCGGCGACCATCGACGGCTGCAATGAGATCGGCGTATGGCTCCGGATCGTACTTCCGCTTTCCGTGCCTTCGATGGTTGCCATCGGCTTATTTTTCGCGGTAGGGTACTGGAATACATTTTTCCACGCCATGCTTTATATTAACGATCATCTGAAATGGCCGCTGCAAATTTTGCTGCGCAATATGATCGTAGACTCTTCGACGTCTATGGGAGGATCCATGTCGCTAGGGAACGATTTGCAATTGCCGGCGGAAACGATCAAGATGGCTGCCGTCGTGGTGGCGACCGCACCGATTGTTATGGTGTATCCATTCCTGCAGAAGCATTTCGCTAAAGGGGCCATGATCGGCTCGGTCAAGGAATGAGAACATAGTATAGAAAATTCTGGAGGGGTTTTGAGATGAAGAAGTCGAGGGAAAGAACGAGAATCGCGCTTGCGGCTTGCCTGATCGGATTTTCAACCGTATTGGCGGCATGCGGCGGCAATGAAGGGGCGGGCGCCGTCGGAGGCGGCGAACCGAATGCGGCGGACAAAGCGACGACGGGCGGCCAAGAGGAGAGCGCCGGCGAAGCGCGCACCGCGTTGCCGCTCGAAATCAGCATCATGTCCGATTTTTATTCCCCCGAACCACCGAGGGACGATGATCCGATCCGCAAAGAGATCGAACGGATCACGAATACGAAACTCAACATTACTTGGGTGTCTCCGAACAACTATGCGGACAAGACGAACGTCACCCTCGTATCCGGCGACATGCCCGATCTGTTGCTCATTCGGGACATGTTCTCATCCCAAGTCAGGAAGATGGCGGACCAGGGAGCGTTCTGGGATTTGACGCCGTACATTAAGGATTATCCCAACCTGAGCGCTCTCCCGGAGGATAGCTGGAAGAATACGGAGCTCTCGGGTAAAAACTACGGCATTCCGTTTTACAGACCGCTGTATGGGACGGAAGGGATGCCGATCGTCCGTAAAGACTGGCTTGACAAATTGGGATTGCAGCAGCCGAAGAGCTTGGACGATATTTATAACATCATGAAAGCCTTTACCGAAAAAGACCCGGACGGCAATGGTCAACCCGATACGATCGGCATGACCGCCGCGGTAAACCAAAACAATATGGGCAGCTTATCTTGGGTGGAATATGTGCTGAACGGCAATTACGGGCAATGGAAGGCGCAGGACGGGAAGCTGATCGATACCACTTTCGAACCAGGCACGCGGGAAGCGTTGGTATGGCTCGCGAAAGTATACGAGGAAGGGTTGCTCGCTCCGGATTTCCCGACGTTGAAGACTTCCCAGGTCAGGGAAGCCATCACGACAGGGAAAGCGGGTCTATTCTCCGAAGCGTTGAAGCCCACTTGGCTTCTGACCGGGCAAATGCGGGCGACGAATCCCGAGGCCGACTTGCTTGCGATCCCTTACTTGGAAGGCCCGCACGGCAAGTACGCGCCCAAAGGGAGCGGCGCTTGGGGGTTCTGGGTCATTCCTTCGAAGGTGTCCGAAGAAAAAATGAAACAAATCTTGGCCTTCATGGACTACGGCGCCTCTCAGGAAGGAAGCGTGACGGCGAACTTCGGATTCGAAGGGGAACATCATACGGTGCAGGACGGCATGTATTTGTTCACGGAGAAAGCGAAGGAATATACGGGCGTCATCTTCCCGATTTTCCAAAGCATCGATAAATACGCTTTCGCCTATCAGACCGGGATCCCCGCCGATTTTCTCAAACGCAATATGGAAATCATCGACGAGCAGGAGAAATACGCCATGGGCAACCCTGCCGTCGGGCTGGATTCGGAGACATACAATTTGGTCGGTTTGGATTACGCGAAGCGGATTCAAGATTTGAAGACGAAAATAATTCTCGGCCGCGAGCCCATCGAAGCTTGGGATCAATACGTGAACGAGTTGAAGGCTAACGCGGAATATCAACGAATGATCGACGAATTTAACGAAGATTTCCTTAGAAGACAAGGCAAGTAACAATCTTTACAATGGGATGAGGCGGCCGTATCCCGGCCGCCTCATTCGAACATAAGTAAGGGAGACGGCGCGCTTTGACGAACTGGCTGACCTCATTCGGCGCAAGGATGAAATATTCGAGGTTTCGGAAGAGGATATATCGGAAGAGCTTTGCGATTCTCTTAGTCGCCATCTGCATTCCGACGCTGATCGTAGGCATCGGGGTCAAATGGATCGGTACGAAACAGCTCGAGAGCATCGTCATGGACTCGCGCGAATATCAGGTATCGCATGCGGCGAGGCGTATCGACGATGATTTGTCCTCTCTCGAAAGGGCGGCTATGCAATGGGCGTTCAATCCGGAGTTCGGAACGAAATTAAGAAAGCTAGAGACCGAATACGATTATGAATTTATCCGCAATCTGTACACGAATTTATTGCTTCTCGAGGATTCCAACGCGTTGATCGGGCGCGCATATGTATATCTCGATCGACCGGGCGTAGTCTACTCGGGCGTCGAAGGTACCGTAGCCCTTACAGACGCTGAACGACACCGGTTTCGCGAGCTCGTCGAACGGGCGAATGCGGCGTTCTGGCTCCCCTCCTTCCGGCTTCCGGATCCGCGCGACGAGGAAACGGGGATGATCGCGCTGGTATACCAGCTGCCCGCGGACGCCGTTCGTCCGTCCGGCGCCCTTCTCATTTACTTGGATCCCGGGCAAGTGTCCCGAGTGCTGGACGGATCGGCGTTGGACGAGAACGGCGCCACCTTCTTATTCGACGAAGCGGGACAGGCCATTGGAGGCTCTGCCGGAATGCGCGAATTCGATAACGTCAAGCGGCAGATCTCGGAGGTCATTCGCCTCGGGAACGAAACAAGCGGCACCCGCATGTATGAGTGGGGGAAGGAAACGTATTCCGTCACGTACAGCGTCTTGAACCGGCTAGGGCGTTCCTGGACGTATGTGACAGTGGATTCGTTGCGGAATTTGAGCTCCCCGGTCATAGCCGCTTCCAACTTTGTATTTGTCATTGGCTTCGCAGGTCTCGTCGTCGGGATTGCGATGGCCGTCTTTGTTTCCAGAACGCTGTACCGCCCGATCCAAACCGTCATGAAGCTGTTCGCGTCGCAACCGTCCGGGCACCTGGATGCGGAGGATGAGCTCGGCTTCATTTCGGAACAGTGGAGGCGCATCGATATCGAACGAAACACATTGAAGGAACGTCTGGAGCGGCAGCTGCCGACGATGAAGGAAGGGTTTCTGCTTCAGCTGCTCCAGGGCAGGTTTCAACTTTCGAAGCGGGCGGAATTGGAGGAACGAATGCGCTTGTTCGGATGGGACACGAGCGGCATGAACTTCACGCTGCTCAGCATCCATATTCACGGGACTTCTTCGGCGAAAGAAAGATTTAAGGAAGAGGATCAGGAATTGATCTCGTTCGCGGCGGTCAACATTGCAGAAGAAATCATCAAGGGAAGCTCGTGGAAGGGCGAAGTGATTAACTTTCACGACCTCACGATCGGCGTACTGTTGAGCAGCGCGCAGTCCTATCCGAAAACAGAGTTAAGAAACGAGCTTCATGCGTTAGCCGAGCAGCTGGTACATTCGATTTATCGCTTTCTTCGCATCGATACGACCTTGTGTATTAGCGGACCGGCGCACTCCGTACGCGATATTCCGGCGTCATGGGACGAAGCGGCGCGCATTGTACGGTATCGCCATCTAGACGAGGCTAGGCAGGTGCTGAATGCGGAGGACTTCCTAACGTACCGGAATCCGACGATTCGCTACCCGTTCGCGACGGAAATGGAAATATTGCTGGCGATTCGTAATTTGGACGAAGAAGAAGCTTATGATGCGCTGAACAAATTTTGCGCTGAGTTAAGGGCGAATACGACAGAGCAATTTTTATTTCGTCAAGGGATGCTCCAACTATACAGCAATTTGCAGTTCGGAATTCTGAAGGCGGGCTACAATCCGTTCGAGCTGTTTTCGGTTCATGTCAGGGAAGAGATGGAGAAGGCGACGGAATCGCGCGAGATCGCGGAACGGTTCCACGAACGAATCATTCAGCCGTTCATTCGCAAGATCAAGCAGGAATCGGAAAATCAAGATACGCGCACGAGAATGGCGATCGATCGAGCGGTCGAAAAGATACACGCCGAGTATGACGCGGGATTGTCGCTCGAGAGCATGGCCGAGGATTTCGGCATGACCCCGTTGATGTTCAGCAAGTCGTTCAAGAAGTGGAGCGGGGTCAACTTCATTCAATACGTAACCGACGTCCGGATCAATAAGTCGAAGGAGCTCCTTACGGCGACGGAGTACAAAATCAACGATATCGCCGAAATGGTCGGGTATCAGCCGACGTACTTCAATCGTATTTTCAAAAAATGCGAAGGGGTAACGCCCAGTCAATATCGAGAACTGATGCGGGAGTCTTCGAGGAAGTCCGGCAGGTAAAAAAGAAATACAGAAAGGGGCGGATTCGCATGCGGGCCGTCATGTTCATGTTCGATTCCTTGAATAAGCATATGCTCCCTCCGTACGGCTGCAGTTGGATTCATGCGCCGAATTTCCAACGGCTCTCGCAGCGGAGCGTGACGTTCGACAACTGTTACGCAGGCAGTCTTCCGTGCATGCCCGCTCGGCGGGATTTGCAAACTGGAAGATACAATTTCTTGCATCGAAGCTGGGGGCCTATGGAACCGTTCGACGATTCTATGGTTGCGTCGTTACGTCAACACGGCGTGTACACGCATTTAACCACGGATCACAACCATTACTTCGAGGACGGAGGATTTTCCTACCACACGAAGTACAACACATGGGAGTTCTCTAGAGGCCAAGAAGGCGATCCGTGGATCGGGCAAGTGCAAGACCCGGACATTCCGGACAGCTTAAGCACTGCGAAGCTTGGCGATCTATGGAGGCAGGACTGGGTGAACCGCGGCTATATGACGACCGAGGATCGTCAGCCGCTGGCCGTTACTGTAGGTCGCGGCCTTGAATTTATCGAGCGCAATCACAAGGAGGACCGATGGTTTTTACAGATCGAAGCGTTCGACCCGCATGAGCCCTTTTTTACTCAGCAGAAATATAAGGATCTATACCCTCACGAATATGATGGCAAGCATTACGATTGGCCGAATTACGGTGTCGTTACGGAACGCCCCGAGGAAATCCAACATGTGATCTATGAATATGCGGCCTTAGTCAGTATGTGCGACGCCTACTTAGGGAAAGTTCTCGACGCCTTCGACCGATATGGACTTTGGGAGAATACGATGCTCATCGTCAATACGGATCATGGCTTTATGCTTGGCGAACATCGTTGGTGGGGAAAGAACATCCAACCGTTGTATAACGAAATCGCGAATATCCCCCTTTTTGTTTGGGATCCTCGTTCCGGAAAGAAGGGCGAACGTTCGAGCGTATTGGCGCAAACGATCGATTTGGGTCCGACGCTGCTCGACTATTTCGGCGTACCGGTACCGGCGGATATGCAGGGCAGACCGCTCTTAGACTTGGAGGCGAATAAGCGCGAAGCGGTTCTATTCGGGATTCATGGCGGGCACGTCAACTGTACGGACGGACGCTATGTATACATGCGAGGACCGTCGGATCCGTCGAACGGACCGTTATTCGAATACACGTTAATGCCCGCGCATATGCACCGATTGTTCGAGCCGAAGGAGTTCGAAGGAATGGCGCTGGCAGGACCGTTTTCCTTCACGAAGGGCGCGCAAGTCATGAAGCTCCGGGGGAAGACGTATTTGAACCCGTATGGATACGGGACGCTGCTTTTCGATCTGCAGGCCGATCGCGGGCAAGGCGGCCCGATTGTCGATCCTGCCGCGGAAGGCGTCATGAGCCGGCATATGACGCGATTGATGCGCGAGCATGACGCGCCGCCGGAGCAGTTCGAGCGGCTTGGTCTATCGGCGGACTGACGAGAAATCTAACGATCGGAGCGAGACAGGAACGAGGGAGC
The DNA here is from genome assembly GCA_031181325.1 of Paenibacillus sp. GTDB lineage: Bacteria > Bacillota > Bacilli > Paenibacillales > YIM-B00363 > Paenibacillus_AE. Next base: position 17,504 of record JAPSKX010000041.1, read on the forward strand.
GGCTGATTTCGGCCGCTCCCTTTTTATTTTGCCCGAAGGTACTCCCGGATGCCGTCGGCGAACCGGATCGGGGGAGTGTCGTACGCCGCGTAGAAGGGTGTGCCCTCGCGGCAGATGTTTTCCTCGAGCAGCATCGCGAGCTGGTTCGTGGTAATCGGGAAGAACGGGAACCGCCCGAGCGCGCGCACGACCGGCTTCATGAGCGGGAGCGGCGCATGGACGAGCATGACCCGCCGCTTGCCGATCGCGGCGCCGATCTCGCGCAGCATGTCGTTATACGGGAGCTGCTCCGGGCCGCCGACGTCGAACGCGACGTTCACAGGCGCGTACGTCAGCGCCTTAACGAAGACGTCCGCGACGGTGCGCAGCGAGACGGGCTGCATGCGGTAGCGGCCGTCTCCGATGACGGGCGTGAGCGGCAACCGCGCCAGGCCGGCGAGCATGTTGACGAAGGCATCGCCCGGGCCGAAGATGACGGAAGGGCGGAAGATCACGTGCGGGATGCCGCTCGCGCGCACGATCTCCTCGGCGGTCCACTTCGAGCGGAAGTAGCCGGTCGTCGCCCCGGGACGGGCGCCCAGCGCGCTCATGTGGACGAAGCGCCGGCTGCCCGAGCCGTCGGCGGCGAAACCGGCCTCGACGCATGCCTCGACGAGCCGCTGCGTCCCTTCTTCGTGTACTCGGGCGAAGGTGACGCCTCGGGAAGGCGCCTCGCGGATGATGCCGACGAGGTGGACGACCGCCTCGGCGCCGGCTAACGCGTCGCGATACGACGCCGGCTGCAGCAGGTCGCCCGGAACGACGCGCGCGAGCGGCGACGCCGCGGCGGCGCCTCGCAGCCGGCTTCCCGGACGGACCAGACAGATCGCTTCATGGCCCCGTTCGACCAAGGCATCGACGATGGCGGCGCCGACATACCCGGTGGCGCCGGTGACGAATACGCGCATTCCCTTCCAACCCCTTCCTGTTATTAGGTTCATTGTAAAGCATCGCCGCTTTTCGCTACAATAGGAGGAGCCATGCTTTCGACTCGAAGGGAGGGGGAGAAGCCGTGAAATATTTATGGGGAACGCTGCTTGTCTTCGCCCTGATTTTTCTCGCCTGCGGAATTTACTACTTTAGCAATCTATAGAAGAAGAGGAGCTCGATCCGATGACGCAGCAGCAAGTGTGCCCGTGGTGCCAGATGGAAATTACGTGGGACGAGGAGCTCGGACCCGAGCCCAATTGTCCGCATTGCTACAACGAGCTCGCCGAATATCGGACGGTATCGATTCCGCTCCGGAGGGACGCGGCCATCGCGTTCGACGAGGAGTCGAACGACGATTGGAACCGATACACGCGCGCGGCGGAGCAATATCTCGACGCCCAAGAAGAAGTGCCCGAATGTCCGCAATGCCAGGAGTACATGGTGCATGCGGGCGAGCAGGTCGTCTCGGAAGCGTCGTTCCTGCCGAAGACGCCGTCGCCGCTGTTCCCGCCGTTCCTGAAGGCCCCGTTCCGCCTCGACGTGTTCGTGTGCGCGCATTGCTTCACGGTGCAGCAGCGGCTCGGCGCGAAGGATAAGGCGGCGCTCGTACGCAGGCTCGGGGAAGAGCAGGACTGATCCGGAGCGGGGGCTGCGCGAAGAAGAGCCGCGGCGAGCGCGGATGCCGCGGGAAGCGGCGAGAGAGGCCGATCGATGTCGATCGGCCTTTTTCCCATGTTCCGTTCTTCGGTTCGGTCGGATGCCGCAAGCGCCTGCCGTTTACGCCCCCGCTGCGGACTGCTATGTTTCAACCCGTCTGCCTAAATTTTCCATGGCGTTTCCGCATCGCGATTTTGGGCAACCTACGTGGAAGCTACGCGCAACATACGAACGACGAATACCGAAACAAGTGGAACAAAGGGGTACGAAACATGCCGCATCCGACAGAGGGGTCGAAAGGCCGTCTCGACGGTCAAACCCGGCTGCTGCTTCTCGTCAACGCATTGTTTGCTTGCGCCAACGCGCTATCGGGGGCTTTCGTCAACGTCTACCTGTGGAAGGCGAAGCAGGATTTCGCGATGATCGGCTGGTTCGCGTTGTCGCACCAGATCGTGATGGCGACGACGTTCGTCGTGATCGGCAAGTGGGTGAAGGAGCGGAACAAGATGAATTCGCTCCGCATCGGGGTCGCGCTCGCGGCGATCTTCTACTTGCTCGTGCTGCTGCTCGGGAAGAGCGCGGCGCAGTGGGTCGTCCTGCTCGGCGCCGTGCAGGGCATGTCGTCCGCGTTCTTCTGGCTCGCCTTCAACGTCGTCTACTTCGAGGTGACCGACCGCGACAACCGGGACCGCTTCAACGGCTGGGCCGGGCTGCTCGGCTCCGCCGTCGGCATGGCCGCGCCGTGGATTTCCGGCTTCCTGATCACCAGGATGCCGAATACGACGGGGTACCGGCTGATCTTCTCGATCTCGCTCGGCGTGTTCATTGTCGGCGCGCTCGTAAGCTTCTTCCTGAAGAAGCGGGAGGCGCAGGATCATTACGAATGGCTGTACGGGATCAAGCAGCTCCGGCAGAAGGACAATTGCTGGCGCAGCGCCTTCCCCGCCTTGTTCGCCCAAGGGGTGCGCGAAGGCGTCTTCGGCTTCTTGATCGGCCTCATGGTGTATATCGCCACGAAGAACGAGCTGCAGCTCGGCAATTACGCGCTCGTGACGTCCGCGGTATCGCTCGTGGCGTTCTTCATCGCGGGGAAGCTGATCAAGCCGGGCCGTCGCGCCGTGCCGATGCTGACGGGCGCGCTGGCCATGACGCTCATCATCCTGCCGTTCTTCTGGCAAGTGAGCTATACGACATTGATCACGTTCGGCGTCGTCGTCGCCTTGTTCTACCCGCTCTATTCGATTCCGATCACGTCGTCGATCTTCGATATGATCGGGCAGACGACGGAAAGCGCCGAGCACCGGGTCGAATACGTCGTGTTGCGGGAGACGGCGCTCAATATGGGGAGAATCGCGGGCACGATCGCCTTCATCGCGGTCGTCTCGTTCACGAAGGAGCCGAAGCACATTACGACGCTGATGCTCGTGCTCGGGTCGGCGCCGATTTTCTCATGGTTTTTCATTCGGAAGCAGTTGGCGGGACAGGGGCGCTGAGCGCCCTTTTTTCTGCAGTAGGTTGCATAATAATACAATGAAACGTATAATTATTAATATACCCATTCATTCGGCCCTTGGGAAAATGGAAAGGCGGCGAAAGCGACATGAAAATCGCATTCGAAATCAAAATGCCCGAGCCGGAAGCGTTCTTCGGGCTCGTGAACGACGCGGGCGCGGGCGCTCGGTATGAAGCGCTGCTCGCGGAAGGCGGGGACGTCATCGCGGCGTACGACGGCGAGAAGCTCGTCGGCGTGGGAAGCGGCGGCGGCGTGACGGTGCATCCGGCGTACGTACGCCGCGACATCGAGCATAATATGAAGAAATTGGTCCGTTGGTAACGGCTTATCCGGTACGACTCCCGAGAACGGGAGTTTTTTTGTTTTGCAGGAACGAGCGGGAATCGAGTATTATGGAGGGTATATTCAAAAATTCACAGTCGATTGACGACCAGGGGGGAAAGCAACACATGACGGAGCTTCAATTGAAGATTCTTGATCTGTTGAAAGAGGATTCAAGGCGCGATGCCGCGCTGCTCGCCACGATGTTGGACGAAAGCGAGGAGACGGTTCGAGCGGCCATCCGCGAGATGGAAGACGATCACGTCATCGTGAAGTACGCGACGGTCGTCAATTGGTCCAAGGTCGATCAAGAGAAGGTTACGGCGCTTATCGAGGTGCAGATTACGCCGGAGCGCGGTCACGGCTTCGACGCGATCGCGGAGCGCATTTATTTATATCCGGAAGTGAAGAGCGTGTTCCTCATGTCGGGCGACTACGACTTGCTCGTCGAGATCGAAGGCAAGAGCCTTCGCGAGATCGCGTCGTTCGTGTCGAGCAAGCTGTCGACGCTCGAGCGCGTGCTCTCGACGAAGACGTTTTTTATTTTGAAAAAATACAAGCAGGACGGGATCATCTTCGAGGATCGCCAGGGCGATCACCGAATGGTCGTGTCGCCGTAACGGAAGGGAGCGGGGGACGTCGATGAAACGCTACTTAACTCCTCACGTGCAGGCGATTCCGCCTTCGGGCATTCGTAAATTTTTCGATCTCGTCAGCGGCAGCAAGGACATTATTTCCCTCGGCGTCGGGGAGCCGGACTTCGTGACGCCGTGGCGGTTCCGCGACGCGGCCGTCAACGGTCTCGAGCAAGGCCGCACGACGTATACGGCCAACGCCGGACTGCCGGAGCTGCGCGAGGCGATCGCGGAATATTTGTACGACGGCTTCGACGTGAAATACGAGCCTAAGAACGAGGTGCTCGTCACCGTCGGCGGCAGCGAGGCGATCGACCTGGCGCTTCGCGCGCTCGTCGCGCCGGGCGACGAGGTGCTCGTGCCGGAGCCGTGTTACGTGTCGTATTCGCCGATCACGTCGATCGGCGGCGGCGTGCCGGTCGGCATCGAGACGTTCGCGAAGGATCAGTTCAAGCTGCGTCCGGAGGCGCTGAAGGCGGCGCTCACGCCGCGTTCGAAGGTGCTGATCCTAAGCTACCCGAGCAACCCGACCGGCGGCATCATGACGCGAGAGGACTATGAGCCGATCGCGAAGCTGGTGGAAGAGCACGACCTGATCGTCATCTCCGACGAAATTTACGCCGAGCTGTCGTACGACGGCGGGCATTGCAGCTTCGCGTCGCTGCCGGGCATGCGGGACCGCACGATTCTGGTGAGCGGCTTCTCGAAGGCGTTCGCGATGACGGGCTGGCGCATGGGTTACGCCTGCGGCCATCCGGACATTATCGGCGCGATGCTGAAGATCCATCAATACACGGTCATGTGCGCGCCGGTCATGGGGCAGCTCGCGGCGATCGAAGCGTTGAAGAACGGCTTGGAGGAGAAGGACCGGATGGTGGAGTCTTACAACCAACGGCGCCGTCTCGTCGTCAAGGGCTTCCGCGACATCGGTCTCGACATCCATGAACCGCACGGGGCGTTCTACGCGTTCCCGTCGATCGCGAAGACGGGCCTCTCGTCGGAGGAGTTCGCCAATCGGCTGCTCGTCGAAGGAAGGGTCGCGGCGGTGCCGGGCCATGTATTCGGGAAGGGCGGGGAAGGGTTCCTGCGCTGCTCGTACGCGACGTCGGTCGCGAATTTGACCGAAGCGATCGACCGGATCGGCGCGTTCGTCCATACGCTGCGCCAGACGCAGAACGTCTAACGTACGCGGGTTTCGTCGAATTCCGTTGGAATTCGTGGTTGTCACGGGGACGCGGGTTCCCTATAATCGTCATTATGAGATGAGCGACACCCAATTGAATTGCCCGTTATTACGTTCTTAGGTCCTTGGATCGCGTGCGCAGCGCGGTCCAGGGTGAAGAGGGAAGCCGGTGCGAATCCGGCGCGGTCCCGCCACTGTAACCTGGGGATGCGACTCGAGATGCCACTGTTCCGCCGGAAGTCGGCGGAATGGGAAGGCGAGTCGCGTCATTCAACCCGGCAGCCAGGAGACCTGCCTAAGAGCGAAAGCTGACAACTCCTTCGAGGAAAAGGATGCGGCTCGACGCAGGGCGCCCAAGCCGGCTTGTCGCGCTTGGACGCGCGATCCTGATTCCGTTGTGCCCGCCTTCCGTTTCCGAATCGAAACGGGAGGCTTTTCTTTATTGTCAACCGGCATGCAAGCGGCGGTGCGAGTCTCTCTCGTTACGTAAATATATAGGGTCGAGGAGAGGGTACTGAAATGTTGAAGCGTTGGTTACTAAGCATGACGTCGGTATTGTTGGCGGTCGCGGTCGCGGCTTGCGGAGGAACGGCCGAAGAGGCGCCGCCGACGGAGGGGCAGGGACAGGTCGAGGCGCCGCCGGTCGAAGCTCCGGCGGAGGAAGCGCCGGCGGCCGAGCCGGAAGCCGCGGCGTATCCGCTGACGGTGACGGACGCGTCGGGCACGGAGCTGACGTTCGAGAAGGCGCCGGAGCGCATCGTGTCGATCGCGCCGAGCGAGACGGAGGTGCTGTTCGCGGTCGGCGCCGGCGCTAAGATCGTCGCTGTCGACGACTGGAGCGACTTCCCGGCGGACGTCGAAGGGCTGCCGCGCGTCGGCGGACTCGAGGCGAACGTCGAGGCGATTCTCGAGCAGGAGCCGGACCTCGTCGTCGCGGGCTGGTCGATGAGCGAGAAGACGATCGCGGCGCTGCGGGAGCTCGGGCTGACGGTGTACGCGTTCGAGACGCAGACGCTCGACCAAGCGATCGCGCACATTCGCGAGATGGGCAAGATCGTCGGCCGCGCGGACGAAGCGGAAGCGGTCGCGGCGAAGATGGAAGCGGACCGCAAGTCGGTCGTCGATGCGGTCGCGAGCCTGACGGACGCCGAGAAGAAGAAGGTGTACGTCGAATTTTCCCCGGGCTGGACGGTCGGCAAGGGCGAGTTTATGGACGAGCTGCTCACGACGGCGGGCGGCGTGAACGTCGCCGATCAAGAGGGCTGGTACGAAATCAGCGAAGAGAAGATCATCGAAGCGAACCCGCAGGTGATCTTGTATAGCAGGGGCGTCGAAGGTCTGGAAGGCATTATCAAAGGACGCGCGGGTTGGGAGAAAATCGACGCGATGGCGAACGGACAGCTGATCTCGATCGACGACAACTTGATCTCCCGCCCGGGTCCGCGCATCACGGAAGCGCTCGTCGAGGTGGCGAAGGCGCTGTATCCGGAACGATTCGCGCAATAAGATGAGGCGAAAGCTGATCGTATGGGGAGGAGCGGGAGCGCTGCTCCTCCTTCTGTCTCTCGTCGTCAGCGTATCGCTCGGTTCGGCTTCGACGCTCGGCATCGGAACCGTATGGCGGATCCTGGTCGGGGCGCTGCCGTGGATCGGTCCCTGGATCGACCCGAATTGGTCCGTCGCGCACGAGCAGATCGTGCTGCAGGTGCGGCTGCCCCGCATCGCGCTCGGCATGCTGGTCGGCGCCGCGCTCGCGACGGCGGGCGCCGGCTTCCAAGGCGTGCTGCGCAACCCGCTGGCCGATCCGTTCACGCTCGGGGTCGCCTCGGGCGCGTCCGTCGGCGCCGCGTTCCTCATCTTGTCGAACGCGCAGTTCGCGTTCGGCTTCGCGACCGTGCCGATCGTCGCTTTCTGCACCGGCATGGCGACGCTCGCGCTGGTCTATTTATTATCGCGCGTCGACGGGGGCATGCGGCGGGAGACGCTCATCCTGGCCGGCGTCGTGCTCAGCGCGTTCCTCGGCGCGATCGTCTCGTTCTTGGTGTCCCTGTCGGACGACGTGGTGAACCAGATCGTCTTCTGGCTCATGGGCAGCCTCGCGTTGCGCGGATGGCCGTATTCGACGGTCGTCGCGCCGTACGTCGCCGTCGGCATCGTCGTCTTGTGCGCCTATGCCCGGACGCTCAATCTGTTCGAGCTCGGCGAGCGGAGCGCCGCGCATCTCGGGGTGCGGGTCGAGCGGACGCGCTGGATCGTGCTGGCGGTATCGACGCTTATGACGGCCGCCGCCGTGTCGGTGACGGGCGTCATCGGCTTCGTCGGCCTCGTCATTCCGCACATGATCCGGCTGATCTTCGGTCCGGATTATCGCTTGATCGTGCCGCTGTCGGCGATCGGAGGCGCGGCGTTCGTCGTCTGGGCCGACACGCTCGCCCGCATGGCGCTCGCCCCGACGGAAATTCCGCTCGGCGTCGTCACCGCGTTCCTCGGCGCGCCGTTCTTCTTATATTTGCTCACCCGGCATAAGAAAACGATGGGAGGCGACCGCTAATGCTCCAAGCGAAGGCGTTAAGCAAGCGTTACGACGGCGCTTCGGTGCTCGAGGGCGTCGAGTTTCACGTTCGGGAAGGAGAATGCTTCGGCATTCTGGGTCCGAACGGGAGCGGCAAGACGACGCTGCTGAAGCTGCTGTCGGGGCTCGAGCGGCCCGACGAAGGCGAGGCGACGCTCGACGGCCGCCCGATCGCCGGGTATAAGCGCAAGGAGCTCGCGCGGCTGCTCGCCGTGCTGCAGCAGGACGCGCTGCCGCCGGTCGGCTTCACCGTGAGGGACGTCGTGGAGATGGGGCGCTTTCCGTATCAAAATTGGCTGGGGGAAGAGCAGGACGCGGCGGCGTCGACGGTCGATTCGGTGCTCGATTGCATGGGGTTGACCGCGCTCGCGTCGCGGTCGGTGGATCGTCTCAGCGGGGGCGAGCGACAGCGGGTCGCGCTGGCGAAGGCGATGGCGCAGCAGCCGAAGGCGTTGTTATTGGACGAGCCGACGACGTATCTCGACATCGGGTACCAGATTCAATTGATGGATTTGATCCGGACGTGGCAGCGGGATTCGTCGCTTACGGTCGTGGCGGTGCTGCACGATCTGAACCTGGCCGCGATGTACTGCGATCGGCTGCTGCTCATGGACGGGGGACGGGTCGTGGCCGTCGGGCCGCCGCGCGAGGTGTTGACGCCCGCGCGCATTCGCTCCGTCTACGGGGCGAACGCCACGGTGCTGCCGCATCCGACGAACGGCGCCCCGCAGGTGCTGCTCGAATCGGGCGTTCCGGCGGCGACAAGCGCGGCGACATCGGGTATAATAAGCTAAATTTGGTTATGGACGAAGCAAGGGAGCGGAAGAGATGGATCTGTTGTCGTTGGAGCGTCTGTGCGGGGGGATCGAGCCGCTTCGCGAAGCGGCGATGGCGGCCGCGCGCGAGCGGCTCGACAGCCTGACGAAGCCGCCGGGCAGCCTTGGCGCGCTGGAGCGCGTGGCGGAGAAGCTGGCGGGCATTACGGGCGAGATGCCGCCGGCGCTCGGGGAGAAGGCGGTCGTCGTCATGGCCGGCGACCACGGCGTATGCGAGGAAGGCGTCAGCGCCTTCCCTCAATCGGTGACGGAGCAGATGGTATTGAACTTCCTCTCCGGCGGCGCGGCGGTGAACGTATTCGCGAAGCATGCGGGCGCTAGAGTCGTCTGCGTCGACATGGGCGTCGCGGCGACGATCGAGCATCCGGCGCTGATCGCGGAGAAAGTCGCGCCGGGCACGGCGAACATGACGAAGGGGCCGGCGATGACGGAGGACGAGGCGCTGCGCGCCGTGTCGGCGGGCGTCGACCTCGTCGGCCGCCTCGCGGGAAGCGGCGTGCGGCTCATCGGCATCGGCGAGATGGGCATCGGCAATTCGACGGCGGCCGCGGCGCTGACGAGCGCGCTGCTCGGCGCGTCGCCCGACGCGTCCGTCGGGCGCGGCACCGGCGTCGACGACGCGGGCCTCGCGCGCAAGCGCGACGCGGTAGCGCGGGCGCTGGCGGCGAACGGCATCGCGGCCGGCGTCGCGGCCGGGACGGGCGGGCCGGCGGACGCGCTGGCCGTGCTCGCCAAGGTCGGCGGCTTCGAGCTCGCCGGCATGGCGGGCGTCTGCCTCGGCGCGGGCGTCTTCCGGGTGCCGGTCGTGGTCGACGGCTACATCTCTACGGCGGCGGCGCTCGTCGCGTCGCGCATGTCGCCGCACGCGTCTTCCTATTGGTTCGCGTCGCATCGCTCCGAGGAGCCGGGTCACGGCGTCGCGCTGGAGGCGCTCGGCCTCGCGCCGATGCTGGAGCTCGGCATGCGGCTCGGCGAAGGGACGGGCGCGGCGCTGTCGCTGCGCATCGTCGAAGCGGCGGCCGACGTGCTCGGCAGCATGGCGACGTTCGCCTCGGCCGGCGTGTCGGGCAAGCTGGAGCAGGCCTGACGGAAGAAAAGTGACAGGCACACTGTGCAGGTCTGCCGGAACGGTGCCGAGCAGGGGTGCCGGCGGGACGGGGGCGGCCCTCCGGCGTCGGCAAGCTCGACTAGACGGTCGTCGGGGGCGGCTTGGCGTCGGGGTCATTTTTCCAAAACGGGATTCGGAATCGGGTCGGAGGAGTAAGCGGCTATGGTCGTGGTGTTGGTGACGGGGGGCGCCCGCAGCGGGAAGAGCGCCTTCGCGGAACGGTACGTCGAGAAGGATGCGGAGGAAGGCGTCTACGTCGCCACCGCGCAGTCGTTCGACGACGAGATGGAGCGGCGCATCGGCATGCATCGATCGCGGCGGGACGAAGCCGGCTTCGTCTGGAAGACGGTCGAAGAGCCGCTGCGGCTGCCGGAGCGCGTCGAGGCGCTCGACTTCGAGTATAACGTGTATCGCTCCGGGCACACGACGGTGCTCGTCGATTGCCTGACGCTCTGGCTGTCCAACCTGCTGATGCAATGGGGGGAGGAGCCGGACGCGGAAGCGAGATGCCTCGCGCGCGTGGACGAGCTCGTCTCCGCGCTTCGGCGGTTCCAAGGCACGATCGTGCTCGTCACGAACGAGGTAGGCTGGGGGATCGTGCCGGCGACCCCGCTCGGCCGCTTGTACCGCGACGCCGCCGGACGGATGAATCAGAAGGTGGCCGCCGTGTCCGACCAAGTGTTCCTCGTCTCCTCCGGGATTCCGATCGAGCTCAAGAGCCGGGAGTATCGACTATGACGGGGATCGCGCTGTTTACATGGGAAGAGACGCTCTGGATGACGCTCGCGGCGCTCGCCGTCGATCTGGCGGTCGGGGATCCCGCGCGGCTGCCGCATCCCGTCGTCGCGATCGGCCGGTGGATTCGATGGGTAGAGAGGAAGACGTACGTCGAAGCGCCGAGGGGGCGGTCGTTCCTGGTCGGCGTTTTGTTATGCGCGTCGACGGTAGCGGCGTGCGCCTTTGCGGCGTGGGGGATCGTGCGGCTCTGCCTCTGGATTCATCCGTGGCTCGGCTATGCCGCGAACGTCTGGCTGATCTCGACGACGATCGCGTGGCACGGGCTCGCGGACGCGGGGATGCGCGTATATCGACCGCTCGAGGGCGGGCGGTTGGACGAGGCGCGGACGTATACGGGGTACATCGTCGGACGGGACACGGGCGCGTTGGACGAGCCCGAGTTGACGCGCGCGACGGTGGAGACCGTCGCGGAGAATACGGTCGACGCCGTGCTGTCGCCGGTCGTCTTCGCCCTGCTCGGCGGGGCGGCGGGCGCTTATTTCTATCGCGCGGCGAACACGCTCGATTCGATGGTCGGGTACCGGAACGCGCGGTACCTCTGGTACGGCAAGGCGTCGGCGCGGCTCGACGACGTCTTGAATTATGTGCCGGCCGCGAGTCGCGCCGGC
>JAPSKX010000042.1 GCA_031181325.1 Paenibacillus sp.
TTTTTTTTTGCCGCTTTGCTTTCCATCGAGGAGAAGATATAATCTAATTAGACCGGTCGGTCAGTTTAGGAAAAGGGAGGCGTCGACCATGCCGCGTTCCGCCGAGCACGGGGAACAGACGAAGCGCAATATCGCGCAGCGGGCGAGAACCCTTTTCGAGGAAAAGGGCTATTCCGCCACGACGCTCGAAGACATTCGCAAGGCGTCCGATTCGAGCAAGGGCAGCATCTATTACCACTTCAAAAACAAAGAAACGCTGTTCCTGTACATTCTCGAACAGTCGATGCAAGCTTGGCTCGACGAATGGAGCCGACTGGAGGCGCCGCTATCGACCGCGAAGGAGAAGCTGTACCGCTTGGCCGCGCACTACGCCGACGACTTCCGCAACCCGCTCGTTCGCGCGGGCGAAGAATTCGCCGGAAGCACCGAGGGGGACGCAGAGATTCGCGATCGGCTTCATGCGCTGACGCGCTTGCACTACCCGGCGTTCCAACGCGTCATCGAGGAAGGCATCGCGAACGGCGAGTTCCGGGATATTCCGCTGGAGGATATGACGTACATCCTCTCCGGGCTGCTGGGTGGACTTAGCATCGCGTATTACGAGGTCGATATGGAACGGCTGTCCGCATTATACAAGAGAGCGGTCGACGTTCTGCTGCAAGGGATCCAGAACGACTAATTTTTTTTCGATTTTATTAGACCGGACGGTCGGTTTTTTATGGAATGGAGGCATTTCTTTGGTCTTGTTATGGCGAAATCGCGTGTTCCGTATCGTGTTCACGGCCGACTTGATTCAACAGCTTGCAATCTGGGTGCGGAATATGGCGCTTCTCTTTTACGTCATGGAACAGACGAACGACGACCCTGTCGCCGTTTCGCTGCTAACGCTGTTCGAATATGCGCCGATTTTCCTGTTTTCGTTCATCGGCGGCGCGCTCGCCGACCGATGGAATCCGAAGAAGACGGTCATTGCCGGCGATTGGCTCAGCGCCTTGTCGATGCTCGGGATTCTCGGCTTCGTCGCTTACGGATCTTGGCAAGCCGTCTTCGCCGCTGCCGCCGTGTCGGCCGTCGTGACGCAATTTTCTCAGCCGTCCTCGGCCATTCTGTTCAAGCGCCATATACCCGAGGAGCAGGTCGGCGCCGCCATCGGGTTATCGCAGGGCGCGATGTCGCTCTTCCTCATCTTCGGACCGATCGTCGGCACGCTGTGCTATTCCTGGCTCGGCCTCGAGGCATCGCTTGCGACGCTGGCCGCCCTGCTCTTCCTATCCGGCCTCGTTCAGTGCGCCTTGCCTCCGTTCGTCCGCGACGCCGAGCGACGCGACGTCTCGCTGCTCGCCGACATGGCGGATGGCCTTCGCTTCGTGCGCGGCAAGCGCAGCCTGCTCGTGCTTGCCGCTTCGTTCGCCTTGCTCGGGCTCGCCTCCGGACTCGTCGCTCCGCTGGACGTCTTCCTCGTGACCGATCGGCTCGGCTTGCCGAAGGAGTCGCTGCAATGGTTATACGCCGCCTCCGGCGTCGGCCTGCTCGTCGGCGCCGCGATCGCCGCGACATCCGCTTCGAAGCTGAACGTTCGCGCCGTCACCTTCGTCGGCTTCGCCCTGCTCGCCGGGTCGATGATCGCCGAGGCGTTGTCCCCTTGGCTCGGATTGACCGCGGCGATGCGATTCATGGTCGGCTTCGCGCTAGCGTTCGTCCAGGTCGTCCTGGGATCGCTTCTCGTGAAGTGGGTAGACGAGGCCTACGTCGGACGGGTTAACGGGATTCTGACGCCGCTGTTCATGGCCGGCACCGTGACCGGCACCGCGGCCGCCGGCCCGATGATGAAGGCGTTCACGCTGCTGCCTGTATTTTTCCTCGCCGCAGCCGTCTCGCTGGCGGCCGCGTTCGTCAGCTTAGGGATGCGGCCCGAGCGCGCGGAGAACGGCTGACCCGTCTGCGAGCGACGCAGAACGCACGAAAGCCAGAGGCCGAATAGAGCCTCTGGCTTTCTGCCTTATTACGCGCGTCGCCCGCGCAGCGCAACCGCGATTAGAACGACGACGAGTCCGCCGAAGACGGCGAAGACGGGGTCGCGCTCCGCGCCTTCCGTCGAACCCGGCGGGTTGCCGGGCGCCGCCCCTTCGGCAATTCGTTCCAACGGCTCGACGGCCGGGCGCCGAATCGGCAATTCCTTGTCCGCTAACGCCGATATTGCCCCTTCGGCCGTAGAAGCCGGCATCGTCGGCGCGCACAGCGGATGCTCCCACCCTTCGCCCATCTGCTTCAGGAAAAACAAATACGTCTCGCCGATCTCGCTCGGCCCGTTCAACGCGCCCCACGTTATGTTCTCTCGTACCGCGATCGACGGCTCCTCGACGCCTTTAAAGCTGCGTTCGACCGTCAAGGCGACGCGATGATGCTCGCCCGTATGCTCTGCAGAGCCGCCGCTTCGCTCGCGCTCGATCCGCTCTACCTTCGCGAGCACGATCCCGTCGTACCGCTCATACGCTTCTTCCGCCGTCGGCATTTCGGCGCACGACAGCGCCTGCGCACCGTTCGGTGCGCTTAAAACAATCGTTCCCAGCACGACCAACAGCGTCAAGACGAATTTGTTCATCGATGCGGCCACCTCCTCGCCTCTACAGACGAAGCGAAGGCGACCGAAGGTTGCACGCCCGCCGGCGACCGCTATCGACAGAAAGCGCGAAGGCCGAGAAGCCGTCCCGCATCATGGACAGTCACTCGGCCTTCCGCCTTAGCGCGCTTGGCGCGAGCAGGCAGCGCATCGATTTATCGGCTGATGAAGTGACCGATATCCAGGATCACGTCGCCGCCGCCGTCGACGTGCGCCATGAACCGGGACGTCGCATAGCGCTCGAAGAACCAATAGGCCTGCCGCTCGTCCGTTGCGATCTCGTGCCCCGCCTCCTTCAGACGGTCGGCGCACATCATCTCCTTGCCGAAGATGTCCGGTTCCTTGCCTCGCAGCCAACAGATGCCGAACGTGGACGGCGGAAACTCAACCGCGGCGCAGCCCTCTGGAACGGGCGCATCGCCCGCCGCGAACATGCCGATCCAATATTGGAACGGCTCGTCTTCCTTCCAGCGCATGAGTCCGATACAAGCATCGCCGTCCTCGACGTCCAGCCGGCCTCCCGGCACGCCGTTCAGATGCTGCGTCAACGCCACCATCCAGCCGTTCGCGTCCCACTCGCCCCATCGCGCGCCGAAGCCGCCGTCCACCCGATCCTCGTCGCCGTACCGCTTCCCGATAAAGCGCATCGCAGGCACGTCTTGCAAGTACATGTTTACGATCTCGATCTCGGCCATCGTTCCCCAACCTCTCCCAGAGTGTGCGAGCCTTTCTCCTTCGCCTATGTATAGAAGTTGTAATTCTGGATGTAACTATGAAATTCGACATGCTGGCCTACGCATCCTGCTCGAGCAGCTCCAGCATGCGAACGAGAATCGCGACGCCCTCCGTCTCCGCTTCCCTCGCTTCCCTGAGCAGCTCGATCGCCCGGGTCGCCTCCGCGTCGCGTCCGGGTTCGCCGCCGTGCGGGAATGGGAACATCTCGCGCATGATCGACAGATTGCACCGATCCGCGGCTTCTCGGAGGCCAATCGACGCAGCGGTTCATCCCCCGGCCGCTCCCAGCTCTCCGCCAACTCCTGAAGGAACTGCACGGCGAACTCGCGCGCATCGCATACCTTGCCCGTATTCACGGCATTGCCGAACGGATTGGCGCTTCGCTGTTCGAACGCGTGGATCCAGGCGTCGAATGCAGCGAGACCGTTGCGATGTCCCGCGCTCTCGTCCTCCGGGAACTGCTGTACATGCGCGTGCTCGAGCGCAAGCTTCAACGCGCCTCTCACTCCCTGCGTGCGGAGAGATCCGCCATGGCATGGCTCTCGTTCGTTCGCGCGATCCCGCGGTTGGGGAAGCCCGTCCAGGCGGCGAACGGCCGTTCCTTGCCGTGGGGTCCTCCCCGGCGCAGCTTCATGTACGCCTCATTGCGCACGATCCGCGATAACCAAGGGGCGAAGCGCCCCTCGTCTACCAGCGTACCGAGCTTGAGGAATGCCTTCACCAGCGCTT
This sequence comes from Paenibacillus sp., assembly GCA_031181325.1. Classification (GTDB taxonomy): domain Bacteria; phylum Bacillota; class Bacilli; order Paenibacillales; family YIM-B00363; genus Paenibacillus_AE. The sequence goes on from JAPSKX010000042.1 coordinate 4,085, forward strand.
CCTGCACGATATCCTCGGCCATGTGCGGATCCTGGGTCAGCGTCTTCGCCACGCCGATCGCCCTTGCCCGATGCCGGCGCACCAGCTCGCCGAAAGCATCCGGATCGCCTTCCCTTGCTCTCGCCACAAGCTCATGATCGGGCTTCGGCTGGATTTCCGTTTGCAACTCCTCACCTCCTGCGTCCACATGAAGTAGATGCCGTAGCTTCGAGATTTCTAACCGGTATGTTGCAAGCAGGTCAACGGAAAGCCGAAAGAGGGCTGCGACAGGTGGTCTCGTGCTCAATACCTGTTGCAGCCCTCTATCCCGCATTCGACGCGGTACTTAGCCTTTTACTTGTCTCCCAACGCGACCGGTCTCGACGCGTCGCTGATCCAATCGCTCCAGCTGCCCGCGTACAGCTTCACGTTCGTGAAGCCGACCTCGCGCAGCGCGAGCACGTTCGGACACGCCGTCACGCCCGACCCGCAATAGACGATGATCTCCTCCGCGCCCTGGAGCGGCTCGAACCGCTTCATCTGCTCCTTCAGCGGGCGATATCTCCCTTCGGCGTCCAAGTTCGCCTTCCAGAACGAATGCCGGGCGCCGGGAATATGCCCCGCCACCTTATCGATCGGCTCCGCGAGCCCGCGATACCTCGATTCTTCCCGCGAATCGAGCAGCACGACGCGCCCCGTCTCGATCCGCTCCCGCCGCGCGGCGATATCCTCCGCGGTCACGAGCCAATCGGCGCGCACCTGCGGCACGAACCGCGCAGCCGCGACGGCCGGCGGCTCCTCCGCGCCGCGCGCCGTCGGGTAGCCCGCCTGCTTCCAAGCCGCGAAGCCTCCGTCAAGGACGTATGCTTCGTCGTGCCCCATGTAAGCGAGAAGCCACCAAAGCCGCGACGCCATCGCGCCGCCCTGGTCGTCGTACGCGACGACGCAACGGCCCCGCGCGATGCCGATACGCGACAGCTTGTCGGCCAGCAGGTCGAGATCCGGCAGCGGGTGGCGCCCGCCGGCGCCGTCTTCGCGCTTCGGCGCGGACAAGTCCTGTTCCAAGTCTAAATAAAAGGCGCCCGGAATGTGCTCCGTCACGTAAGCGTCGGCCCCCGACTGCGGTTGTCCCAGCATGAAACGGCAATCGACGAATACCGCTTCCCGTTCCTTCCACTTCGAGTACGCCTTCTCCGGACTTACGATATGCCGCATTCTCTACACCCTTTCTCGTTTCCGTACAACCCGTTTCACGCGCTTTCTGCTATATTAGCAGAGAGTCCGAATCGTGAGAAGGGCAAGGGGCACTTTATAATCAAACTGTAATATTCGATGAAGGAGGCTCCGCCTATGCAACCGTCCGCACCGTCGCCTCCCTACCGCATGGCGCCGATGAGCGAACGCGACGCCGCCGAAATTTGCGAATGGCGGTATCCGCCGCCCTATGACGTCTACGACTGGCCCGCTTGGGAGCAAGCCGTCCGCGAGGGGCGAGACTTCGCCGACCCGGACGACCGCGGCAAGCATTATCGCTCCGTATACGAAGACGACCGATTGATCGGCTTCGCGCAATGGCTCCCGCTCGCCGCAGAGCGCGGCCCTCCGATCGTTCGGCTCGGGCTCGGCCTCTGTCCCGACGCGTGCGGCGCGGGGCGCGGCGCCGACTTCGCCGCCTTCCTCGCCCGCGAGACGGCGTCCCTCCACCCGGGCCGCATCGTCGATCTCGAGGTCGCGAAAGACAACGTCCGCGCGAGGAAGGCGTACGCGCGCGCCGGCTTTCGGGAGACGGACGAATACGAGCTGCCGCTCCCCGGCAGGGGTCCGACCGAAGTTGTCAATATGGTATATCTTCCATTCGCGCACGCGTAAAATCCTCTACAGGAATCGTCGAATGCTGCCGATAAAGACGATAGATTCTTTTATCGTGTCGAAAGTTAATATAATATAGGAAGTATTGGTACATACGGAAGAGGAGCGTGCTTTGACATGGAGAAGTCAACAATAGTAGGTCTAGTGCTGGGACTCGTCGCAGTGTTCGTCGGCATGGTGATGAAGGGCGCGCCGATGTCCAGTTTAAATAACCCCGCCGCGTTCCTGATTATCTTCGGAGGAACCGTAGCGACGATCTTCATCGCCTTCCCGATGTCGGAGCTGAAGAAGGTGCCGAAGCTGTTCAAGATCGCGTTCCTCGGTCAGAAGCAGATCAGCAAGACGGAAATCATTCGCATGTTCATGGAATGGGCGACGATTACGCGCCGGGAAGGCTTGCTCGCGCTCGAGAGCAAGGTCGACGAGATCGAGGAGCCGTTCCTGCGCAACGGCATGCGCATGATTATCGACGGCAACGACCAAGACTTCGTGCATGACGTGCTGATGGAGGAAGTGAGCGCGATCGAGGAACGCCACAAGGCGGGGGCGCTCATCTTCACGCAGGCCGGCACGTACGCGCCGACGCTCGGCGTGCTTGGGGCCGTCGTCGGTCTCGTCGCGGCGCTCGGCAACCTGTCCGACATCGAGAAGCTCGGCCACTCGATCGCCGCGGCGTTCATCGCGACGCTGCTCGGCATTTTCACAGGCTATGTGCTATGGCATCCGCTCGCCAACAAGCTGAAGCGGTTCTCCAAGCATGAAATCGAGCTGAAGACGATGATGGTCGAAGGCCTCTTGTCCATCCAGTCCGGCGTGTCCACCGTCGCGATTAACCAGAAGCTTTCCGTATACCTGACGCCTACGGAGCGGGCAGCCGAGCAGAAGGGGGAAGCGGCCGGTGAGCAAAAGACGGCACAAGCATGATCACGAAGAGCATATGGACGAGTCGTGGCTCGTGCCGTATGCGGACATCTTGACGCTCCTGCTCGCCCTGTTCATCGTCTTGTTCGCCTCGAGTCAGGTCGATCAGAAGAAGTTCGAACAGATCAAAATGTCGTTCCAAGCGGCGCTTAGCGGCGGACCGAGCTTCATGGAGAACGTGTCGCCCGTCCCCAGCCAAAACAGCGTCGGCGTCGCCAACAAGGGCAAAGAAGAGAACGACTCGAAGAGCGAGCTCGAGAAACAGATGCAGGAAGAAACCGAACAGCTGATGGAGCTCAAGCGCAAGATCGATCAATATATCGACGAGAAGGGGCTCACGACGCAATTGGACACCCAGCTCGACAATCAGCAGCTGAAGATCACGATCAGCGACAACACGTTATTCGCCTCGGGCAGCGCGCAGCTGAAGCCGGAATCCCGGGAGTTGGCCGGCACGATCTCGGAGCTGCTCGAGCAGTATCCGAACTACGAGGTCGTCGTCTCGGGCCACACGGACAACGTGCCGATCAAGACGTCGCAGTTCCCGTCCAACTTCCATCTCAGCGCCGAACGCGCGCTGACGTTCATGGCGGTGCTGCTGGAAAATCCGAACGTCGGCCAAGAACGCTTCTCCAGCGTCGGCTACAGCGAGTACAAGCCTGTCGCCTCGAACGATACGGCGGAAGGCCGAGCGCAGAACCGCCGCGTCGAGGTTTCGATCGTACGGAACATCCAATAATCGCGCAATCCCAGAGAACCCCGCTGCGGCGGGGTTTTTGTGTGCGCCGTTAGAACTGTGGTATCATTGAATCGATATAAATTACGAAGGATGAAGGTGTGAACGCGCATGACGACATCGACGACGACTGCAACGTCATCGACCAAGCCGTACCGAGTGTTGCTCTACTATAAATATGTGACGATCGAAAATCACGAGGAATTCGCCAAAGAGCACTTAGCCTACTGCAAGGAGCTCGGCGTGAAGGGCCGCATCCTCGTCGCCCGCGAAGGCATCAACGGCACCCTCTCCGGCACAACGGAGCAGGCGCAGGCGTACATGGATTATATGCATGCTCATCCTCTCTTTCAAAATATGATTTTTAAAGTGGACGAGGCCGACGGCCATGCGTTCAAGAAAATATTCGTCCGACCGCGGAACGAGCTGGTGACGTTCCGTCTAGAGGACGACGTCGACCCGAATCAGCTGACGGGCAAGCGGCTGAAGCCGAAGGAGTTCATGGAGGCGTTGCAGCAGGAGGACGTGATCGTCCTCGACGGCCGCAACGATTACGAATACGACGTCGGCCACTTCCGCGGCGCGATTCGTCCGGAGGTCGAGTCGTTCCGGGAGTTCCCGGAGTGGATTCGCGAGAACTTGTCCCAATTCAAGGACAAGAAGGTGCTGACGTACTGCACGGGCGGCATTCGCTGCGAGAAGCTGTCTGGCTTCCTCCTCCGCGAAGGCTTCAAGGACGTCAGCCAGCTGGACGGCGGTATCGTGACGTACGGCAAGGACCCCGAAGTGAAGGGCCGATTGTGGGACGGGAAGCTGTATGTGTTCGACGAACGCATTACCGTGCGCGTGAACCAGACCGACGAGGAGACGATCGTCGGCAAGTGTCTCCACTGCGGCACGCCGTCGGAGAAGTATATCAACTGCACGTACGACTTCTGCCATAACCACCATATCGTCTGCGAAGCTTGCGAAGAAGCGAAGGGCGGGTATTGCTCCGAAGCGTGCGAGGAGAAGGACGCGGCGCTCCAGGCGACGAAGACGAATTAGATGCATAAGAAAACAACCGGCTTTTTCGCGTCGAACACGCGAACCGAGGCCGGTTGTTTTTTTATTGACGCATCCCTTGTTCCCCGCGGCGCTTGAGCGCGAGCGTCGTCGTCGAGGCAGCCTTCGCCTCTCTGCCGAGCAGTCGGCCGAACAGCGACGCGAGCGATTGCTGGAACAGCATGCCGAGCACGACGGGCACGGCGACCGGCGGCGCGAAGTACGTCACCGCCAACACCGCCCCCGCGCTGATGTTGCGCATGCCGCCGTTCAGCGTCAGCGCGACGGTCGTCCCGCGGTCGGCCCGCAGCCCGCGCGCGGCGAGCCAGCCGAGCCCGTAGCCTGCCGCCGCCAGGACGAGCACCGTCCCCGCAAGGGCGAGCAGCGCGGCGTCGATCTTCTGCAAATACGGCGCGACGACGGACGCATTAATCGCGACGACGACGCCCATGGCGATCTTCGAGAACGGGCTGAGGCGCGGCCCCCATACGGTCTTGACGCGGCCCTGCGTCCACTGGTTCAGCGCCATGCCGAGCAGCGACGGCAGTACGATCATCCAGAAGAGGCCTTGCATCATCGCGGCGGCGTCCATCTCGACCTTCGCCCCGATCAAGGCGGCGACCGTATGCGGCACGACGAGCGGCGCCAGCATCGTATCCACCAGGATGATCGCGAGCGTCAGCGGCGCATTCCCTTTCAATATGGCCACCCATACGAAGCTGGTAATGCCGGTAGGGATCGCGGCCGCCACAATGAGCCCTGTGATCGTATAGGCATCGTTCGGATACAGCGCATGTCCGGCGGCGAGCGCGAGCAGCGGCATCGCCGCATGCAGGACGACCAGCGTCGCGATGAGCGGCAGCGGCTGCGAGAGCACGCCCACGAGCTGCTTCAGATTCATGCCGATGCTGCCCGAGAACGTCATGAAGGCGAAGATCCAAGGCGTCCACTCGCGATAGCCCGAGAGATCGCCGGCGGCTAAGACCCCGATGCACACGCTGATCGGCGTGATGAGGGGGAGCGCCTTCTCCAATCCGCTATTAAGTTTGTCGAGCATTCTAGACAGCGCCTTCTTTCCGAATTCCGCGTAGTCCCCTTATCGTAAAGACGTTCGGCGGCTTCGTCAATGCGGATTTAACGCTCGCTTGACACAAGAAACCCCGAGCTATGCTAGAATGTCCCAGAGAGGAAGGGATTCGGATGAAATCCAGATGGCTGCAGACGTTCGCGACCGCTTTGAAACTCGGATTGCTCTCGTTCGGAGGGCCCACGGCGCATATCGGATACTTTCGGGAGGAATACGTTCATCGGAAAAAGTGGCTCGACGACCGCAGCTTCGCCGATCTCGTCGCGCTCTGCCAGCTGCTGCCGGGACCGGCGAGCAGCCAGCTCGGCATCGCGATCGGCTGGCAGCGCGCCGGCTGGCTCGGCTCGATCGCCGCGTGGCTCGGCTTCACGCTGCCGTCGGCGGCGCTGCTCGCGGCCTTCGCCTGGGCGAGCGCGGCCGCGCCCGGCGCGGCCGGCGCCGGCTGGCTGCGCGGGCTCGAGCTCGCGGCGATTGCGATCGTCGCCACGGCCGTGCTCGGCATGGGCCGCACGCTCGCGCCCGACAAGCCGCGCGCAACCATCGCGGTCGCGACCGCCGCCGCCGTGCAGCTGCTGCCGCACGCCGCCGTCCAGGTCGCGGCGATCGCGGCCGCCGGCGCGGTCGGCTTCGCGCTGAAGCGAGGGGCGCCGCCGGCAGCGGCGGCGGACGCCGAGCCGATCGCCGCCCCGCGCGGGCGGTTCGGCGCGACGGCGCTGCTCGTCGTCTTCGGCGCGCTGCTGCTCGGCTTGCCGCTCGCCCGCGAAGCCGGCTGGCTGCCGCCGCTGCTCTCGCTCTTCGAGAGCTTCTACCGCGCCGGCTCGCTCGTATTCGGCGGCGGCCACGTCGTGCTGCCGCTGCTCGAGCGCGAGGTCGTCCCGAACGGCTGGGTGTCCGCCGAATCGTTCGCAGCGGGCTACGCCGCGACGCAGGCGGTGCCCGGCCCGCTGTTCACATTCGCGGCGTATCTCGGCGCCGCCTCCCACGGCTGGGCCGGCGCGGCGATCGCCACGGCGGCGATCTTCCTGCCGGGCTATCTGCTCGTCATCGGCGTCATGCCGTTCTGGCAGGCGCTTCGCCGCGTCGCCGGCGTCGCTCACGCCGTCTACGGCATCAACGCCGCCGTCGTCGGCCTGCTGCTCGCAGCGCTGTACGACCCGCTGTTCGCGAACGCCGTGAAGACGCCCCTCGACTTCGCGATCGCCGCAGCGTTCTATGCGCTGATCGCCTTCTGGAAGCTGCCGCCGTGGGCGCTCGTCGGGGTCGCCGCGCTGACGGGCGCCGCGGTATACGGCCTGTAATAAAACAAGCGACGATCGGCAGGGCCCTCCCCGCCAATCGTCGCTTCCCTTAGTATTCGACCTTCCGGACCGAAGCCGCCCACGCCTCGAACGGCGCTTTGTAGCCTTCAGGCGCGATCCGTTTCATCGGCAGCCGCCGCTCCGCCATCGGCCGGTCCAGCTCTTCGTAAATAAACCGATCGTCGAACGCGATCTCCGCGGCTTCGTCCTTCGTCCCGGCGTAGTACACCGCCTTCGGCCGCGCCCAATAGATCGCGCCGATGCACATCGGACAAGGCTCGCAGCTCGTATACAGCTCGCAGTCCGTCAGCTGGAACGTCCCCAGCTCGCGGCACGCCTCCCGGATCGCCTGCACCTCCGCATGCGCCGTCGGGTCTCCCTTTTTCGTTACCTCGTTGACGCCCGTCGCGATGACGCGACCGTCCTTCACGATGACGGCGCCGAACGGCCCCCCGTTCCCGATTGCGACGTTGCGCTCGGCGAGGCGTACCGCCTCCTCCATATAACGTTGTTGCACCTCGGTCCACTGCGTACTCATATCCGCCGCAGCCTCCTTACTTGTCTAATATCGGCAGCCGAATGTCCACCGTCGTCCCGACGCCCGCTTCGCTCTCGATCGCGAGCCGGCCCCCGTGCTGTTCAATAATGTTGAAGCTGACCATGAGCCCGAGCCCGGTGCCGTTCTCCTTCGTCGTGAAGAACGCCTGCCCGAGTCTCGCCAGCTGCTCCTGCGCGATGCCGACCCCTTGATCCGTTACGGTGACTCGAACGAATGCGCCTTGCCGTTCCAGTCGAATCCTCAATTCCCCCCCGTTCGGCATTGCCTCGACGGCGTTCTTCAGGACGTTCAGAAACACCTGCTTGATTCTCGTCTCCTCGCACCGCACGACGACATTCTCCGCCCCGGGGCGAATGTCCGTCAAGATTTGCACGTTATACAAGATCGCCTGCGTATTGACGAGCGTAAGAATCGCTTCGAGCATCGGCGTCAACGCTTTATGTTCGAAATCGAACGGCTTCGGCTTGCCGAGCAAGAGCAGCTCGCTGGTAATCGCGTGGATGCGGTCGATCTCGGAGAGCATGATCTCGGTGTAGTACGTCGGGGCGTTCTCGTGGGACAGCTGCATGAACCCCTTAAGGCTCGTGAGCGGATTGCGGATTTCGTGCGCGATGCCGGCCGCCAGCTCGCCGACGACGGCCAGCTTCTCCGACTGCTGGAGCAGCTCTCGGTTGCGCTTCATCTCCGAGATATCCTTCAGAATGCCATAGACGCCGACGATCCGATTCCCGGATAACACCGGGACGTAGGATACCTCCACGTCGACCGTCGTCCCGTCGTTCCTCTTGCATATGGCATCGAAGTGCTGCGGCCGCCCTTCCACCGCCAGCGCGAACGCCTCGCGGGCGCGCGAACGCCAAGGCTCGGGAAACCAAGCGTCGAACGACGAGCTTTGCAGCTGCGCCTTGGAATACCCGGTCAGCCGCTCGTTGCCTTCGTTCATATCCATAAAGTTCCCTTGCAGCGAATAAAAACTCACGGCTTCCCGCGCGAACCGCATCAAGCCGCGTTCCGCGGTTCGAATATCCCGATAGAGCTTCCGCATCAGCAAGCCGAAGCCGGCGAAGAGAACGACGTTGGACGCGACGATCCACGCGAACCGCGCCGGTCCGGCCAAGACGCTGCTCAGCCACAGATCCAACGCCACGACGGCCGCCCCCAGGGCGAAGTAACCGAACGTTCTCATCCACTCACCTGCCTTCTTCGACCTATGAACAGAAAAAAGGACCTAACTCCCGTTTAGAAAGCTAGGCCATGGAAAGACGGCATCCAACGGATGGTTTCTTTCGTCTACCGAATTCGTTATTTCAATTGAAAACAGACGATACCCTCGTCTTCCGCAAAGTTCCAATCGACGAATACGTTCTCCAACGGGCCGCCCAACAGCTGCGAAAAGATCGGATTTTGTTGGAACAGCTGCTTCTCCAACTGATCCTTGGCGATTCGCAGTTCCCGGTCGAAGCCGCGCTCGAGCAACGCCTGCTCGATCGGAATTAAGATGCCGACCCGCAGGATGACGTACAGCTTCGGGGAGATCGCATGGATTTCCAGCCCCTCCGGCGCCTTCTGCACGTATCCGCTGATCCGGTTCACCTCATCGCGGAACGCATCGATGTCCATCGTCTTGGGCAGCGGCGTCGCCTCGACGCTCGTCGCGAACGGGAGCTCCTTCCCGAACACCGCGACGACGACGCCCGCGTTGCTCGAATAGTTCCAATCGTGATAAAAGCGATCGACCTCTACGCCCAGCGAGACGCTGATGACGCCCTTGAGCTCGGGGAGCATCGACGACACGATAATCGAACGCGTCCGGTCCACGCTGTCCTCCTTGTCGTGCTGCAGGAGCACCTCTTCCATCGGGGACAGGAACCCTCGAACCGTAATGACTAGAAACCGGTTACCCGCGGACGCGAAGCAAGCCTCCGGGCCCCGCCCGAATTTCTGCCGAAGCAGCTTGCTGACATAACTGCTGATCTTCTTTAGTTCCTCTTGAATCATCATGTCCGTTCGCTTCACCGAATCCTCTTGGTCTGTTTCCATTCCAGATGAATCAGCGACTTCCATGACGCCAATCGTATTCATATTAGCATATTTTAGAACATCGGGGAAGCCGTGCCCGGCCCGGCCCCTGCCTTCGCCCTGCGAAACTCTGTGATTTACCACCGCAGCACCGCACCGTCCACGCGCTTGACGCCCCGAATGCCGGCCAGCTCCGCGGCGAGGCGCAGACAAGCGAGGTCCTTCCGTTTCGCCTCCACCATCACGTCGATCCGGGGCAGTCCCGCCTCGCGGCAGCCCCGCAGGAAGTCCGCGACCGGCCCCGGCTCCACGTCGTCGGCGTGGGCGCGAAATTCCTTCTCGGACTTCGGAGACGAGACGTGGATTTTCATCGGGCGCCGGCCCCAAGTGGCCGCGATGCGCGGCAGCGCGTCGAGCGGCGACGAAGACGACGGATTGCAAGCGTCGTGGTGCAGATCGAGCATCATCGGGAGCCCTTCGCGCTCGCAGACGGCGAGCGTCTCCTCGAGCGTGTACGTCTTGTCGTCGTTCTCGAACGTCAGCCGGGCGCGGATGCGCTCCGGTACGTCCGGCAGCTTCTCGTGCAGCCGCTCGATCGCGGACGCCTTGTCGCCGTATACGCCGCCGATATGGATGTTCACGACGTGCTCGTCGCCGAGTCCCATTCCCTCGAGCAAGCCGGCATGATACTCCAGGTCGCGAACCGCCGCCGCGACGATCTTATCGCTGCCGTTGAGCAGCGTGAACTGGTTCGGATGCATCGACAGCCGCATTCCTTCCCGGCGCGCGAACGCGCCTAAGGCCGCGAGCTCCTCCCCGAACAGCTCCCGTACATCGAGCTCGACGTCCGGATGCGTCGCAAGCGGCACGAGCGCGGAGCTGAGCCGGAACAGCCGCACGCCGTGCGCCGCGTTATAATACAGAATGCGGCGCGTCGCCTCCAAATTGCCGCGAGCGACCGCGATGACGCGCTCCATGGCCTCTTCCCGGGGAAGCTCCGCGAACCGCTTGTAAGTGAAGGTAGAGCTGGGCGTGTTATTGAAGATCGCAAGCGCCGTCGACACGTACCCGAGCCGTATTTCCATCGCGCCGTCCTCCGTCTCTGGATGTAGAATTACTTTTTCCCAGAAATCCGGCCCTATACGGCGAACGAGCCGACCCGGAGATTCCGGATCGGCTCGCAAGCGCGTCGTTATGCGTAATACGGCGAAATCATCAAGTAGACGATGACGCCCGTCAAGCTGACGTACAGCCAGATCGGCATCGTCCACCGCGCGATCTTGCGATGCTTCTCCGTCTGGTTCGTCAGCCCCCGCGCGGTCGTCACGAGCGCCAGCGGCACGATGGCGATGGCGAGCACGATGTGCGTGATCAGGATGAAGAAGTACACGTACCGCAGCGCCCCTTCGCCGCCGTACGCCGTCGACTCCGTCGCGTAATGGTACGTCACGTACGAGATCAGGAACAGCGTCGTCGACGCGAACGCGGCGAAGATGAAATTGCGGTGCATCCTGACATTGCGTTGCAGGATGAAGACTAGCGCCGCGAGCAGGAAGATGAACGTGAAGCTGTTGAAGATCGCGTTCATCATCGGAAGGATCGTCCAGTCGATATGGTCCAATCCCTCGGCTTCCGGCAGGAAAAACAAGATCGCCACGAGCGCGTTAATGACGATGGACAGCGTCACGATGAGCGGCGTGTAGTTGCGTTGTTGGGTCGGTGCCAACGGCGTTCCCGTCCTTTACCTTGAATTACATGCTACCCCCATCATAATGAAAAGGAGCCGCCTCGCGCAAACGCGAGACGGCTCTGTAACGAAACGTTCATACTTTACCTCTTCCCGGCCTCTTCCCGGACGCGGCGCTTACGTCACGCCCGCGCCGCGATGACCGGCGCCGCCGTTCCGGCTTCTTCTTTCGCCCCGCCTTGCTGCAGCTGGTACATCTGGTAGTACTTGCCCCCGAGCGCCATAAGCTCGTCGTGGCTGCCGCGTTCGGCGACGACGCCCCGGTCGAGCACCAGAATAAGGTCGGCGCTCTTGATCGTGGACAGCCGGTGGGCGATGACGAACGTCGTCCGTCCCTGCTTCACGACGTCCAACGCCTCTTGAATGACCGCTTCCGTCTCGGTGTCGATGTTGGACGTCGCTTCGTCCAGGATCAGAATCGCCGGATCGTACGCGAGCGCGCGGGCGAACGAGATGAGCTGGCGTTGGCCGGCGGACAGCGTGCTGCCCTTCTCGATGACGGGCTCGTCGATGCCGTTCGCGAGGCCGGCCAGCATCCGTTCGCCGCCGACGTCCTTCAGCGCCTTCTCGATCGCTTCGCGCGAGATGCTCGGATCGTCCAGCGAGACGTTCGAGGCGATCGTGCCCGTGAACAGGAACGGATCCTGCAGCACGATGCCCATATGGCGGCGCAGCGTCTGCCGCGGCAGCGTGTTAATGTCGATGCCGTCGATCGTAATACGGCCGGAATCGACGTCGTAAAACCGGAACAGCAGGTTGAGAATCGAGCTCTTGCCCGAGCCGGTATGCCCGACGAGCGCGACCGTCTGGCCTTGCTTCGCCTCGAACGAGATACCCTTGAGCACCGGCTCCCCTTCCTTATAAGAGAAGCAGACGTCGTCGAACTTCACGTCTCCGCGGTACCGCGGCATCGTCGCGTCGGCGACGTCCTCGCCCTTCTCGTCCAGCAGGACGAACACCCGCTCCGCGCTTACGAGCGCTTGCTCGAGGTTCGGCAGCTGGTTGACGATGTTGACGACCGGCTGGAACATTCGATTCAGGTAATCGACGAACGCGTACAACACGCCGAGCGACACCGCGCCTTGAATCCCATTGATCGAGACGCCGCCGAAATACCAAATCATCGCGACGAACGCGACGTTCCGGAACACCCCGACGAGATTATGCGACGTCAGCGAATTCAGCCGCAGCATCTTGTTCCGGTAATCGAAGTACCGGGTGTTCATCGCCTCGAACTCGGTCTCCGTCTGCTTCTCGCGGCGGAACGCCTGGATGATCGGCATGCCTTGGATCGATTCGTTGATCATGCCGTTCATCTCGCTCAGCGTCGAGCGGATGACGCGATTGTAGCCCGCCGCGTACTTCCGGTAGACGACGATCCACAGCGCGAGCAAAGGAATGACGATCATGCTGGCGATCGCGAGCCGCGTATCGAGGAAGAACATCGCGCCGATGATCGCGACGATGTAGAGCGTCCCCGAGAAGAAATTCGCGAGCACCGTGACGTACAGCTCCTTGATCGCTTCGGTGTCGTTCGTGATGCGCGAGACGACCTTGCCGGCCGGCAGGTTGTCGAAGTAACGGATCGGCAGCCGGTTGATGTGCGCGAACACGTCGTCGCGCATCTTGCGGATGATCCGGTTCGCCGACGTCTGCAAGTAATAGCGCTGCCCCCAGCTGAAGCCGGCCGACACGAGCAGCAATCCGAGGTACAGCCAAGACAGCTGCAGGATGCCGTCGATCTCCGGGCGGTAGAAGGAGAAGATTTGCGCGTTCGTCAGCGCATCCGCTTCGTAGAGACGCTCTTCGCCGCCCCGCGTGATAGCGAGGCGCCCGTCCTCGGTCAGCGCGCGTTCGCCGTCCGTCTCGATGCCGCCCGGGACGAAGACGAAGCCGCGGCCGACCTGCAGCACGCGGGCTTCCTCGCCGCGGGCTTCGCCTTCCGCGAACCGGTCGGCGCGCTTCCACAGCGCCCCGCCGTATTCGACCGTCGCCTCGTCCGCCGACTGCGCCTGGTACCACGGCTGCTCGATGCCGGCGATGTGCACGTCGATCATGCGCTTCGCGATGAACGGGCCGACGAGCTCCGTGCCGATCGCGATCAGGAGCATGATCAGCGCGATAATAATCGTTTTCTTATAGGTCATTGCATATTGAAGCAGTCGCTTGCCGGGCTTTGCGGCGCGCGCCGCGTCCCGGTCCAGCTCCCATTCGAACTCTTCGTCGTGCATAAGGTGGGATCCCTCCCGCTTTCTTTATAGTATGGACATCGACGCGCTCGGCGGAATGGGTTTACAACGACGCGGCCGCATCGTCGGCCGCCTCCGCCTGCTGCCGTTGGAACTGTTCCTTATACCAGCCGCCCCGCGCGAGCAGCTCCTCGTGCGTGCCTTCTTCGACGACGCGGCCGTCGTCCAAGACGAGAATATGGTCCGCGTGCTGTACCGCCGAGATGCGGTGCGTCACGATGATCGTCGTCTTGCCGCTGCGGGAGCGGCGGATGTTGCCGATGATTTCCGCCTCCGTCTTCGCGTCCACCGCCGACAGGGCGTCGTCGAGGATGAGAATTTGCGGATCGGCGAGCAGCGCCCGCGCGATCGACACCCGCTGCTTCTGCCCGCCCGAGAGCGCGACGCCCTTCTCCCCTACAAGGGTACTGATCTTGTTCGGCAGAAATTCGAGATCCTTCCGGAACGCCGACAGCTCGATCGCTTCGTCGAGCCGATCCGCGCCGGCTTCGCCCTTCGCGTACAGAATGTTCTCCCGCACCGAACGCGAGAACAGGAACGGACTCTGCGGCACATAGCCGATCCAGCCCTTCAGATCGTCGTACGCAAACCGTTCGATGCGCGTGCCGCCGATCGTAATTTCGCCTTCGCCGACCGGATATTCGCGCAGCAGCTGCTTGACGAACGTCGTCTTGCCGCTGCCCGTTCGGCCGACGATGCCGAGCGTCTTGCCCGCCTCGAGCGTGACGTTGACGCGGTCGAGGTTCGCCGTCTCGGACGTCGGGTAGCGGAACGTGACGTCCTTGAATCGAATCGCGCCCGGAGCCGACGCCCGAACCGGCTCCGGATGCTCCTCGACGTCCGGCTCGTAACGGAGCGTCTCGTTCACCCGGTCGAGCGAGGCGTTGCCGCGCTGCATAATGTTGATCAGCTCGCCGATCGCGAACATCGGCCAGATCAGCATGCCGAGGTACACGTTGAACGTGACGAGCGCGCCGACCGTCAGCTCGTTATGGAACACGAGGTACGCGCCGTAGCCGATGCCGATCAGGTAGCTGACGCCGACGACGATCTTGATCGTCGGCTCGAACAACGCGTCGATCTTGGCGACGGCGATGTTCTTGTCGAGCACGTCGCCGGTGACGTCCGCGAACCGCTTCTCCGCGGCCCGCTCCTGCACGAACGCGCGAATGACGCGCACGCCGGATATGGTCTCGAGCACGCCGTCGTTCATGTCGCCGAACGCGTCCTGCGCCTTCTTGAACCGTTCGTGGATCCAATTGCCGTATACCTGGATGCAGATCGCGAGAATCGGCAGCGGGATGATGGCCGCGAGCGTCAGCTTCCACGACACGAGCGTCGTCATCACTACGAGCAGCGTCAGCATCCATACTGTGGAGTCGACGAGCGTCAGGATGCCGAACCCCGCCGTCTGCGCCACGTCTTTCAAGTCGTTCGTCGCGCGGGCCATCAGATCCCCCGTACGATTCTTCTCGTAGAACGACGGCGTCATCTTCATCAGATGCCGCATCAGCCGGGACCGCAGCAGCCGCTCGACGACGAAGGCGCCGCCGAACAATTTGGACATCCATATGTACGTAATGCCGTACACGACGACGGCGATGCCGCCGAGCAGCAGCAGCGTCTCCGCCAGCAGCGCCCACGTCAGCCGGCCTTGCTGGATCCGGTCGATCGTGTCCCCCACCAGCTTCGGCGGGATAATCTCCAGAATGCCGACGAAAATCAGCAGCGGAATCGCGATCGCATACCGCTTCCATTCCAGACGAAAAAACCATCCTAACTTTCCTAGTACAGACAACATATTACAATGCCAACCCCTTTCTTAAGCGAAAAAAAGCACACCGCTCTCTTACTGCGCGGTGTGCTTCGTTCATTCCTCGAATGAAATGAATAAGCGCACGCCACGAAACGAATCTTCGTGACCTGCGCTTGAGAAACCGTGTATATCGCGTGCCGGAGACACTTCGCCTATTGGGCGAGCGTCCCGGAACGCGTATTCGGAATCGCGGAGGTCACGCGAATGTCATTGGCTCCATTGCGACGACGATCGAACATTCCTGCATGGTTGACGATGGACAACATTCGCGATTCCTCCCTTCCGTCTCATTCGAGTAGAGTATGTAAACCCAATTGTTTACATGTGGTAAATTACCATGCTCTTATGGACGGTGTCAATCTTTTTTTCGCGGACCTTGTCCTAGGACGCCCAGCGGTCTTCGCCGATGCTGCGCGTGCCCGTACATCGCGGGAGGGATGCACTGAGCGTTGGAGTCGGGGATCGGCTTGCCCGGCATGTCCGCCAGCGCTCATCAATTCGCCGACGCTATCGAAAACTTCTCGCATCCGTTGAACAATGCGAAATGTTGAAAACAATGGTTCAACGCGGTTCGCAATTGCTTTGTCGGCTTTATGTCGTTCTCGTACCAGATGTTTCGAACAACGAGCGTCCCGGCTTGTCGTTCCGCGATGACCTCGGCTCGTCCGACGAAGCTTTCCCCGTAAAGCAGAGGCAGCGTATAATAGCCGAATTTCCGTTTGATTGCAGGCGTGTAAATCTCCCAGGTGTAATCGAATCCAAACAAGGCGTTGATCAGTTTTCTATCCCATATGAGGTTATCGAGCGGGGCGATCAGCTCGCAGCGCCAATCCGGCTCCGGATTTTGCAGAACGGTTTCGATAAGCGGCAAGTCCTCCGAGCGGCAGTACAGGATTTCCTTCAAGCGTTCCACGGCAACGGCAACGATGCGTGCTTCTTGCGACAGTCGGCGGAAAACCTCGTTGCGCTCCCCCGCTTTCAATCCCCATATGTTCAACCAAGCATCGGATGCGCGATTCCATAATAGGCCGACAGCCCCGATTCTGCGCAGAACCCGCCACTTGTGATGCTCCAGCTCGTCCTTCAGCGGCTCCGGCGCGTTCAGCAGGTCCTGCGATATGTACTTCTCGGCGAAATCGTAATACTTCCGCGTTCCTTTCTTGCGATGGATGATCAACTCGCCCGTCGAGTACATTTGTTCCAGCACCGACCGGGATGAATTCGTTCCGCCGCTCCAGTGGATGGCCGAATGCCAAGCGAAATTCCCATCCAATTTTAGATCATCCGAGCTTAACGGACCATGATTGCGGATGTGAGCCCGCACTTGCTCTGCCAACGGCTCCATCTCGGGATAGCGCTCGGCATGTTGTCGGGCGGCCTGCCTGTAACGCTCAAAATACGGCCAATCCTCGACGGGGATAACGGCCAAATTTTTGTCGGGATAATCGACAAGGCTTCTATCTTGATACAGCAACTCGGCGAGCATGCTCTTGGTAAACCCTTCGACCCGCGATTGCAACACCAGTTCGGCGTTTTTCCCGCATACATCGATAGGATCGTATTGAATACAGCCGACCTGCCGCACGAAATCCAATACTCCCTGCTTTCCGGCATATCGATAATCGCCCAACAGCCCGTGCTTCAATAGCAGAAATTGTCGCGCCTGGCGGTTCGTCAATTGGATCATGTACGCAACGGCTCCTTAACGAAACAATCATTGGAAAATGCGAGATGGCAAACACATGTTCCCAACAAATATTACCATTATCCCGGGCACAAATACAAGTGCTATCGAATCACAACTCTCGCAGCTCCAATGAAACCGCACAGCCGATCGCTTATCCGCAATAATAAAAAGAGCCGCCCGTCGTCGAAGACTTCGGAATCGGCTCTTCCCTATGCTCAGCCCGCCTGGCTCGATCCGCCGGCGCTCGGCGCCGGCAGCAGGCCCATCTTATCGAACACATGCACCGCGTTGCGCACCGTCGTCGCGCTCACGCGCGGGAAGCGCGGGCGCAGGTGCCGGACCAAGGCGTCCACGGACGGCCGCGAGGGCAGCGCGTACATCGTCTCCAGCACGGCGAAGCGCAGCGGCGTCAATCGAATATGCAGCTGGTCCAGTCTGGCGGCGGCGGATGCGAGCGTCGGCTTCGGTTCGATGTGCATCGGCGTTCCTCCTCCCGTGCTCCAAATTAGCATTACTGATGTCGGCTCGCCGCCACCTGCGCCAAGTAACCGGAGATGTCGACGCCGAGACCGGCCGCGACCCGCTCGCCGAGCTCCCGGTCGCCGCGGTAGAAGTTGCAGATCGCAAGCAGCCGCGTCCGCTCGTGCACCGCGTTCAATTCGTCGACGAGGTTCGCGACCAGGTTGTCCTGCTCTTCCTTCGTGAACTTGCGGTATGTGTAGCTCACTTGCCCGAAGTCGTTCGACTTCGAAATCTTCTGTCGTCCGGCGTTGCCGGCGAGAGGCATGCTGCTATCGCGATACTCCGCCGCTTCCTTGGGCTCGTTCGCATGGCGATTCGGCTCGTAATCGATCGGCGACCCGTTCTGGTTCGTCTGCATATAGCCGTCCCGCATGTTGTTGCGCACCGGCGCGTACGGGCAGTTGATCGGCAGGTTCAGGTAGTTGGCCCCGAGGCGATATCGCTGCGTGTCCGGGTACGAGAACAGCCGTCCCTGCAGCAGCTTGTCTTCTGACGCCTCGATGCCCGGCACCAGCGCGCTCGGCGAGAACGCGGCCTGCTCGACCTCCGCGAAGAAGTTGCCCGGATTGCGGTTCAACGTCATCGTGCCGACCTTCTGCAGCGGGACGAGCTCCTCCGGCCACAGCTTCGTCGGATCGAGCGGATCGAAGTCGAAGTTGTCGATATCTTCGGGCGCGATGATCTGCACGCAGAGATCCCACTTCGGGAAGTTTTCGGCGGCGATGTTGTCGTACAAGTCGCGCGTCGCATGACTGAAGTCGCTGCCTTGCACTTCCTTCAGCTGCGCTCGGGTCAGATTGCGTACGCCTTGATGCGGCACCCACTTGTACTTCACATACACATAGTTGCCGTGGGCGTTGATCCACTTGAAGGCATGCACGCTGCTGCCTTCCATCTCCCGATAGTTCGCCGGCGTGCCGTAATCGGACATCACCCAGGTCATCATATGCGTCGACTCCGGCGATAAGCTCATGAAGTCCCAGTAGCGGTCGCCCGACTGGATGTTCGTATCCGGCGCGGGCTTCAGCGAATGCACCATGTCCGGGAACTTGATCGCGTCGCGGATGAAGAACACCGGCAGATTGTTGCCGACGATGTCGTAGTTGCCTTCCTCCGTGTAAAACTTGGTCGCGAAGCCGCGCGGATCGCGCGCCGTCTCCGGCGATCCCTGGCCGTGGATGACCGTGGAGAAGCGGACGAATACCGGGGTCTCCGCGCCCGGCTCCTGCAGGAACCTCGCCTTCGTGTAACGCTTCATGCTGTTCTCGAGTACGAAGACGCCGTGAGCGCCCGAGCCTCTCGCGTGCACGACGCGTTCCGGGATGCGCTCGCGGTCGAAATGCGCCAGCTTCTCGATTAAATGATAGTCTTCAAGAAGAGTCGGTCCGCGTTGACCTGCGGTGCGGGAATTCTGATTGTCGCCTACGGGTACGCCTTGGTTCGTCGTGAGAAAATTACGTTCTTGTCCGTTCACGATTCCCTTCACCTCGTTAATGTTTTGTATAATTACTTATTTATAATAATTCTAATCTAGTTATGATTATAGATAAGGTGAGAATCGTTGTCAACACAAATCATTAACAATCGCTTAACACGGCGTTCATGAAAGTAGTGTATGCTAGATTCGTAAAATCATATATTCATATAGCATTCTTAGGAGGATGAAGCACCGTATGCACTACCGCCAGACGCAGCGCGCCCCGCGCAGAGCGATCACCGTCGCCGCGGCGACGAGTCTCTTGGTCGGCCTGTTCGCGGTCCAGCCGCAGGTCCAAGCCGCCGATCCGCACGATCTCACCGTCATCTTCACGAACGACACGCACGCGCATCTCGACAACGTCGCGCGCCGGTGGACCGCGATTCAGGACATTCGCGCGGAGACGCCGAATTCCATCCTCCTGGACGCCGGAGACGTCTTCTCCGGCACGCTTTACTTTAATCAGTATGAAGGCTTGGCGGACCTGGACTTCATGAATCGGATGGGCTACGACGCCATGGTCCCGGGCAACCACGAATTCGACAAGGGACCGGCCGCGTTCGCGAACTTCGTCGAGAAGGCGGAGTTCCCGATCGTCAGCGCGAACGTGGATTATTCGAAGGAGCCGGAACTGAAGGATCTCGTAAAGTCGGGCGTATCGGCGAACGCCGGGGGCGCTTCGATCTATGCGGCGACCGTGCTCGAGGCCGGCGGCGAGCAATACGCCGTCTTCGGTCTGACGACGCCGGAGACGGCGTTCCTCGCCTCCCCGGGCGAGAACATCGCGTTCGAGGACGAGATCGAAGCCGCCAAGGCGACGGTGGCCGACTTGACCGCCAAGGGCTACGATAAGATCATCGCCCTCACGCATCTCGGCTACAACTACGACGTGAAGCTCGCGGAAGCGGTCGAAGGGATCGACATGATTATCGGCGGTCATTCGCATACGCGCCTTGACGAGGCCGTGATCGTGAACGAGGACGGCGAGCCGACGCTCATCGCCCAGACCGGCGAATACGGCCAATTCCTCGGCCGCCTCGACGCGAGCTTCGACGAAGCCGGCGTTCTCGTCGACTGGACGTACGACTTGATCGAGATCGATGCGCAGAACGAAGCGGGCGAGTATCTTATCGCCGAAGACGAAGCGTTCGCGGCCAAGCTCGCCGAGCTGCAGGCGCCTATCGAGGAACTGAAGTCGACCGTCGTGGGTACGTCGGACGTATACCTCCAGGGCAGCCGCACGCAGGTGCGCCGCGGCGAGACGAATCTCGGAAACCTGATCGCGAATGCGGTGCTGCACGCCGCGAAGCCGGCCGGAGCAACGATCGCCGTCACGAACGGCGGCGGCATCCGCGCCTCCATCGACGAAGGCGACATTACGCTCGGCGAAGTGCTTACGGTCATGCCGTTCGGCAACGCGATGGTGACGCTCGACCTGACGGGCGCGGAGATCGTCGAGGCGCTCGAGAACGGCGTCGGCGCCGTCGAGGAAGGCCAAGGCCGCTTCCCGCAAGTCGCGGGTCTTGCGTTCGCATTCGACCTGGCGAAGCCGGCCGGGGAACGGGTATCGGGCGTCAAGGTCGTCGCCGAGGACGGCTCCTACGTCCCGCTCGACCTCGCGGCGACGTATACGGTCGCGACGAACGCGTACATGGCGGACGGCGGCGACAACTATGCGGTTTTCGGCAAGGCGAAGGAAGAAGGCCGTCAGACGGATCTGTTCGTCGTCGACTACGACGCATTCGTCGGCTACCTCTCGACGCTGGAGTCGGTCGGGACGGCCGTCGAAGGCCGCATTACCCGCGTCTTTACCGACGTCGGCACGGATCACCGCGCGTATGACGCCGTCCAAGCGCTTGCGACGCGAGACGCGTTCCCCGAGCTGTCCGCCGGGGGGAACCTCTTCGGCGCGAAGGACGCGGTCACGCGCATCGACGCGGCCGTCTGGCTCGCCCGCGGCCTCGGCTTGACGCTGCCGGAAGCGGCGGCGGCGTTCTCCGACGTCGCGGCCGACCATCCCTTCGCGAAGGAATTGCTCGCGGCGAAAGAAGCCGGCATCTTCTTAGGCGTCCCTGGCGGCGCGTTCCAACCGGACGCCTCGCTGACGCTGGGTCAGGCGGCGCTCGTGATCGAGCGCGCGTTCGGCGAAGCGCCCGCCGTCGTCGGCGACGCGAACGCCCCTGCGACGCGGGCGGAATTCGCGGTCCTGCTGCACGAGGCGCTGACGAAGTAAGCGGACACGAAAGAAGGCTGCGGCCCGATCCGACGTTCGGACGGGCACGCAGCCTTCTTTATTTTCGCTTAGAAATTGAAATTATCCGGATCCGCGCCGAAACGGCGGTTTTCGTTCATGGCGTCGATCTTGCCCATGTCCTCCGCGCTCAGCTCGAAGTCGAACACGTTCGCGTTCTCCCGAATGCGCGCTTCCTTCGTCGATTTCGGAATCGTCACGACGCCATGCTGCAGATCCCAGCGGAGGACGACCTGCGCCGTCGACTTGCCGTGCTTCGTCGCGATTTCCTTCAGCGTCGGATGGTCAAGGTTGTTGCCCTGCATCAGCGGGCTCCACGCCTCCAGCTGAATGCCCTTCGTCTTGCAATAGGAGCGCAGCTCGACCTGCGACAGCAGCGGGTGATACTCCACCTGGTTTACCGCCGGCACGATGCCCGTGTCATTGATAATATCGTCCAGATGGTGGATATGGTGATTGCTGACGCCGATCGCGCGCACCCGCTTCTCCTCGTACAGCTTTACGAGCGCCTTCCACGTCTCGCGGTATTTGCCCTTCACCGGCCAGTGCACCAAGTATAGGTCGACATAGTCGAGACCGAGCTTCTCGAGGCTCGCTTCGTGCGCGCGCAGCGTACTGTCGAAGCCTTGATCCGCGTTCCACACCTTCGTCGTAATGAAGAGCTCGTCCCGCTTCACGCCGCTCTCCCGCACCGCCTTGCCGACGCCGGCCTCGTTGCCGTACACCGCAGCCGTGTCGATGCTCCGATACCCGTTCGCGATCGCGGCGGCGACCGATTGCTCCACCTGCGAGCCTTCCTCCACCCGCCATACGCCGAGGCCGAGCCATGGCATCTTCACGCCGTTGTTTAACGTCGTCGTATCCGCGAGACTTCTCGCCGTTCCCGTCGTCATTCCGATGAATCGCTCCTTTAAAGGGTTTAAATCGCCTTCCTCTTCGATGATACCAAAAAGCGGCGGGAAAACGAAAAGGCCCCCTCGCGGGAGCCCCTCTTCCGGATCGTACGTTATTCGGCGCCCATCTTCTTGAGCGTCTTCTTCAAGTCGTAGCCCGATTCCACGAGAATCGGCAGACTCTTCGTCCCCCCGGTCATCGCGGAACGGCACCGCGGGCAGGTCGGAACGTCCGCGAACGAATAATCCGCTCGCATCCATCCGTTGCAGCTTTCCTTCGTACAGGACCAGACAGCCGTCATTTCGCTGGGGAAATCGTCGATCGGTCGCTTCCGAGAGTAAAACATGTCAGCCCCACCCTTCATGGTCGATCTAGGATAAACGGCCTCTCCGTCTTCCTGGGACGGCACCCGTTTACCGAGGCGATTCAGCTGTTCTAACCCGCAGGTTATACGCTCTGAACGCCTAGAAAAAAAGCTGCCCTACTCGGTAAGCAGGGCAGCGATTTCTTCGGCTTAGTATACTTTTACGACGTTCTCGGCTTGCTTGCCGCGTTGGCCTTGAACGACGTTGAACTCTACGCGTTGGCCTTCGTCAAGCGACTTGAAGCCTTCGCCCGTGATCGCGCTGAAGTGTACGAATACGTCGTCGCCGCCTTCAACCTCGATGAATCCGAAACCCTTTTCCGCGTTGAACCATTTCACTGTACCTGTTTGCATTTGTGTAGCCTCCAAATTGTTTATTGTTACATGGACTATAAAAAAAGCCACATATCGAAAACGGCGCGGCATCGCAACCCTTTCCAATAGGTGACTTGTAAAGTCTCATATACGATTTACTTATCATGCCACATCCGCGTGAAAAAGTCAAATTTTCAGAATATCTTTTTTATGGAAACGAGTTCGTTCAGCGGAATACGCAGGCCAGCTCGCCGTCGAAGAACGCGCGACGGGAAATTGGATTTTTTTGGCACGGTGCCAACGAATGTTTTTCACACGAAAGCTTGAAGCCATGGTACTGTTGTAGGAAAAGGGAGGCGAATTGGATGAAGGAAACGTTCAAAAACATGCTCCGCCACATGGCTTGGGCGGACCGCCGCATCGGATCGGCGCTCGCGGCGGCCGAGGACGCGCCGGCGGAGGCGGTGAAGTGGTACGCTCATATCGTAGGCGCGGAGACGATCTGGCTGTCGCGCATCCAAGGCGGCGACAGTTACCCCGTTCCGGTGTTCCCCGCTTGGGACGTCGCGGCGAGCCGCGAGGCTTCCGAGGAGACGCTGACGAACTATTCGCTCTTCCTCGAGACGTGCGACGATTACGACAAAATCGCCGTCTACCGTCTCAGCACCGGCGCCGAGGCCCGCACGTCCGTCTCGGACATTCTGACGCACGTCTTCCTGCACGGCAGCTACCACCGCGGCCAAATCAACGCCAAGCTGCGCGGCGCGGGACTCGAGCCGACGCCCGTCGACTATATTTTGTACGCCAGGGAGAATCACGGATGAACGAACGCGTGCGCCTTTACTTGGATCGCATCGGGTACGAGGGCGTTCCCGACGGCGGCGCCGAAGCGCTCGCCGAACTGCAGAGCCGTCATTTGCATTCGGTGCCTTACGAAAATTTGGATATCCTGCGCGGCGTTCCGCTGTCGCTCGCGATCGACGATCTATTCGACAAGATCGTGGTCCGACGCCGCGGCGGCTTCTGCTTCGAGCTGAACGCGCTCTTCGGCTGGCTCCTGCGAGAGCTCGGCTACCCGGTGACCGATCTGTTCGCCCGCTTCTGGCGGGACGAGCCGAATCCGCCGCCGAAGCGCCGGCATCAAGTGCTGAAGGTCGAGGCCGGCGGCGCATCCTACCTGTGCGACGTCGGCGTCGGGGGCATCGTGCCGCGCCGGCCGCTTCGCATGGTCGAAGGGCTCGAGCAGCGGCAAGGCGACGAGCATTATCGCTTGGAGAAGGATGCCGATTTCGGATGGATGCTGCGCGAGGAGAAGCGCGGGGAATGGAGCAGCATCTATTCGTTCACCGAGGAGCCGCAGCTGCCCATCGATTATACGATGGCGAGCTATTGGTGCGAACATGCGCCGGACTCGATCTTCCGACGCGGCGCCATGATCGCGATCCGCACCCCGAACGGCCGCAACACCGTCGCGGGGAAGGAATTTCGCCTCTTCTCGCCGGAAGGCGTGCGCGCCTTCACGCCGCAGACGGAGGAAGAGTATAAGGAAGCGCTTCGCGCGCACTTCGGCATCGCGCTCGACTGACGCAGCCTTCGTTCGCGGCTCGAGGCGGCCCAGGCAGAGGCCCGGGGCAACGCCAAGCGCCGCGAAACGGAAATCCTCCCTCTCATTCACGGACACACCACCGATTCCGACACTT
>JAPSKX010000241.1 GCA_031181325.1 Paenibacillus sp.
CGTTCGTTTTTGGTAACTGTGCCATGAAGCCCTCCCCTTCCCTGATCCCTCCGACCAATCTCTGAAACAGAAACTTACATAGAAGTATAACAGGAAAAGGTACGGTTGCGAACTATTATTTTCCTATATAACGCAAAAAAACGCCGGGGAAAGCTTGCGCTCCGGCGTCGTTGATATAAACAGATTCGATCTATTGTATAACACAGTTCCTCCGCGACAGGGCATGACCGAGCTCATCCGACGAGCCGTTCGATATACAATTGAGAGTGTTGCCGCAGGTCGAAAAATTGATCGTCGACCTGCACGAGCGGGTGGATCGGATCGTCCGGAAACACAAGAACGATGTTGCCGGTCGCCTGATTCGACAGCAGCACTTCGCTGCCGATCGACATCTCCATCATGCGATGCACGAACAAATTACAGATGAACGGATCCATCTTGCCGAAGCCGTCCTCCCTCATCTGAAGCAATACATTATAAAAGGGAATTTCTCCGCGATACACCCGATTCGAGGTCATGGCGTGGAATACGTCCGCGATGGCAACGATCTTGCTGAGATACGAGATCTTGTCCCCGCCGATGCCGAACGGATAACCTCTGCCGTCCAGCCGCTCGTGATGCTGCAGAGCCACGACGGCCACCTCCGGGGGCAGGTCGTTGCGGTCGGATAATATTTCGTGCCCGTATGTCGTATGGCGCTTCATCAGCGCATATTCTTCGTCGGTGAACTTCCCTGGCTTGTTCAAGATATCGTCTTCGATCTTCACTTTGCCGATATCGTGAAGCGCCGCGGCGAGCGTAAGCGTCTGCATCGTGTCCGAATCGATGCCGAGCCACTTGCCGATCATCGTCGAGATGACGGCGACCCCGATATTGTGACGGAACGTGTAATCGTCCTTCGCTTGAAGTCCCGACAGCAAACCGAACAGCGTCGGAAATTCGATCGCCTCTTGGATCGACGGGATCAAGTTCGTCTTCATCTCGCTTACGGTCGGCGCTTCGCCGGCTCGAAACCGTACGAATACGTCACGCATTTCTTCCGTGGCGCGGGAGACGACGACGTCGTTCGTCTTCCGCGGCGAGCCTCGGTCGACGATGCCTGGCGGCGCTTTCAAATGTTGAGGCAGAACCGTAATGCCATGCTTCTCGATCAGCTCGATATGGTTCGCGTTCAACTGCGTGTCCGCCGGGATGACGAGCAGCCCCTGGTCGTTAAACACATCGTTCTTCACCACGTTACCGATCAAGCTTCCAAGCATGACCTGATCCCCCTATGTATATAACCGACTCCGTACTATTTTATCTCATTAACCAACATTCCCATAGTGATATTTGTCACAATTTCCCATGGTGATCGTTGTCACAATATGGGTAGGCTTTCTCGCGCGTCCCTGACGTCGGCATCCTCTTCTCTGCCTTGAAAGCCCGAATCTCTCAAGAAAATGACGGCCTTCGCGCGATCGCGGACGCCGATCTTCTCGTAGACGCTGCTCACGTAATTGCGCACCGTGCCGTCGCTGTACATCAGCGCTTCAGCGATTTGCCGATTGTTCAGTCCCTTCGCCATGAGCAGCGATATTTCGAATTCCTTCTCCGTAAGTCTGAACCGCTCAAGCAGCGATTGAACGTGACGGGTACCGTACCGCTCCCCGGCCAGAATTCGAAACAGCTTATTGGAGAGCTTCGCGGCCAGCTTTTCGGGCAGAAACATCTGGCCCTTCAGAACGAGACGGATTTGCATCAATAGATCGTCCCATTCGATATCTTTCATCAGAAACCCGTTCGCGCCCGCAGCGATCGCCTGCAGCAGCTCGTCCTCCTCTAGATCCTGGGCGAACAATATGACTTTCGTCTCCGGGCGCCGCTCCTTGATCCAACCCGTCAGATCGAGACCGCCGCGCGGATGCAGTCCGGTATCGACGACGACGGCGGACGGACGCTGCATCAATACGGCCTCTCTCAGCTCCTCTTCGTTGTCGACCGTCGCGCAAACCTTCATGTCCGGCTCCAAATTGATGATTGTACGAATACCTTCGCGAAGCAGCGTCTGCCGTTCCGCTATCACGATCGTCCTAGGTTCCATGCGTTCCTCCACATATTTCTAACTTCTTCCAATCATTATAAATAAAACTTTACAAAGATGGGGAATGATTTGAAACGCGTTAATTTTATGCGAACCATGGACCGATAACTGCAACATTTCATGCGCATGGTTGAATTCCCCATTTCCCATAACATTCTAGAACATACGATCTATTATGGCTACAAAAAAAACGGTCATGTCGAAATGAATCGACATAGACCGTTCGAAATCATCCCCCGACCGCGAACCACTGCACGAGACCGAGGACGAGACCGATCGCGAACCCGCACACCGCGCCGTTCACGCGGATCCATTGCAAGTCCTTCCCGACATTCTCCTCCATCATCGCGATCAACGTATCGTCGTCGAGCTTTTCCGCGTTTTCCTTCACCAGCTGCCCGATCACGCCGTGATTTTTCTCGACGAACGCCGCGGCTTGATGCTGAATCCATTCGTCGGCTCTCGCGATCCACTCCGTCTTCTCCAGCCGTTCGAGCGCGTCCCGCGCGTAAGGTACGACTTCCGCTCTGCAGTATTCCGGATCCATGAACCGTCTTTCCGCCGCGTCCAACGCGCTGCCGACAAGTCCGGCGATCGCCCCGTCCCACTCGCCGCCGTCCGCGATTCGCGACTTCAGGCGTTCCGCCTCTTCCAGCACGCGTTCATTGTCGCCGAGCTGTCGAATCGCGCCGCGCATCGCGCCAAGCGCCGATTCCCGGTACGCGTTATCCGGTCTCCTCATCTCGTATAAGAACGTAATAAGGAAATCCTGGAGCATGCCTCCCAGCTTGTCCTCGTTCATGAAGCCGGCGAACGCGTTGACGGCGAAGCCCATGAAGCCGCCGAGCTGCATCTGCTCGATCGAGCGCAGCGCCATCGCGCCCATGCGCCTGCGCATCTCGTCGCCGGCGGCGAAACGTTCTCCGATCGACAGGGCGTAATCGAGCAACGGCTGCTCGTACCCGCGTTCGACCGCCAGTCGTCCGACTCGATCGAGCGCCGCGCGGGCGTCGACCCCTCGAACGGACTCGCGGACGATCCCGGCGAGCGCATTCGCGATTTGCTCTCTCGGCAAGGCTCGAATCGCCCCGCCGAGCAGTCGTGCGATTCGCTCGCCGGCATCCTCCCGCTCCAGCTCCCGCTTTGCGCGCAGGACGAGGCGCTCCGCTACGCGGGCTTCCTTCATCTTATCGAGGATGCTTTGTTTATGTAATAAATTCGTCTGAATCGCCTTCACGAGGGCGTTCGTCACTTTGCCGCGATTTTTCGGCAGCAGCGCCGTATGCGGAATCGGAATGCCGAGCGGATGGCGGAACAGCGCCGTCACGGCGAACCAATCCGCGAGTCCCCCCACGAGCCCGGCTTCGAAGCCGCTCTGCAGCACGAAGCCCCACGGCGCGTGCGCGAACGGGAACGTCGCGGCGAAGCCCGCCCCCATGACGCCGAGCGAGACGGCGGCGATATGTTTCGCGTTTTTGTTCATCCTGTCTTCCCTCCACGAGCAGTATACACTAGCGCCGCACCCGATTCCAAAACGCTGTGATTCTGGAAAATCGCTTGTCGAACATGTCCCGCAGACGTTCGCAGTCGAGGTCGCCCCGTCGGTAAAGCGCGACGTCCCAACCGAGCGTCATAATCGAATTGTCGACCATCATGACGTCGAAGTCGGCCATGACGTCGTCGTAAGCCCCCGGGAAGCCGCCTTGGATCAACCGCCTCGCATGCCGCTCCGCGACGTACGCCAGCACGGCGTCGTCGGGCTCCTCCTGCACCAGAATGGCGATGTCGCGCATCGGCGCGGCCGCGTTCGTCCATTCCCAATCGATTAACGTGATTTTCTCGCCGGATCGCAGCGCGTTGCCCCAATGCGGATCCCCGTGCGTGAACGCGTTCGGTCCGCGCATCGCCGAAGCGCCGTAGCCGGCATAGAATGCGTCCGCGATCCGCCGAAGCGCGGCATGCTCATCGCTGCCGAGCGCGCCGTCCGCCTGGGCCAACAGCGCGTCCGCCCAAGCTCGGCTGTACGCATACGGCGCCGCTCTTCGTTCGAGGACCCAGCGGTCCACTGTCGACGCCGTCCGCAAGTGAAGATCGGCGAGCAGCGCCGAGACAAGCTCGTACGCATCGAGCCGCGTCCGTTCGGACGCGGCGCCGGCTCGCTCCGGCGCCAGGATCGGCTCCCCGGCGTATCGCATGACGATCGCCTTCGGCGCCGACTCGAACCGCGCGAGACCTTCCGGCAGCCACGGCGAGAGCTCCGCCCCGAGCGCGCCGAACACTTCGAATTCGCCGTTCCGCTCCCCGGGAGGCAGCTTATATACATATCGCGCCGAGCCGCCGTCCGAAGCCTCGGCCCAAACATCGAACAGCGCCGCGGCGAACGGCCCCGTCCGACGTTCGATGCGCGCGGCCGCGAGCCCGATCGAGCGAAACCGTTCATGGCATAACCCCTCGTCGAAGTCGATGTCGGCCGCCACCGTATTCCCCCTCTTTCGCTGCTTGATGATTTAGATTATAATGCTTGACGGTAGTTGTGGTAAAATAACCGGTATCGTTCGAGATCGAAAGGAAGCCGTATGAACAAAATATCGTTCACGAAATCCCCGTTCCAAAAAATTACGATCGGCTATATCGCGATCTCCCTAGGATTCGCCTTCATATATTGGCTGCCCCTCTTTCATTACGGCGAGCTCTCGTTCCTCGACGCGTGGTTCATCTCGTCCAGCAGCTTGAGCACGACCGGCCTCAGCACGATCGTCTTGGCCGACGTCTTGACGCCGGCCGCGGAGTGGCTGATGATTTTGGAGATGCAGATCGGCGGCATCGGCTTTATGGGTATCATCGGATCATATTTGTTTCTGATGTACCGCGACGCGACGCTGCCTCAGCTGACCCTGATGGGGTTCGACCAGAATCAACGGAGTCTCCGCAACGTGAAGAGCCTCGTCATCTTTATTTCGCTCTTCTCGCTGCTCGTCGAATTCGTCGGTTTCGCCTTCTTTATGCCTGACGTGCTGCGTATGGAGCCCGACATCCCGACGGCGCTGCGCGACGCGGCGTTCCACGCCGTCTCGGCGTTCACGAACACGGGGCTCGACTTGTTCGGCGGCACGATCGAACCGTTCAACCGGTTCCCCGTATTCATGATCGCGACCGCGCTGCTCGTCTTTCTCGGCGTACTCGGGTTTCCGACCGTATGGGAACTCGTCAACCTGCGCGGGAAGAAGAAGAGCTTGTATACGAAAGTCAACCTCATCTATCACGCCGTATTGCTCGTCGTCGGCGCAGTGCTCATTACGGCGCTCGAATGGTGGAACCGCGACACGGTCGGCGAGATGCCGTATGGATTGCGTGCGATGAACACGGTATTCATGTCCGTGATCTCCCGCAGCGGCGGTCTCGGCAACATCGATCTGAGTCTGGCGGCGCCGGCTACGATTCTCTTGCTGATGTTCCTCATGTTCGTCGGGGGTTCCGCGAGCAGCACCGCCGGCGGCATTCGAATTACGACGTTCGCGATCTTGCTTGCCAAGGCGAGAAGCGCGATTACGCGGAACAAGGACGTCATGCTGTTCCGGAAGTCGTTGTACGAGGAGGACGTCCAGAAGGCGTATCTCGTCTTCTTCTTCGTGCTGATCTTCTTTTTCTTGTCTTGCTTCGTGCTGTTCGTCAGCGAGCGTCACCTCGACCCGCTGGCCGTCGCGTTCGAGGCGATGTCCGCGCTCACGAACAACGGCTTCTCGTTCGGGGTGACCGGCGAGTTGACCCCGTTCGGGAAACTATGGATCATCTTGATGATGATGATCGGCCGCATCGGCATCATCTCGATCATCTACAGCATCGTCAAACCGAAGAAGTCGGCCGTCAAATACATTAAAGAATCTATTATCGTCGGGTAGGCACCGGGAGGAGAACGGAATTCATGCGCAGAAAATATTTAGTCATCGGGCTCGGCCGATTCGGGAGCGCCGTCATGAAGGAGCTTCATCATGCGGGGCATCACGTCGTCGGGTGCGACAAGAACGAATCGCTGCTCGAGGCTGTAGAAGCATACGCCGAATACGTCGTGCAAGGCAACGCGACGGACGATGCCGTGTTGGACGAGCTGAACGTCGAGGGATTCCACTCGATCGTCGTCGCGATGGCGACCGAATTCGAAGCGTCCATCGTTATCGTCGCGAAGCTGAAGAAGCGGGGCTGCAAGCATGTCGTCGTGAAGTCGAACGATCACTTCCGGGGCGAGATCTTATCGGAGAT
>JAPSKX010000043.1 GCA_031181325.1 Paenibacillus sp.
CTCGGGACGGCGCCCTCATCTACAGCTGGGGCCTCGACATGGGAAACACCAACGTCCATCACAACCTGATTCACGACAGCAAGGGCACCGATATGAGCGTTGGCCTGTATTTCGATAACTACGCGAACAACGTGGTGGCGCACCATAACGTCATCTACAACAACGACGTGGGCATTCAAGTGAATACGCCCGGCAATTATCGGCTCATCTACAACAACACCGTCGTGAACAACCGAACGAACAGCATCGGCTACTGGGGCTCCGCGCCGTACGACAAGGAGCTGTACGGCACGCGGGTGTTCAACAACATCTTTACGAACGGCGTCTCCCTCACCCCGGACACGGCGCACGGGTACAATACGACGTCCGGCGTCGGCGTCAACTTCGCGGATGCCGCGGCGAACGACTTCCGGCTGCTTCCCGGCTCGACGGCGATCAATACGGGAGCGGTCATTCCGGGCATTACGGACGGGTATGTCGGTCCGGCCCCGGATGCAGGCGCCTATGAATATGGTGCGGCCGATTGGAAAGCGGGACCGGATTTCGTCAATCCTCCGGTCGCGACCTTCACCGCGGCGAATACGCCTTATATGAACCTCATTACGAACGGCAACTTCGCGGGACATCTGGACGGTTGGCTGAAGTGGACGACGGACGGCACCACCGCCATTCAGTCGGTGCCGGCGTCTCCCGCCTGGCAGGTGAGAGGCAGACAGTTCCGGTTGAAGCTCGGGCCGGGCGGAGCCGGCGTCGAGCAGAAAATCACGGGGCTGAAGCCGGACACCGAGTACAAATTCGTAGCCTGGGTGTTTAACGAACCCGGGGAAGCCGTCCACCTCGGCGCGTTCAACTATGGCGGCACCGCGATCGATATTACGTCGAGAGACGAGAAATTCGTCCGCAAGGAAATTACGTTCCGAACGGGTCCGACGAATACCGACGCAAGAGTGCGCATCTATAAGTCCGGGTCTGCGACAGGTATCTCTTACGCGGACGATATCGGCCTGATCGAGAACACGCCGTTCGATCCCGGCGTCAGCCAGTTGCTGCTGAAGGACGTGCAAGTGACGTCGCCGGTGACGCTGTACACCGTCGGAGAGCAAGGAACGCTGAGCGTGACGGGCACGCTGCAGAACGGCCAGCCGGCGGACTTGTCCGCGGCGGACGTTCAGCTCGCATCCAGCGACCCCCAGGTGCTGCGCATCGACGGCGCCGTCAGCGGCGGCGTCGCGCCGATCGCGGCGCTGTCGGCCGGTCAAGTGACCGTCACCGCGACGGTGTCGAAGGACGGCATTACGAAGACGGCGACGCAGCGGCTGACGATATTCCCGGCCGGCGGGTCGAATACCGGGGCGTCCGGTTGGACCGTCAAGTCGTACGGCGCTCACAGCAAGGGCTTCGTGACCGTCGGCGACGACGGAAGCTTCTCGCTCGTAGGCGTCGGAGACAATGTGTGGAACGCGTCGGATGACTTCGTGTTTCTCGGCAAGGACGTCCATCTGTCCGATCCGAACGTCAAGGTGACGATGACGGCGACGATCGACGCGTTCGACTTCCCGGATCCGGCATCGGTCGGCTTAATGTTCCGCGCGCGGGACACGGCGGATTCGAAGCATGTCCACTTCCGCACGGACGGCACCGGCAAAGTGCTCCGCTACGTTTTCCGCAACGAGGAGAGCATTCTGGACGCGCAGAAGCCGCCCGCTCAGCAGAAGTATTGGGGCTCTCAGACCGGGCTGCTGCTGGATTATGCCGGCAAGAGCATCGACGCCCCGTTTCGGATGAAGTTGGTCAAAGAAGGCAATACCGTGACCGGGTATTACTTGAAGGAGGGGCAATGGCTCTCCATCGGCTCCACGACGGTGGAATTCGACGGCGCCGACTTCCTCGCCGGCATCGGCATGTATTCGGGAAGCGGCAAGCCCCCGGTGAAGGCGGTCATCTCCCAACTGGACATTCAAGTGGAAAATGTGCTCTCCTCCGTCTCGGTCGCGGCGGACGACATGTACCTCGGTGCCGGCGGTCCGTCCGCGCTGACGGTGTCCGGGCTGATGTCCGACGGGTCTCCGGCGGATCTAAGCGGCGCCGCGGTCGTGTACAGCAGCGATAATGCCGCCGTCGCGGCCGTCGACGAGAGCGGCATCGTCACCGCGACGGGCGAAGGGATCGCGACGGTTCATGCGGCCGTATCGCTCGGAGACATCACACAGGAAGCGAACGTCTCGTTCCTCTCCGATCTGACGGCTCCGGTCACGTCGGCGGAAGTGTGGAACGGCGTTCCGTCGGCGGTAGCCCTGACGGCGACCGATAACCTGTCCGGCGTCGCGAGGATCGAATACCGGGTCGGCGACAACGGGGATTGGATTCCCTACGCCGGACTGATCCCGCTCCCGCCGGGCGGCGCGCACACCGTTCAATACCGCGCCGTCGACAAAGCGGGCAATGCGGAAGCGGCGAAGACGATCGGCGGCAACCCGGATCAGACGGCGCCGACGTTGACCGTGACGCTCGACCGGACCTCCCTTTGGCCGGCGAACCATAAGATGGTGACGGTCACGGCATCCGTCTATGCGAGCGACGCGGAGTCGGGCATCGCATCGGTCGTCCTGACCTCGATCGTCTGCAGCGATCCGAACAGCGCCGCAGGCGACATTCAAGCCGACATCGGCACGTCCGCGACCTCATTCAGCCTGTTGGTTGGGCCGTGAAAGGGAGAACCTACACCATCACCTACACGGCTACCGATCTCGCGGGCAATCGGACGGTCGCGACCAGCGAAGTCGTCGTTCCGCACGATCAGTCCGGAACATAAAAAACTACGACTTAGCGATTCGTGGAATGGGGTATGTTTGCCTTTATCACGTTCGCTGAAGCGGATATCGGTCCATATGCGCCAAATGAACCATAACCTCATTTTGCGGACGTGTAATACCGTGATTATCGGCATTATATATTATATTTCTTGACCGGGAACGAAAAACGTTCTTCCATATACGAACTTTTGCGCATATTGGCTTTCGAGACCAATTCGCGACAAGACGTATATGACATTATGCCGTTATTCATTGCGAACGAGCCGTCGTTGTTCCATTGGTCTGCGGCAGAAAAAAGGCGAAGGAGCTGTCCCCCGCTATGAACGCGGCAAGTGGCAGCTCCTTCCCTTATTGGCGGCCGCGACTCCCTTTTCTATAACCCCGGTTCGACGCGTCCGAACATCATCCGGAATTTCTCCGTACGTCACAGCTCGATCGTTAAATTAGCGTGTATATATGCTCAGAGGAATAGGAATAAGCGAACATTACGGACGATCGGCGACCTCCGCCTTCATTTTCAACAAGAGCACCGTCTTGTCTTTCCGAATCATCTCCGCAAGCTCCTCGGGATCCGTAACGTCGTAGGTATGAATGCCGTTGCCGGCAACCTTACGATAGTAAGCCAATAGTTTCGTCTCCCCCGGGGCTAAACCGATTGCTTCGTCTCCGATCGCATACCCCCACGTGCTTCCCGCCGGTTCGTTCCAATCGGACAGCGCATCGATCCGATGCGGCGTGACCGCTCCCCCCTCCGCGTACAGGAAGAGCGACGGGACGTCTCCTTGATTGTCGACGATCCCGAACCCCAGCGGTCCCTCGACTTCGGATGAAGGACTTCGTCCGTATGAAAACTCGACCAAGCGGTGAGGCGTCGTCTCCTTCCCGTCCCGGTATCCCTCGACCCACAGCGTCACCCACGTTTCGTCCGCCATCGTTCGCTTGAGCTTGAAATCGAATAACCGGCCGAGATGGAGCTCTGCGAACGTCTTCTCGTAAGAAGAGTCGCGATTCACCGAAATCGTAGCGAGACTCCCTTCGTTCTCCGTCCCCTTGCCGCAGCCGGCCGCCGTCAGGACGCAGAAGAGGACGACCGCAGCGAACGTGCCGAGCGTTCTCGCGCGCGCAACGTTCAATAGGGATGCACCTCCTTCTTGTTTCCGTCTACGACGAGCTCGGCGCCGAAGGACGTCGTGTTTCCGCTGGAATGCCCATCTCGCACGCGTTCGAGCGGATTCGTGGTGAAATGGAGTTGGTATACCCGGTTCGATCTCGGCGCTACCGTCACATAGACGGGTTCGATCTCGGCGAAGGACCATATGCCTTGAAAGCCGTGGATGTCGCGCAGCATCGGCCGGATTTCCGATTCATGCTTCGCCCCTTTCCGTCTGACGACGACGATATGCCCGCTTCCTACTTTACCACATTATGGGTTACCGCGATCTTAAATCGGGATTGCAATTCCGCCGATATTTCATATAATTAATTTGTTTGCACGCTTGTAAACAGCGAGTGATGGTATTAGTAAACTTATAAACCGGGGGTTTATTCGGGATGAACTCGGTGCGCATCGGCGCGAAAATCAAAGCGCTGCGCCTGCACAAAGGACTGACCCAAGAAGAGCTCGGCGAACGAACGGACCTGAGCAAGGGTTTTATTTCGCAGCTGGAGCGGGGCCTCAATTCGCCGTCGATCGAGACGTTGTTTTCGATTCTCGAGGTGCTCGGCACGTCGCCGAAGCGATTTTTCGACGACGAGCTCGAAGAGACGAAGATCGTATACGCCGAGGACGAGCAGACGACGATCGCCGACGAAGAAAATCGATACGAGATGCGCTGGCTTATCCCGTCGTCCAACGAGAAGGAGATGGAGCCGGTCCTCTTGACCTTCGCGAAGCGCGGTCAGTTCAAGCGATTCGAGCCTTCTCCGGCCCAGACGTTCCTCTACGTCCTGCAAGGGAAAATCCGCATCGAGCTGGGCGACGAGATCTGGATCGCGGACCGAGGGAACAGCGTCTACTACGAGGCGAAAGCGCCTCACCGCATCGCGAACGCCGCGGACGGACCGTCGCGCATCTTATTGGTGGCGACGCATTCTTATTTATAGGGGGACGCACATGACGAACCAAATCGTGATTCGCTTCGAAGACGTCTCGAAGTCGTACGACGGCGGCTCCGCCGTGCTGAAGAACGTTACTTTCGAGTTGGAGCGAGGAAAATTTTACACGCTGCTCGGCCCTTCCGGCTGCGGGAAGACGACGATTCTGCGCATCATCGCCGGCTTCGAGTCCCCGACGTCGGGGAACGTCTACTTGAACGGGAAGCGCATGAACGACGTGCCGCCGAACGAGCGGCAGGTGAATACCGTGTTTCAAGACTATGCCTTGTTTCCGCACCTGAATGTGTTCGAGAATGTCGCCTTCGGCCTGCGGATCAAGAAGAAGAAAGAGAAGGAAATCCGCGAACGCGTAGCCGAAGCGCTGCGATTCGTCAACTTGGCCGGCTACGAATCGCGGCGGATCGAAGAGATGTCCGGCGGTCAGCGCCAGCGCGTCGCCATCGCCCGCGCCATCGTGAACGACCCCGAGATCATCTTGTTGGACGAGCCGTTGTCCGCCCTGGATCTCAAGCTGCGCACCGAGATGCAATACGAGCTGCGCGAGCTGCAGCGGCGCCTCGGCAAGACGTTCATCTTCGTGACGCACGATCAAGAGGAAGCGCTCGCGATGAGCGACGAAATTTTCGTCTTGAACGCAGGCGAAATTCAGCAATCGGGCACGCCCGTCGACATCTACGACGAGCCGATCAACCGCTTCGTCGCGGACTTCATCGGGGAGTCCAACATCGTCGAAGGCGTCATGCTAGAGGATTATAAAGTACGATTCGCCGGCCGCACGTTCGATTGCGTCGACCGCGGCATGAAGCCGAACGAGAAGGTCGATATCGTCATCCGCCCCGAGGATTTAGAAATGACGACCGTCGGGAGCGGCAAGCTCGTCGTTACCGTCGAAACGCAGCTATTCCGCGGCGTCCACTACGAGCTTACGACGTCGGACAAGGACGGGAACAAGTGGCTCGTTCATTCCCTGAAGCAAGCGGAGGTCGGCGCGGAGATCGGTCTGGATTTCGAACGCGAAGCGATTCACGTGATGCGGCTCAACGAGACGGAAGCCGAATTCGATAAGCGACTAGACGCCTATGGAGATGAGCAGCATGCGAAGTAAATCCGCGGCGGGCAGAGGCTCGCTGGTTCCCTATCTCCTCTGGGTCGCCTTGTTCGTCATCGCGCCGATCGCGCTGGTATTATATTATTCCTTACTCGATCTGAACGGGAAGTTCACCCTGCACAATTACGCGAACTTCTTTACGCCGGCTTATCTCAAGATGACGCTGAACAGCTTCTGGTACGCCTTCTTGATTACGTTGTTCACGCTCGTCTTCGCGTATCCGACCGCATACGTCATTACGAAGACGAAGCATAAACAGCTGTGGCTGATGCTGCTGATCATTCCTTCTTGGATCAATCTGCTGTTGAAGACGTACGCCTTCATCGGGATCTTCGGCTTATCCGGACCGCTGAACGCTTTTTTGGAGACGCTCGGGTTTGCGCCGACGCAGCTGTTGTTCACAGACTTTAGCTTTGTCTTCGTCTCGGTATACATCTTTATCCCGTTCATGATTTTGCCGATCTTCAACAGCTTGGACCGCCTGAATCCGACGCTGGTGTATGCCGCCCGCGATCTGGGCGCGTCCGGCTGGACCGCGTTCCGCCGCGTCATCCTGCCGCTCACGATCGACGGCGTTAAGTCGGGCATTCAAGTGACCTTCATTCCGGCGCTGTCGCTGTTTATGATTACGCGCTTGATCGCGGGGAACAAGGTCATTACGCTCGGTACGGCCATCGAACAGCAATTTCTCGTGGCGCAAAATTGGGGCATGGGCTCGACCATCGCGGTATTCCTCATTCTCATGATGGCGGCCAGCATGTTTTTCGCCGGGACGAAGTCGAGAGGGGGGCGCATATGAGGAACAACCGGTCTCCGGCGGCAAGAATCTACTTAGCGATCGTACTCGTCGTCTTGTACGCGCCGATCTTCTATTTGATCGCGTACTCGTTCAACAGCGGCGGCACGATGAGCGGGTTCGAATCGTTCACGTTCGAGCATTACGGCGCCGTCTTCGAAGATACGCGGCTCTTGACCATCCTGTTCAATACGGTGATCGTCGCCCTGCTGTCCGGCTTGATCGCTACCGTCGTCGGCACGCTCGGCGCGATCGGCATCGGTTCGGTCGCGAACAAGCGCCTCCGAAGCGCGCTATTGTCGCTCAATAACGTCCTCATCGTCAGTCCGGACGTGATCATCGGCGCAAGCTTCCTGATTCTGTTCACGATGATCGGCGTGAAGCTCGGCTTCGCGTCCGTCTTGATCTCGCATGTGGCGTTCAGCGTGCCGATCGTCGTGCTCATGGTGCTGCCGAAGCTGCTCGAGATGAACGCGTCGCTCATCGACGCGGCGCGGGATCTCGGCGCGACGAAGCGAGACGTGCTGACGCGCGTCGTGCTGCCGTACATCCAGCCCGGCATCTTCGCGGGCTTCTTCCTGGCGCTGACGTATTCGCTCGACGACTTCGCCGTCACGTTCTTCGTGACCGGCAACGGCTTCAGCACCTTGTCGGTCGAAATTTATTCGATGGCGCGCGCAGGCATCTCCCTGACCGTCAACGCGATCTCCGGCATCTTGTTCGCGATCACCCTTCTCGTCGTCGCCGGGTACTATGTCATCGTGAACCGTTCGAAGCCGTCAGCGGCGGAGGTGACCGAATGAAAGCATTGATTCAAGCGGCGCTGGCGATCCTCGTCGCGTGCGGCTTGCTCCTGTACGGCGCGCATACGTTGGAATCCGCGGGCAGCGCCGGCGGGACGGGCGTGCTTACGGTATACAACTGGGGAGAGTACATCGATCCCGAACTGCTCGAGCGGTTCGAGGAGGAGACCGGGATGAAGGTCGTGTACGAGACGTTCGACTCCAACGAAGCGATGATGACGAAGGTGAAGCAAGGCGGCTCGGCCTACGATGTCGCCGTTCCTTCCGAGTACGCGGTCGAGGTCATGAAGGAAGACGATCTGCTTCTCCCGCTCGACCATGCCAAGCTTCCGAATCTGACGAATATCGATCCGTATTTCTTGGATTTGCCGTTCGATCCGGGGAATCGGTATTCCGTACCTTACTTCTGGGGAACGGTCGGCATCGTGTACAATCCGAACCTGGTCGACGACGGCTTGACCTTCGAGACGTGGCAGGATCTGTGGGACCCGTCGCTGCGCCAGCAGGTATTCTTGTTCGACGGCGCGCGCGAGGTGATCGGCATGGGCCTTAACAGTCTCGGCGAATCGCTGAACGCGAAGGACGACGCCTTGCTCCGCCGCGCGACGGAACGGCTGCATGAGCTGGCGCCCAACGTGAAGGCGGTCATCGGCGACGAGATTACGCCGCTCATGGTGAACGACGAAGCGGCCGTCGCCCTGACCTTCTCCGGCCAAGCCGCCGATATGATGGCGGAGAACGAGGAGTTGGAATTCAGCGTACCGAAGGAAGGCTCCAATCTGTGGTTCGACAATTTCGTCATCCCGAAGACGAGCCGCGACGTCGACGGCGCCCACGCGTTCATCAATTTCATGCTGGACGCGGAGGTCGGCGCGCAAAACACCGACTACGTCGGGTATTCGACGCCGAACGCGGCCGCGATGGAGCTGCTCGACGAGGAAGTGACCTCCGACGAGCGCTTCTACCCGCCCGAGGAGCAACGCGAAAATCTAGAGGTGTACGAGAATCTCGGCCTCGAGTGGCTCGGCGAGTATTCCGAGCGTTTCTTGGAATTTAAGATGGGGTTATAAGGCTATCGACCAATTTCGTTGCGCGGTAATTTCGACAATGTGCACTTTGCCTCCAAGTCGGTGTCCGTAGACGTTCCGAGCGGCATCATTATGGGTCTTACCATTTCGGAACAGGCCGGGACATCGCCCTGCATCCGGGCAAGAACGCCGTTAATGCGGAGAACAGGATCGAATAGAGCCAGCGCAAGCACGCAAAGATAGGAGCCGTCTTCGTCTTAACAAGACTAGGACGGCTCCTTTTATTTACCTCCAAATTAAATCAAGTCCCTCTACCCCGCCACCGGCTCCGCATGCTCGAACTGGCTGTTATACAGGCTCGCGTAGAAGCCGCCGCGGCGCATCAATTCCTCGTGCGTGCCCTGCTCGACGATATCGCCTTCGTTCATGCACAGAATCAGATCCGCGTTCCGGATCGTGGACAGCCGATGCGCGATAATGAAGCTCGTGCGTCCCTGCATGAGCCGATCCATCGCCTTCTGGATCAGCAGCTCCGTCCGCGTGTCGACCGAGCTCGTCGCCTCGTCGAGGATAAGCACCCGCGGATCGGCCAGAATGGCTCGCGCGATCGTTAACAGCTGCTTCTGCCCCTGAGAGACGTTGGTCGTCTCCTCGTTGAGCTCCATCCGATAGCCGTCGGGCAGCGTCCGAACGAAATGGTCGACCTGCGCTTCCTTCGCGGCTTCGACGACTTCCTCGTCTGTCGCGTCCAGACGTCCGTACCGGATATTTTCCAGAATCGAGCCGTTGAACAGCCAAGTGTCCTGCAGCACCATGCCGAACTTGCTGCGGATGTCGTGCCGCGAGAAGTCCGTCAGCCGATGCCCGTCGACGTAGATGGCCCCGCCGTCGAGCTCGTGGAACCGCATAAGCAGCTTCACGATCGTCGTCTTGCCCGCGCCGGTCGGTCCGACGATGGCGACGCGCTGCCCCGGCTTCACGTCCAACGAGAAATCCTTAATGACCGGATGCTCCGGATCGTACCCGAATCGGACATGCTCGAAGCGGATATGGCCCTGCAGCGCCGCTTCGCTCGCGACCGCCGTCACCTCGCCTTCCGCCTCCTCGGCTTCGTTCAGAAATTCGAACACCCGCTCCGAAGCGGCGACCATGCGCTGCAGCTGACTCGAGAGGTTCGCGATCTGCGTGATCGGGTGCGTGAAGTTGCGCACGTATTGGATGAACGCCTGGATATCGCCGATGCTCACGCGGCCGTTCGCCGCCATGGACGCGCCGACGATACAGATGACGACGTAGCCGAGGTTGCCGACGAACATCATGACCGGCATCATGAGCCCCGAGAAAAACTCGGCCTTCCTCGCGCTCTCCGCCAGCTTCCCGTTTTCCGCGTCGAATCGCTCCAGCGCCTTCCGCTCGCCCCCGAACGCCTTCATGACGATGTGGCCGCCGTACGTTTCTTCCACCTGGCCGTTCACGCCGCCGAGATATTGCTGTTGATGGCGGAAGTGCTTCTGCGACGCGCCCACCAGGGCGATCACGAAAAACATCGACACCGGCACGATGACGACGGCGATGAGCGTCATCTGCCAGGAGATCGTCAGCATCATCGCCAGCACCCCGACCACCATCGCAAGCGACGAGAGCAGCTGGGTAATGCTCTGGCTCAGCGACTGCTCCATCGTATCGACGTCGTTCGTAATCCGGGACAGCACGTCGCCTTGGCTGTTCCGATGGAAGTAGCCGAGCGGCATACGGTTGAGCTTGGCGAGAATCGCGTTCCGGAGATTGTACGAGATCCGCGTCGCGACGTCCGCCATGACGTGGCCTTGCACGTATCCGAACGCCGAGCCGAGCAAGTATAAGGCGATCAATAAGTACACGATCATGCCGATGAAGCCGAAGTCGATGCCGCTCGCCTCGCCCCGCATCATGTTGCCGATGCCGTCCGCAAGCTCGTCGGTCGCCATCGCCATAATCTTAGGTCCTACGATCGTGAAGATCGTCGCGCCGATCGCGAGGAACGCCACGGCGATCAGCCGGAAGCGGAAGGGCGCTAGGTACGCGAGCAGCTTCTTCATGCCGCCCTTGAAGTCCTTCGCCTTCTCCATCTGCCCCATGCCGGGCGGGCCGCCCGCCGGCCGGCCTCGCTTCGCATTGCGTTCGCTCATGCCAATTCCTCCTTCGTCAGCTGCGACTCGGCGATGTCCCGGTACGTCGGGCAGCCGTCCAGCAGCTCCTGATGCGTGCCCCTGCCGACGATACGCCCCTGATCGAGCACGATAATTTGCTCCGCGTGCTTGATCGTGCTCACCCGCTGCGCCACGACGAGCACCGTCGCGTTCGACGTGAATTGCTTCAGCGCCCGACGCAGCGCCGCGTCCGTCTTCAGATCCAAGGCCGAGAAGCTGTCGTCGAAAATGTACACCGGCGCCCTCCGAATGAGCGCCCGCGCGATGGCGAGCCGCTGCCGCTGGCCGCCGCTCACGTTCGTGCCGCCCTGCGCGATCGGCGTCGCGACGCCTTGCTCCATGCGATCGACGAAGCCGCTCGCTTGCGCGACCTCCAGCGCTTCGCGCAGCTCGTCTTCGTCCGCCGTTTCCTTCCCGTACAGCACGTTGGAGGCGATATCGCCGGTGAACAGAACGCCCTTCTGCGGCACGTACCCGATCAATTCGCGCAGCTGCTGCTGAGACATCTCCCGGATGTCTACGCCGTTCATCGTAATCGCGCCCGACGTCGCATCGTAGAAGCGCGGCACGAGATTGACGAGCGTCGACTTGCCGGCGCCCGTCGTGCCGATGAACGCCGTCGTCCGCCCCGGCTTCGCCGTGAAGCTGATATCCTCGAGCACCGCCTCTTCGGCGTTGCCGTACCGGAAGGAGACGCGGTCGAATCGCACCGTAACGCCTTCGCCGCGCTCGAACGCCTTCGCGTTCGCCGGCTCCGGGATCGTCAACTCCGTGTCCAGCACCTCTTGGATCCGCTCCGCGGAAGCGAGCGCGCGCGGCACCATAATAAACATCATCGACATCATCAGGAACGACATAATGATCTGCATCGCGTATTGCATGAACGCCATCATATTGCCGATCTGCAGCTCGGACGCCGCGATTTGGTGCGCCCCGACCCAAAGAATAAGCAGCGTCACCAAGTTCATGACGAGCGTCATCGCCGGGAACAAGAAGGCCATCGTCCGTTGGACGAAGCGATTCGTCCGGCGGAGATCGTCGTTCGCTTGCTCGAACCGGCTTTCCTCGTATCGCTCGTTCCCGAACGCGCGAATGACCATCATGCCGGACAAGCTCTCCCGGCTGACCAAATTCAGCTTGTCGATCAGCTTCTGCAGGATCTTAAATTTCGGCACCGCCAGCGCGAACATGACGGCGATGACGCCGACGATCGCGAGCACCGCGACCGCGATAATCCAGCTCATCGACGCGCTGCTGCGAATCGCGAGAATGATGCCGCCGACGCCCATGATCGGCGCGAACAAGAGAAGGCGGATGCCCATGAGGATGAGCGTCTGAATTTGCTGCACGTCGTTCGTCGTGCGAGTGATCAGCGACGCGGTCGAGAACTTGTCGTATTCCGCGTTCGAGAACCGCCCGACCTTCTCGAACACGTCGCGCCGCATCCGCATCGCGACCGCCGTACCGATCTTCGAAGCGTACCAGCCGACGACGACCGCGGCGATCCCGCCGAGCAGCGCCACGCCGAGCATCTTCATCCCGACGCCTACGATGTAATCGCGCTGGAACTGCTTCAGGTCGACGCCCAGCTCGCCGTAGAACAGCCGGGTGAACGTCGGCGCGAGCTGGTCGCCCGCCATCGAATCGTCGGCCGCGGCCGCGGCGACGTACGGGTCGAGCGCGCCGGAAGCCTTCAGCTGCGCGAACGTCGGCGCCATGGCGTACAGCTGCGCCGGCTCGAGGCTCGGCGTTCCGCCCGCAGCCGCTTCCCCAGCGGCCGCGCCGTCTTGCAATCCTTGCAGGGCGAGCGCCATAGCGAACACCGCGCGAGTGTACGCCTCGTCGACGGCCGCAAGCGGCGCGCCGTCCCGTCCGGCCAAGCGGTAGACGTCCCGCTCCGCGGCGGCCGGGAACCGATCCGAGAGCGCTTCGTCCGAACCGGCCGCGGCGAGGACGTATCCGCTCGCCATCGTCTCCGCGTCTTCTTCGCTCTGGAACCCCGTCAGCAGCTCGAGGCCTTGGGCGCTGATCGCCTCCGGCGCGCCGGGCTCGATGCCCCCGGCCTGTATGCCGGTGTCTACCATATCGCTCATCAATCGAGGCAGCCCCAGATCGGACAGCACCTGAACGAACAAGAAGACGATGCTGATCGCAAGCGTCAGCGCGAACGGCTTCAAATAACGAAATACGAGTTTCATCGATCGATAAGCTCCTTCCGTTGACGCGATTTTGTTAATCCCCTTACTGTTAGGAAGCTAACTATCAAGGCGCAATCCGCTCATTCCGCCAGATTTTTCTTCAGCTTCTCCGCGAACGCGTAGAACGTCTCGATCTCCTCGTCGCTAAGCCCTTGTCGCAGCTTCTTCTCGAAGTCGATGAACCGCTGCACGTTCTTTTCGTGAATGTCGCGCGCCTTCTGCGTCAGCGCAATTCGTTTCAATCTCGCATCGTACGGCACGGGCTCCCGAACGATCAGGCCGTTGCGCTCCATGAGCTTGAGAACGCCGGTCACCGTCGCGCGGCGAATGTTGAAATCCTTCTCGAGATCCCGTTGAAACACCTCTCGATGTTCGTTCCCGGAGATGTACCCGATAATGTAGCCTTGCATGCCCGTCGTACCGTCTTGCCCGTCCTCCTCGGAGAAGCATTCCTCCAGGTTCCGCTTCATTAAGTTCGTCAACGTCTTCAGCTCGAAGCCGATCGATCTCGGCGGCTTCATCGGACCACCTCTAATTGTTAGGATG
This sequence comes from Paenibacillus sp., assembly GCA_031181325.1. Lineage (GTDB taxonomy): Bacteria > Bacillota > Bacilli > Paenibacillales > YIM-B00363 > Paenibacillus_AE. The sequence continues at coordinate 13,597 of JAPSKX010000043.1, forward strand.
CTAACATTATCCGTTGCGGGGCGCCCTGATGTCAACCCGGAATTTACGGCGGCATCGCTCTTCGGATGGAAGACGGCGCAGGGGCAAATACTACCCGTCAGCGTTCCGTTTGCAAAGCGCGAATAAAGCGCTTTACAATTACATTAACAACTAATTTCCGAAACGGGGAGCGAACGGCCTTGTTGTTAGTAAAGCGAAGCATCTTTACTAAGATCCTACTCAGCGTCTTGATCGCCACGATCATCCCCTTCGTCTTATCGAACTATATCTCGTACCAAATTACGGGGAAAGCGGTGAACGATCAGCTGGTCGAACTGAACCAGAACTCGATGGCGATTACGGCGTCCGGGCTCCACGCCTACTTCCATGAGCTCTCCATGCTCGGACTGGCATACTATAGCGATCCCGCGCTGAATCGGATTCTATCCTCCGAAACGCTGCAAACCCCTGCCGAGTCCGTCTATATCACGCAGCATCTCGAGGGCATCTTCGCTAGATATCTAGAGGTCGGATCCGTCTCCTACAAGAGCGCGTTGACGAATAAGCAATTCAATGTCGGCACCGCGTATGCCTCCCGGGTCCGAATCCCGGACTTCGACGACGATCGCAAGCTGTCCCGGCCGCACGAGGAGCTGACGCACGCTTTCCAAGTCACCCATGTCGGCGGGGAGCGAAGACTGCGCGTGAACCGATACTTCCTGGACATTACGACCCGGAAGACGATCGGGCTGACGACCTTCGATGTGCAGGACACCCAAGTGCGCGAGAGGGTCGGGGCCTTGACGACGTCGCAGGACAGCGCGATCTACGTCTTCCTCCAAGACGACCTGCAGCTGCTCTACGCCTCGGAAGACGCGAACGACGGCGAGACGGACTGGGTCGACGCCTTGCGCGAACGGATGCAGGGACGCGGCGGTATCACCAAGGGGTCGCTTCGCCATCCCGAAGGTACATATATATATTACCGGGACGTCTCCTCCGCGTTGCCGCTTACGCTCGTCAAGTTCGTCCCGCAGTCCGTGATCGACGAAGCCCGCACGACGGCGCTCGGTCGTTCGATGGCGATCCAGATCGGAGCGGTCTTGCTGGCCGCCGTCATGGCGGCCTTCATCTCGTATGTGATCCTGCAGCGGGTGGAACGGCTCCTGCAGCACATCAAGCGTCTGCAGATGGGAGACTTCCGATTGAAGGCGCCGAAGCGAAATCCGGTTCCGGACGAATTGGATATCTTAGAGGAACGGTTCCACGAGATGGCGCTCGAGCTCGATCGACTGTGGAATAAGCAATTCCGCCATCAGCTGGAGCTGTCGCACGCCAGACTGAAGATGCTGCAGGCGCAGATCAATCCTCACTTCTTCTATAACACCTTGCAATCCATCGGAACGCTGGCGATTAAGAGCAACGCGCGGGAGGTCAGCGATCGGCTCGCCGAATTCGGCGCGCTGTTCCGCTATAGTATGGATATCGATACGGAAGAAGTGTACCTGAAGGAAGAGCTCGATCACGTCGGACACTACGCTTCGCTGCAGATGGGGCGATTCAAGAATAAGCTGACCTATGCCGTCTCCTGTCCGGAAGAAGCGTATCCGATTCGCATGCCGAAGATGATTCTGCAGCCTCTGGTCGAGAACAGTATCGTGCACGGGTTGGAGAAGGGGACCGGATACGGCGAAATCCGCGTCGATATCGAGCTTCGCGAAGACGCTCTATATATACGCGTCATCGATAACGGCAAAGGCTTCACATCGGAACAAATTCAAGCGATCCGGCAACGCTACGCCAGCCGGAACGCCGCCCCTTCGGAGCAGCGCGTCGGCATCGGATTAGCGAACGTGTTGGCGAGGCTCCTGCTCTATTACGGCGATGCGTTCGCATGGGACGTGCAGAGCGAACCGTATCGCCTCACGACCGTTACATTACAACTCCCAAGGAACGGAGAAGCTCGCGATGAAACTGTTGATCGTAGATGACGAAGAGCATGTGAGAGAAGGCGTCGAGCTGGCGATCGACTGGGAGTCGTACGGCTTCCGGGACATCCTGGCGGCCGAAGACGGAGTCGATGCATTGGAGCTCGTGCGCCGCGAAAATCCGGAGCTCATCGTGTGCGATATGAGCATGCCCCGGATGGACGGCCCCCGCTTCTTGGAGCTGCTTCGTCAGGAAGGCTGGAGCGCCAAGGTGATCGTGCTCAGCGGGTATCAAGAATTTCGGTACGCCCGGGCGACCTTGCTGGCGAGCGGCGTCGATTACTTGCTGAAGCCGTTCAAGATCGACGATTTGGACCGGGTCGTCGCGAAAGCGGTGGACGACATCCGGCGCAGCCGGCATATGGAGACGGAGGATATCCACCGAAACTACCGGTTGAGGGAAGCCGACTCCCTTCGGAACGAGCAGAAGATGGCGGCCCTCCTGCAGAACGAACCGATTCAGGAAGAGAGCTTGCTGCAGCTGCTCCAAGACGTAGGTCTGACGCCCCATCCCTTCTTCGCGCTCGTCTTCTTGCCGATGAACGCCGGCGACGTCGTCGACCGCTATTACTTAGGCGACGAATCGTTGTTCCGCTTCTCCGTCTGGAACGTATTGCGGGATATCGTCTCTCACGTCGGGTCTTATTACGGCTTCTCGTATGATGCATTCTTCGTGGTCTTGCTGCAGGCCGAGCTGGACGCCGTCGACTTGGATTTCTATCGCGGACGGATCGGCGCCGCCTGGGAGCAGGCGTTGAAGCTGCGAACGATATCGGGGGCGCCCCCCTCCCCGGCGACGGCGGGGCAGCTGCACGCAGCCCTCAAGGCCGCGAAGGCGGACATTCTGAACGCGAACATCTTCGACCCGACGCGGCCGCCGCACCCGCCGAAGCCGCAGCCGTACCTTAGCGTGATGGATTACGAGGTGCTGGTGCTCGAAGCGATTCGCAATCGGGATAAGGGACAGCTCCAGCAGCTCGTTCGCGCGTTCGCGGACGCCCTGCGTTCGAAGCCGTATGTTCCCGTGAAGGAGCTTCAGCATTACTCCGTCGAGGCGAATCTGCTCCTGATGCGTATCCTTCATCAGCTCCGGGAGCAATATTCCGTGGAGGCGATGCCGCTGTGGATTTCGGACTTGGGCGAGTGGGAGCGCGCGTTTCGATCCATCTTCGAAAGTTTGATCGACAATGTGAACGAGGACGCCTCGACCGTTCAGACGATCTCCGCCGTTCGGAATTATATCGCGGATCATCTGAACGAAGACATTACGCTGCCGATGCTGGCGGAGAAATTCCACTTCAGTCCGCAATACTTATCGAAGCGGTTCAAAGAGATGTATAACGTCACCGTCATGAACTACGTCACGCAGTCGAGGATGGAGAAAGCCGGAACCTTGTTGAAGCATACCGAGCTTCCGGTTCTGGAAATCGCCGCGGCGGTCGGCTACGAGGACGACAATTATTTCGGGAAAGTATTCCGGAAGCACTACGGCGCTTCGCCTACGCAATACCGAAAAATGCATAAAACGTCCTGATTCGAAGCATTCTCTTCTTAGTCGGCCCGACGGCCGTACGAGGAAGCGGAATGCTTCTTGACTTCCCATGACGAAGGTTCGGATTTTCCTGATTTACGCGAAAATCTCACCTGTCTTCGTCGCTGCGGGAACACTATAATGAACGTGTCACGGCGCACTGCGCCGATATTATGAATCGGGGGTAAGACGATGAAATCATCCAAAACGATTGCAGGCGCGGTTTCCATAAGCGTGTTGGCGCTCGCGCTCGCCGCTTGCGGCGGCGGCGGGGGCGGCGCGGCGAACGAGCCGAGCGAGTCGAACGGCGGGGCGGCAAGCGAGCAGCTCGCGAAAATCTCGTTGTTCCAAAGCAAGGTCGAAATCGCGGAATCGCTCGAGGCGCTCGCGGAAAAATACAAGGAAGAAACCGGCAACGAAGTCGAGGTTTGGGGCTCCGCCGGCGACGCGTACATTACGCAGCTGCAGACGAAGCTGGCCGCGAACGAAGGACCGACGATTTTCTCCGTCGCGCCGGGCGCGGAAGCCGAGAAATTCGCCTCGTATTATTCCGATTTAAGCAATGAAGCGTTCGTCGACAACATCGCGCCGGACATGGCGCTCGAGATCGACGGCAAGGTCGTGGGCGTGCCGACGGGCGTCGAAGGCTTCGGGATCGTATACAACAAAGACATGGTCGATCCCGCGACCATCACGGACGTCGCTTCCTTCACGGCCGCGCTCGAGAAATTCAAGAGCGAAGGCGTGAACGGCTTCAGCCTGTCGCAAGAAGCCTACTTTCTGATCGGCCACATCATTAACACGCCGTTCGCGGTGCAGGAAGACCCGGCCGCGTTCCTGGAACAGCTCAACAAAGGCGAAGTGAAGATGGCCGATACGCCGGCCTTCCAGGAATTCGCGCAAGTGATGAACGCGATTCGCACGCACGCGACGAATCCGATGGAGATCACGTACGACAGCCAGATGGGCGATCTCGCGACAGGGAAAACCGCGATGGTCCATCAGGGCAACTGGAGCTACGGGATGCTTGCGGATTACGACGACGTGAACGTCGGCATGATGGCGCTGCCGATCGCAGGCAATACGAAGATCGCCGTCGATATCCCGGCGGGCTGGGTCATTAACAATACGGCATCCGCCGAGCAGATCGAAGCCGCGAAAGCGTTCCTGAACTGGATGATCACGAGCGAGACGGGCAAAAACACGATCGTGAACGACTTCGGCTTCATCCCGGCGATCACGACGATCGAAGCGGCAGACCTGAAGCTCGACCCGCTGTCTCAAGCCGTATACGAGGCTACGCAATCCGGCGAGACGATTCCGTGGGCGAACAGCTTGTTCCCGCAAGGCATTATCGTCAACGATTTGGCGCCTGCGACGACCGAATTTTTCTTAGACGCGAACATGACGCCCGAACAATATCTCCAGAAGCTCGACGAGGTATGGGCGAAAGCCGCGAAATAACGAACGAATCGACCGATACGCCATAAGGGAAGCCTAACTCTACCCATGATGTTAGGCTTTCTTCTTTCTCGGCGGTTCGATAAGACTACTATAGATTGGGTGAATGCGATGAATAAAAACAACCGAGTTTGGTACGCCGTGTTTACGGCGCCCCTGCTCCTCATTTTCATCACCGTCGTCATCATCCCGTTCCTGATCGGCATCGCCTACTCGTTCATCAGCTGGGACGGGATTCCGGCCAATCCGAAGGTGTTCGTCGGCTTCGACAACTTCGCGGCCTTGTTCCAAGACGAGCGGTTCCTGACATCCGCTTGGCATACGCTGAAGTTTACGGTGCTCGCCTTGATCGCCGTGAACGTGTTGGGCCTGATCTTTTCGCTGATCGTGACGGCGGGCTTCAAAACCAGCAATTTGGCGCGAACCCTTATCTTTATGCCGAACCTGATCGGCGGCCTGATTCTGGGGTACATCTGGAAATTTATTTTCACGGACGGGTTCAAACAGATCGGAGCGTCGACCGGCCTCGACTCCGTCTTCTTTAACTGGCTGATCAACCCCGACTTCGCTTTGTACGCGATGGTCGTCGTCTTCACATGGCAGATGGCCGGCTACACGATGATTATTTACATCGCCGGCATTAACGGCATCTCCGAGGAGGTCATGGAAGCGGCCAAGGTCGACGGCGCGAACCTCTGGTACCGGCTGACGAAGATCGTCTTCCCGCTGCTGATGCCATCCTTTACGATTTGCTTGTTCCTGACGCTCTCCGGCGCATTCAAAATATACGACGTGAACTTGTCGCTTACGAACGGCGGTCCGATGCATTCGACGGAGCTGTTCGCGATGAACATCTTTAATGAAATTTTCGGGTACGGCAATTACGGATTCGGCCAAGCGAAGGCGATCGTCTTCTTCGTCGTCGTCGCCGCCGTCACGTTAACGCAAGTCGTGATTACGAAGCGGAAGGAGGTGCAGATGTAATGGTGTTGAAGCGTACGGGCAAGACCGTCGTTTCCGTATTGATCGCGGTGCTTGCGCTGGCGTTCCTGTCGCCGATCTACATTATGCTCGTCAACTCGTTCAAGACGCGTGCGGAGCTGTACGAAAGCGCGCTGGCGCTGCCCTCTTCCTTCAGCTTCGAATATTACGCGAGCGCCGCGAGCAAGATGAACTTCCTGACGGTGTTCGGCAACTCGCTGTACGTCACGCTGGCGACCGTCGTCTTCGTCGTCGTGCTGTCCTCGATGACGGCATGGATGCTGGTGCGCCGGGATCATCTGCTCAGCAAGGTCATCTTCCTCTCGTTCGTCGCTACGATGCTGATCCCTTTCCAGACGCTTATGATGCCGCTGATGCAAGTCATGGACTGGATTCGGACGTATCTGCATCTGCCGATGCTGAACACGCACGAAGGCCTCATCTTCATGAACATCGGCTTCCATGCGGGCATGGCCGTGTTCTTGTATCACGGCTTCATGAAGTCGATCCCGATCGCCTTGGAGGAAGCCGCCATTCTGGACGGCTGCTCGACGTTCGGCGTGTTCTGGAGAATCGTCTTCCCGCTGCTGAAGTCGATTACCGTCACCGTCGCGATTCTGGACGTCATCTCTTCGTGGAACGACTACCTGCTGCCGTCCCTCACGTTGTCCGATAAGGGCTTGCGTACGATCCAGCTGTCGACGTTTTACTTCTTCGGCGAATTTACGATCGTATGGAACCAAGCGATGGCCGGTCTTACGCTCACGATCGTTCCGGTCGTTCTGTTCTACGCGTTCGCGCAGAAATACATTATTAAGGGCATCGCGGCCGGCGCTGTGAAATAAGAAATAGGAGTCCTGCACCATGAAGATTCACGCCATCAAGGAAGGCGCTCTGTTTTACGTCAGCGACGAGCGGGGCGACCTCGTTCCGGAGACGGAGCAAGGCCACGGCCTATACCGGAAGGATACTAGATTTCTAGGCGAACTGCGGCTGCTCGTCAACGGCGAATCGCCGGCCCTGCTGGGCACGCATTCGGAGAAGAGTTATGTCTTGTCCCGTACGCTAACGGTCGAAACGAAGGACCGCGGCGCGGTCGAAATTCGCCGGGAGTCGTTCCTCTACGGGGGAGCGTTCTACGAACGGCTGGCCGTGACGAACTATTATCTCGAGCATACCGTCGTCGAGCTTTCCCTTGCCATGGATGCCGACTTTCAAGATATGTTCCTCGTTCGGAAGTATCGCACCGGCGAAGTCGGATATCGGCAAGCTCCCGTGACGGACGCACCTCGGTCCGTCACGCTTCGTTATGTCGGGAAGGACGCGCTCGAGCGCCGAACGACGATGCGTTGGGACGAAGAAGCCGTCGTCGACGCGGACGGGAAGCGCCTCGTCTTCGCGTTGTCGCTGCAGCCCGGGCAGACCGGGCTCGTCCACCTCTATGCGATTCCGACGATCGGCGCGGAAGCGCCCCCCGTCGTATTTTCGTTCGACGAAGCGCTTCAGAAGCTGGATGCGTCCTACGCGGAATGGCGCGCGAGCAACAGCGCCGCGGCTTCGCCGGACGCGCGGTTCGACCGGCTGTTCCGGCGCAGCCTGCAGGATGCGCGGATGCTGATGGACGACATCGGGCACGGGCCGATCCCGGTCGCCGGATTGCCGTGGTTCGCCACCCCGTTCGGTCGCGACAGTCTGATTACCTCCCTCTTCATGCTCCCGCTCCAGCCCGCTCACGCCGTCGGTACGCTGCGGACGCTTGCGGCTTACCAAGGCGCGAAGCGAGACCCGTGGCGCGACGAGGAGCCGGGGAAGATCATGCACGAGATCCGCTTCGGCGAATTGGCGAATACGGGCCAATCTCCGTTCTCGCCGTACTACGGCGGCGTGGATTCGACGCCGCTGTTCCTGATGCTGCTCGTCGAATACGTCCGTTGGAGCGGCGACGTCTCGCTCGTCCGCGAGCTGCAGCCCGCCGTCGACGCCGCGCTGGAGTGGATCGACGCGCGTTCGGCGGCCGACGAAGCCGGCTTCCTGACGTACCGCCAGGAGGCGAGCGGCGGCTTCCCGAATCAAGGGTGGAAGGATTCGGCGAACTCGCTCGTCCACGAGGACGGCCGCTACGCGGCTTCCCCGATCGCGCTGGCGGAAGTGCAAGGCTACGTATACGCCGCGAAGAACGGCTTGGCGGACGTATATGCCGCTATGGGCGACGGCGCGCGCGCCGAGCGGCTTCGCGCGGAGGCGATGTCGCTGCGAACGCAATTCCACCGCTCCTTCTGGATGGAGCAGGAAGGCTACTATTGCGTCGCGTTGGACGGGGAAGGACGGCAGGTTCGGTCGCTCACGTCGAATCCCGGCCATCTGCTGCTGACGGGCATTCTGGACGCGCCGTTCGCCCGCGCCGTCGCGGACCGCCTCCTGCAGGACGACCTGTTCTCCGGTTGCGGCATTCGAACGATGAGCGCATCCTCGACCGGCTATTATCCGATGAGCTATCACAACGGCAGCGTCTGGCCGCACGACAACGGCATGATCCTGCTGGGCATGGCGCGGCAAGGCTGCGCCGACCAGGCGATGCGCGTCGTCTCCGGCCTGCTCCAGGCTGCGCCTCAGTTCCCGGGAGACCGGCTGCCGGAGCTGTTCTGCGGCTATCACGCGGCGGAGACGGGCGGCGTCGTGCCGTATCCGGCGACATGCTCGCCGCAGGCTTGGTCCGGATCGACCGCCTTCGTTATGGCGCAGGCGATGCTCGGGCTCGTCCCGGACGCCTTGGCCGGCACCCTATCGCTGCGCCCCGCGTTGCCGGCCGGAACGAACGAACTGACGGTGGATCGCGTCGCGGTCGGCCGCGGCTCGCTGAGCGTCCGGCTGTTCCGCGACGCGGCCCGTCCCGCTTCCGTTCGCGCGGAGATATTATCGAATACGACCGGTCTGCGGACCGGACTTCATACCTGATTTTCGAGGAGTGACAAGCATGGTCTGGTCCATTCGCAAGACGGAGCTTACGCAAGCGGAGCTCTTACATACCGAAAGCCTCTTCGCGCTCGGCAACGGCTATATCGGCGTCCGGGGCAACTTCGAGGAAGGGTACGCCCCCGGCATGAACAGCGTTCGCGGCACGTACCTGAACGCATTCCATGACGTTATCCCGATCCCTTACGGAGAGAAGCTGCACGCCTTCCCGAGCACGCAGCAGAAGTTGGTCAACGGCATCGACGCGCAGGGCGTGACGATCCTCGTCGGCGATCGGGAGGAGCCGTTCAGCCTGTTCGCCGGCGACGTACAGGCTTACGATCGACAGCTGCGCATGGACGACGGCCACTCGATCCGCACGGTACATTGGGTGTCTCCCGGCGGACAAGAACTGAAAGTGACGTTCACGCGTCTCGTCTCGTTCGCCGTGCGCGAGCTGTTCGCGATTCAAGTCGACATCGAGCCGATTTCCGTGCAGGGGCCGATTACGATCATGTCTACGGTCAACGGCGACGTGGAAAATTACACGGCCGCAGGCGACCCGCGCGTCGCCTCGGGCCACGCGAAGCTGCTGCGCACCGTCGCTTGCGGCTCGCGGGACGGGATCGACTACGTCGTGGACGAGACGTCCGCCTCCGGTCTGCGCATGAGCTGCGCGACCGTCTATGCGCATTCCGATGCCGCTTCGGTCGAGCGCACTGCCGGCGATCGCTCGGCAACGTATACGGCTCGCTTCGACGGCGGGCGCGCGATTTCGTTCACGAAGTCGAACCTATACACGGATACGCTGCGGCACGGGGACGACCCGCTGAGCGCCGGTCTTCGCCTCGCCGCCGGCGTCGCATCGGTCCCGTTCGCCGAACAGCTCGCTCGCCAGCGGAGCTATCTAGAAGACTTCTGGGAGCGGTCGGACATCGTCATCGATAACGACAGCGAGCTGCAGGAAGGCATTCGCTTCAACCTGTACCAGCTGCTCCAATCGGCGGGACAGGACGCCTACAGCAACATCGCGGCCAAGGGCTTAACCGGCGAAGGGTACGAAGGACATTATTTCTGGGATACGGAAATTTACATGTTCCCCGTCTTCCTGATGACGCAGCCGGCAATCGCGAAGCGGCTGCTCATTTACCGCCACGGCATTCTCGACGCCGCCCGGGCGCGCGCTCGCGAGATGGGACACAAGAAGGGAGCGCTGTACCCGTGGCGGACGATCTCCGGCACGGAATGCTCGTCCTTCTTCCCGTCCGGCACGGCGCAATACCATATTAGCGCGGACATCGCGTACAGCTATTCGCAATACTACATGGCGACGCAAGACAACGACTTCCTGTGGACGTACGGCGCCGAGGTGCTGATCGAGACGGCCCGGTTATGGATCGAGATCGGCCATTACGCCGACGGCTCGTTCCGGATCGACGAGGTGACCGGACCGGACGAGTACACGTGCTGCGTCGATAACAACTACTACACGAACGCGATGGCGAAGCACAATCTCCGCTGGGCGGCGCGAAGCTGCCGCACGCTCGCGGCGGAGGACGCGGAGCGGTACGGCGCGTTCGCAGAGCGGCTCGGCGTCTCCGAAGCGGAGATCGACGCGTGGGTCGAGGCGGCGGAAGCGATGCTGCTGCCGTACGACGAAGCGCTCGACATCAATCCGCAGGACGATACGTTCCTTCGCAAGCGCGTGTGGGACTTCGACAATACGCCGGAGGAGCATTATCCGCTGCTGCTTCACTATCACCCGCTGACGATCTACCGATATCAAGTGTGCAAGCAGGCGGACACCGTCCTCGCCCACTTCCTGCTCGAGGACGAGCAGCGGCTGGATACGATCCGAAATTCATACGATTACTACGAGAAAATTACGACGCACGATTCGTCGTTGTCCACTTGCATTTTCAGCATTATGGCTTCGAAAGTCGGCTATGCGGAGAAGGCGTACGACTACTTCAAGGAGACCGCGCGCCTCGACCTCGACAACACGCACGGCAACACGAAGGACGGCCTTCATCTCGCCAATATGGGCGGCACGTGGATGGCGATCGTCTTCGGCTTCGCCGGAGCTCGAATCAAGGATACGCATCTATCGCTCGCGCCGGCTATTCCGGCCGCGTGGGACCGGTATGCGTTCAAGATGCAGTACAAGGGACGAACGATCGACGTGGAAATTACGAAAACCGAAGCGCGGCTGACGGTTTCCGAGGGAGACGCGGTTTCGGTGCGTCTGTACGACCGGGACGTTCGACTGGAGCCGCGGCTGACGATTGCGGAAGCATTGAGAGCGTAAAGGAGTCATCGCGATGAGTCATACGTTGAAAGCCGTCGTCTTCGACCTGGACGGCGTCATTACAGATACGGCGGAGCATCACTATCTCGCCTGGAAGGCGATCGCGGACGAGCTGGGACTGCCGTTCACGAGAGCGTTCAACGAAAACCTGAAGGGCGTCTCCCGCATGGAGTCGCTGCGTCTGCTGCTGAGCTTGTCGGCGGAGCCGCTGTGCTTGTCGGCGGAGGAGCAGGAGGCGCTGGCCGCGCGCAAGAACAAGCTGTATAAGCAGCTCATTATGGAGATCCGGCCGGAGGACGCGCTGCCCGGCATTCCGGAGCTGCTCGACGAGCTGAAACGAAGCGGCGTCCGCACGGCGATCGCCTCCGCCAGCAAGAACGCGTTCGCGGTCATCGACAACCTGCGCATGAACGATCGGTTCGATACAATCGTCGACGCGGCGACGGTCCGCCGCTCGAAGCCGGATCCGGAAGTGTTCTTGCGCGCGGCGGAGATGCTGGGCGTGACGCCGGAGGCGTGCGTCGGCGTCGAGGACGCCGCGGCCGGCGTGCAGGCGATCCGCGCCGCGAACATGGCGGCCGTCGCGATCGGCGACCCGAAGGCGCTCGGCGAGGCCGACATCGTCCTCCCCTCTACGAAAGAGCTCACGCTTGCGGTCGTGCGGCAAGCGTGGGAACGGAAACGGCAAGCGAAATAATTCCATACGCGGAAGGCTGCCCGGCGTTCGGGCGACCTTCCGCTTTTTTCTTTTCCCGGATCGACAATTATTCAGTTGCACTATATAGTTTAACTGTATATAATGAAGTCGAATACAGTTCAACTGTATATGGGAGGATGTCCGAATGAAACACCCGTTACTGCCGCTATCGGAGACGATGCATTATATTTTGCTGGCGCTGAGGGAGCCGCTGCACGGCTACGCCATCATGCAGAAGGTCGAACGCATGAGCGAAGGCACGGTCGTGCTGGCGGCCGGCACGTTATACGGCGCGGTAGACAATCTTAGCAAACACGGCTGGATCGAGCCGATGCCGGGAGAGACGGGGCGGCGGAAGGTGTACCGCATCACCGAAGCGGGCGTTCGCGTCTTGGAGATGGAGAGACGACGGCTGTTGCATGTCGTGTCGCTTTACGAAACGGAGGCTAAGCCATGAAGAAATACAAATGGTTCGCGGATGTAACGAAGGAAGAATCGTGGTTGAACGAGCAGCTGGCTCAAGGCTACGCGTGCGAGCGCATCGGCGCATTCGGTTCGTACACGTTCGCGCCGACCGACCGGAAGATGGTCATCCGGCTCGATTATCAAGACTATATGACCGCGGAACGCTTCGCCGAATATGTATCGATGCACGAAGACTTCGGATGGACGCACCTCCGCGGTCACCGCTGGGGAAGCGTGCAATATTGGCAAAAGCCGGCGGACGCCCGAGACGATCTGTTTTCCGACGCCGCCTCGCAGGCTGCGTTCTATCGCCGCTTGATGAACTATGCGCTTTCCATGAGCGTGCTTTTCTTCCTATTTTCTATGAATGTCTTCGACGGAAATCCGTTCGACGTGAAAGGCAGTTATTTGACGCAAGGCCTCTGGGAGATGGAAGGCGCCTTGTTTTGGAAGGCGTTTCTGTTCGAGACCCCCTTCGCCCTGATGCGCTTCCTCGCGCCTTGGGTGCTCGTCGTCTCGTTCGCGCTATTCCTCTATAGCTACAGCCGTTATAGCAAGCATAAGAAGCAATACGATTAAAAGCGCCGGGCTCCCGCTTCCCGGCGCCGCCTCTACTTGATTGGTTTATACGTCAAGATCAACGTCGACCCGACGACGACAAGAACGGCGAACAGCAAGAGAAGCGAAAGCGGCAATGCGACCCATGCGATATAACCCCATGCAAATAACAACGCCAGCGGGCTTGCAGCGCGAAGCGACAGATATAAGGCTCTTCCCAGGCCCTGTCGATTGAGCGGCGTCGCCTCGATCAACAGCAACTGAGGGTTGCAAATCGTTCCGAAAAGAAGCGGAATGGCGACGTACGGCGGAAATGCGGCCTGTGTCGCGTACTCGATCAGAAACGCGAACGCCGCCGCGAAGGCTTGCGTGAAAAAATCGAGATGAGCCGACTTTAATTTCCTTGGGTTCGTAAAGATCCTAGTCCATTGCGGACTATTTTGGTAATGTACGGCCGCGAGCGGAAGGGACAAAACCAACCCTAACATAAATGAAAATAAACCCCAATGCAGCAACTGAATGTTCATCTTTTGACCTCCTGGTATTCTGCGTTGAAAGCATCGTACCATCGAAATCGGAGGCGAAACGCGCAAATCATCATGCATGCAGCGCAAACTTTTGCGTTCGTCGCGCATCGCGATAACGCATGAGCAAGCCACGTGAAGAGGCCGTATAGAAACAAGTTCTACACGGCCTCTCTACATCGTAAATGATTTCATTTTGCGTTAGCAAACTCCCGCTGTCGGAGCGCCTCGAACAAGAGCACCGTCGCCGCCATCGCCACGTTCAGCGATTCCGCCCCGCCCCGCATCGGAATGATCACGTTCTCGTCCGCCATCGCCAGCAGCCGAGGCGACACGCCGGCGCCTTCGTTGCCGAACAGGAAGCAGACGTCGCCGCCGAGCGGCGCATCGTAACAAGCATGCTTCGCCTCGAGCGACGTACCTACGACGCGGACGCCGGCCGCCTTCGCCCGGGGCAGCGCCTCGGCCAAATCGCAAACGGCGAACGGCACGCGGAAGAGCGAGCCCATCGTTGAGCGGATCGTCTTCGGATTATACACGTCGACCGTGCCTACCCCGAGCAGCGCGGCACGGGCTCCCGCCGCGTCCGCGCTCCGGAGGATCGTCCCCAGATTTCCAGGGTCCTGTACGGCATCGAGCGCGACGATAGGCCCATGTCCAAGCCCCTTGCCGCTGGTCGCCAGCAGCTCGTCCGGCGATTCGACCCGCTGACGTACGACGGCCGCCACGCCCTGCGGCGTTCGGGCATCGGTCACCTTCTCCATCACTTGCTCCGAGACGGGAACCCATTTCGCCTCCCCGCCTGCCGGCGCCGCGTCCCTCGCTTCCTTAGCCGCCGGACTGCCGGGGACGTACAGCACTTCGATGACTTGAAACCGGCTGCGGAGCGCCTCGACGACCAGATGGGCGCCCTCCACGAGAAACCGGCCGGCTTCATCTCTTCCCTTCTTCCCGAGCAAAGCCGCCCAAGCTTTCACCTGCGGGTTTTGCAAGGAGCGTATCGGCTCCGCATCGCGCATACGTTCGACCCCTCTTCCGAATAATCAGTACCCTTATTGTATGACAAAACGGCCGTTCCGCGCCAACGGGACCGCGGGATGAATCGTTCCGAGTTCGCGCATACTATACCCGATACGACAGCGAAAGCGGAGGAATGAAGATGATCCTAAGTTTACGTCAGGCGATCTATAAGAAGATGGAACCGAAGTCGATCGAGGACTTGCACGCGACGATCGAAGACGCCATCGAGGGCGACGAGCGCGCGCTTCCGGGTTTGGGCGTACTGTTCGAGGTGTTGTGGAAGCATATCGATAAAGAGCAGAAGGACAAGATCGTCGATACGATTCGAGAACATCTCCCGCAATAATATCATCCATCGCGGATGCCGGAAGTGCGATCAGGCTGATCCCGATGGGTCAGCCGGCGCCTTCCCCCTTGGAATATCCATACTTTCGCTTCCGAATTGTTCTTCGCCTTCGGTCCACCGATTACGACTGCGGGCCGCAATCCTTCGACTCGCGATCGATTGCGGCCCGTGTTCATGG
>JAPSKX010000044.1:0-2885 GCA_031181325.1 Paenibacillus sp.
GCGCAGCCCATGACGAGATAGCCGGAACGGCCGACCCACTCGTCCAAGTAAGACGGGACGACGCTGAGGAAGAGACTGACCGCGGACCAGGCGATGAACGAGGACCCCGAAGCGGTGACGAACGCGGCTCGCATGTCTTTCGGGACGAACGGCAGATGCAGTCGGCTTCGGGGAACCCGCTCCGCCTTCAGATCGACGAACGCCAAGCCCGCCATCGCGGCGACGAGCAAGAGCAGATGCATCGCGTACGGAAGCACGGTCGGCATCGGCGCGAATTCCGCAAGCGTCCCCGATGCGACGGGACCGAGGGCATTGCCCGCGGTGACCATCGCCGCGGCGGTGAACGCAGCCGTTCGGCGGTCCCGGGTCGCGTGCAAATCCGTCAAAGCCAAGACCGCGACTCCGTTGAACATGCCTACCGATAAGCCCTGCATCAATCTGGCGGCCAGCATCCATTCATATCCGTCGGCCGAAGCCAACCCGAGCGAACCTGTCGCCGCGAAGGCTAGGCCGGCGCCTAAGATGCGAAGCGGTCCGAATCGAGGCGCCATCTGGCCGAAGAAGAGAATCGCCGGGATGACCGGGAAGGCGTACGCCGCGAAGAGCGCCGTCACCATGGACGGCGTCAACTCCCATGCGTCTTTATATATGGAATAGATCGGGGTCGCCAGATTGATGCCGAAGATGACGACGAATAAGCAATAAGCGACGATGCCGTAGGCCATCGTCTCTTTGCGCGCGTCGCGCGCCCCGACCGTCAGTACCTCCTGCATCGCCTCCAGGCGCGATAATAGCTGGGTCAGCGTTAGATCGTCGGCCCTCGCCGATATTTTCATCCAAGCCAGCGCCGGGTCGCGATCCGCCGTAACGGTAAGCCGGTCGATATTGCAATCCGCGAGCGCGAACTGCGCCGAGATGCCGGCGAGTACGCCGGGCCGGTTGCGGACGAGCGCCGAAATCGTTCGATTTCGCATCGGCTTGGCGTTACCGATTCTCCTCGACCCAGCCTTGCGCTTCCAAGTAAGCCAATACGTCCTTGCCGACGCGTTCGATCGTGCGCGGCGACCGCCCTTCCCCGAACTTCGGCGAGCATGCCCGATGGACGGCGCCGCCATGCGAGAAATCCCAGTATCGCGGCGGCGTGTCGACGAAGTCCGGCGTCGCCCGCCACCATTCGAAGCCGTCCTCGTACCCGTAATGCCGGTTCACGATGCGCTTGACGCCGGCATGCACGTTCGGGCCGCCGAATTCGATGTCGGTGCCGCGAGTG
Organism: Paenibacillus sp.; assembly: GCA_031181325.1. Classification (GTDB taxonomy): domain Bacteria; phylum Bacillota; class Bacilli; order Paenibacillales; family YIM-B00363; genus Paenibacillus_AE. The sequence goes on from JAPSKX010000044.1 coordinate 1,271, forward strand.
CCGGCCATCACATCCGCCAACTGCATGAAGTTGCGCAGCGCCTTCAGCCGGATCGACGGCAGCGGCTCGTGCATGCCGAGCCTCGCTCCGGGGTACAGAATGATCTCTCCCGCGTTCGGTTTCGCCAGATAATCGAGGCCCGCATGTCCGAACGCATTCCATACCGTGAAGCCGTGGATGCCCGTCATGAACGCCTGCATCGGCCACGTAAACAGCGTTAGCAAGTCGCGCTCCAGGCTCCCGATCACATCGCCGCCGTAAATCCAGATCGTATTGCCCTTCGCCTTCATGCTCGGCGCGCTTTCGGGGAACCAGCTGTACATCCCTTCGCCGACGACCCACAGCTTGCACATGTCGGCGAACCGATTGCGCGAATGCGTCCCGTAGTAGTTACTGGAATCCATCCGATAGACGAACTCGACCGGCGTCGCGTCGTACACCCCTTCGATGAGGTCGTAATACGCCTTCATCGGCTCCTCGTCGTGCGCATACCAGATCTCGTCGATCGTAAACGGATAGAAGCGGTATTGCTTCTTATGATTGAGGAATATCTCGAACGTCGTCGCCGTCCAGCCCTTCTCCTCGAAGTGGCGCACGAATTCCGCCAAGATGCGCCTCGTTTCCGTCCGATACCCCTTCTTGCCCCACTTCTCGAAGCGCGCGGGCCATTCCAAGTTGAACGGCAAATACAAATACTCGATCGGATATGCGCCGCGCCTCGACCCTTCGAACGCCGAGCCGTCCAAGTACGGGCCGAAATGCCGGTCGAACAGCTCCCAGGACTTCACGCGGATGCGCTTGCCTTCCCCCTCGAGCTCCGGCGCGAACGACGGCGTCACCTTGCCGGAATGCCGGTACCCGAGATTGTGATACACCGCCCGATGCTCGCGAGCCATGCGGACGACCTTCGCTTCCATCTCGAAGAAGGAGCCGTCCTCGTAACGATCGGGATTGTCCCGCAGCTCCGGAAACTCCGGGGAGATCGAATCGGCGTACGCGTTCAGGTCCGCCGTCATCCGGCTCCGGCGCGGCACGGTCACCGCGTACACGCGCAGATGCAGCTCGAGCTCCCGCTCCTCGTCGTTCGCGCGCACCGCGAACGTGCCGCGGTAATCGCCGGGCGGCAGCCCCTCCGGGACGAACCAATCGATCCACAGCGCCCCGGCCCGTTGGTCGGGCATGTATCGTTCGTCGAGAGGCACGCGGAACGGGAACGCGGCGGAGAGCGGTACGAGCAGATCGGGCACCAGCATGCCGTTCGTCCGATGGAACCATTCGACGAAGACGTCCGCTTCGCTTGCGGACAGCGTCCCGCCGCTCTCGCCGCGAAGGTCGCGAAGCTCGAGCGCGAACGACGTTACCGGCGCGCCGGACGTATCCACGACGACCTGGAACGAGACGTATTGATTCGCGCCCGCATGCAATTCGACGCTCCGCTCGCATATTTCCAAATCCGGCGCATGCTCCCGCTCGACGAGCGAACCGGTCGATCCGTCCACCCTCGCATACTCTTTCAACGCAAAAATACGCATGGCAAGCCCCCCCCCCCCGGGGGGGCGGCGGGGGCCGCGGGGGCGGCGGGCGGCGCGAGCGCGCCGGCGGGGGCGGCGGCGCG
>JAPSKX010000044.1:2895-28572 GCA_031181325.1 Paenibacillus sp.
TATATATCCGCGGCGACCGCGAGTCCGGCGATCAGCTCCAGCGCGCCGACGATGTCGTCGTCGCTGTTGCGAACCGGATAGTAGTAATGCGTCGTACCCGCGACAGGGTCGTGGCGAATCGGCGTTTCGCCGCTCGAGTACACCGCTTCGAGCTCCTTGCTCGTGCGCGTTCGCGTCCACCCCTCGAGCGGAAGAGACGACCCCGCCGCCACCGGAATCGATAATCCCGGGTTATCGGGATACGCCTGCCACAATACGGCGCACAGCCTCGCGCCTTCCTCGACGCGTTCGAGCAGCGCCAGCGAGCGCTTCACCTGAATAAAATTGTCGAAATCGTAGTCCGTATCCCCCGCGCGGTCGAGCAGGATGTTCTCGAACGCGTCGCCGTCCAAGTACAGTAATCCGATTCTCGCCGCGCGGTTCGCTTGCTCCCGCAACGCGTCATGCATCATACGGCGCCTCCCTTGTTCCTTATCCGATGTTTACCGAGACCATTCAGGCGTTACATCTGCAGATCAGAACCGTGGAAAAAGGAGAGGGAGAACGCCTCCTCTCCCTCTCCTGCCCGATCGCGGCTTTCCCTTACCGCCAGTGCGGTTCCAAACCGGCTTCCGCGACCTTCTGATTGACGTCGTCGATAATGTCCTGCCCGCCGTTCTTTAAGAAATTGTCCACCATCGGTCCCCAAGCGTCCATCGGCTGATCGCCGATGATCATCTTCGTCATCTCGTCGATCATAACCGTGTGAAGCTCCCAATATTTCGTGTTCATTAATTCCGAGTTGACGCTCATCGTCGGATCGATATAGACGAAGTTCGGTTTGGACCACATCTCGACCGACTTGTCGACGAACGCTTGCTGCAGCGGCGTGGAAATTCTGCTGCTCATGTCGACCGCTTCGTCGTTCGGCGCCCACTCGGCGGTTTGGAAATACGTCACCGGGCGATTCGGCAGCATGTCGTCCGTGGTCACCATCTTGCCGTCGACGAAATCGTACCCCTTGCCGAGACCGCCGTATTTCCAGTCGTACTCGGGATTATCCGGATTCGATTGTTCCGCCGGAATGAAGGTCGCGAAATAGTCGGTCATCTCGAAAATCCGCTTTACTTTGTCCGGCTCGTCGGCGAGCTCGGCGCTGAGCGAATGAAACATGTAGAAGCCTGGCAAGCCTTGGTAGCCTTGCGAGCCGTCCGGCGCCACGAACGGCGGAAGCGGCTCGAGGACCGCGCTCGGATCGGCTGCGGCCAGCTGTTCGAACAGCCCCTTGCCGCCCGGCGTGCCTTCGTAATAGATGCCGGCTTTCCCGGTCCAGAACATATTCCGCGCGTCCTGATACGTCATAATCGGCCAATCCTTATGGACGTATCCGCCGGCGTAGGCATCGCGGAGAAACTGAACGCGTTCCTTGGAGCCTTCGGAGATCGTACCCGGGAGAAGCTGCCCCTTCTCGTTTTTATGCAGCCACGTCCCGCTGTCGTAATAAGCGCCCATCGACATCTCGTTGTCGATGCCGCCGCTCATAGCGAAGCCGTACGTATCTTTCTGACCGTTGCCGTCCGGGTCTTGTTCGGTGAACGCCTTCGCTGCGGCCAACAGCTCGCTGTAGTTCGTCGGCATGGACAATCCCAATTTATCGAGCCAGTCTTTGCGGATCAGCGGAGCGTTGCGGTATTTTACACGGAAATATTGCGGGATCGCATAAATTTTGCCGTCGATCGACAGCTTCGCCAAGATGCTCTCCGGGATCAAGCCGAGCGACTCGTATTCGCCGGATTCGAAGTATTCGTTGAGCGGCAGGAACGCGCCTTGCCCCGCCCATTGGTAGAAGTTAGTCGAAGCGCTTTCGAACCCGACGATATCCGGAAGGTCGCCGGACGCCATCAAGACGGAAAGCTTCTGTTCCGCTTCGCCCATCGGCACGAACTGCGGCTTGAGGTCTACGTTGAACCGCTCGTTAATCGCCTTCAACCCTTCGCCGTCGTTGGGCGGGACGCTGGCCCATATGCCCTTGAACATCGAAATCTCGTACTTCTCGGCGGCCGGCTCCGCGGCGGGCTCCGAAGTCGGCGCTTGCGCTTCGCCTTCGTCCTTCGGCTCCTCGGTTTCCGCCGTCCCTCCGCCCGTGCAAGCGCTCAGCAGCATCGCTGCGGACAACCCGATGAACAACCCCTTCTTTTTGTAGCCGTAAACCATGTGTACCCCTCCTCGATTCGTTTGTTTAAAGCGCTATCGTGCCTTCCGCGGACTGGAGCAACGCAACGACCCTTCGCATCAATCCTTAATCGAACCGAGCATCACCCCTTTGGCGAAATGCTTCTGCAGGAAAGGATAAATCAGCATAATCGGCAGCGTCGCGACAAGAACGGCGGCCATGCCCACCGTCTCCGGCGGAGGCGGATTCTCGGCGCGGAACGACGCGCTTTCCGCGGACGCTCGAATCGTTCCCATCATCTCTCCGGAGATGACGATCTGTCGCAGGATGACCTGAATCGTCCACTTGGAGGCATCGTTCAAATACAGAATCGCGTCGAAGAAGTGATTCCAGTGATCTACCGCGAAGAACAGACCGAACGCGGCCAAGGCCGGCTTCGAGAGGGGCAGCATAATCGTGAAGTAGATGCGCGCTTCGCTTGCGCCGTCGATCAACGCCGCCTCGACGAGCTCGCCGGGTATATTTTGGAAAAATTGCCGCATCACGATGAGATTGTACGCGCTGATCAGGCCCGGAATAATGAGCGCCCAATACGTATCGATCAACCCGGTCTCCTTGACGACCAAATACGTCGGAATCAATCCGCCGCCGAATAGGAACGTGAAGAGCACGATGAAGGTGAAAAACCTCCTGCCGGGAATGGCCCGGGACAACGAATAGGCCATCGTGGACGTGAACGCCAAATTCATGAACACGCCGACGATCGTTACGCCGACCGTAACGGCGAGCGAGCGAAGGAACGGTTTGTAGTTAAAAATGTACTGATACGCGTCCAGCACCCAAACCTTGGGCCATAAGATAATTCTCGAATTGATGTATTCGCCGAAGGAGACGAACGAGGTGACAGTCATGTAATAAAACGGAAAAACCATTGTAAAGGCGATCACGGTCAGCGCCGCGATGATGAACCAATACCCTAACCGATCTCCAAGCGACCTATCTCTCATGGCGCGCTCCATCCTTCCGTAGGTTAAAACACTCCGTCTTCCCCGAACCGCTTCGCGAGTCGATTCGCCGCGAGGATAAGCACGAGGCCGACGAGGCTCTTAAACAAGCCGAAGGCGGTGGCGAAGCTGTAATCCGCGCTGATGATCCCCTTCTCGAACACATACAAATCCAACGTCGTTCCGACGTCCTTCGTGAGCGAATTCACCATCAAGTAGATTTGCTCGATGCCGGTGTTCAGGATGTTGCCGAGCTGCAAGATGAGCAGAATGACGATCGTCCCGCGAATGCAGGGCAGCGTAATATGCCATATTTTTTGCCAGCGCCTGGCGCCGTCCATCTCCGCCGCTTCGTACAGGTTCGGGTTGATCCCGGCGATCGCGGCCAGGAACAAAATCGAGCTCCATCCGGATTCCTTCCATATATTCTCGAGCACGATGAGCGGCATGAACCACGCATCCGACGTTAAGAAGTTAATGGTCGGCAGATGGAGAAGCTGCAGAACGGAATTGACGATGCCGTCGCTGCGCAGCAGCGTGAAGACGAGGCCGACGACGACGATCCAAGAGACGAAATGAGGCAGGTAAACCAACGTTTGGACCGTTCTTTTGAAAAACTCGTGTCGCACCTCGTTCAGCAGCAGCGCGAGCAGGATGCCCGCGGGGAACGCCAGCGCCAATTGCATGCTGTTTAAATACAACGTATTGAACACGATACGAGGAAGATCGGCGCCCTCGAAGATAAGCCGGAAGTTGTCGAGCCCGACCCATTCGCTTCGCCAAAACCCGCGGAACGCGCTGTAGTCTTGGAACGCGACGACCAATCCGAACATCGGGAAATACTTGTACACGACGAAGTATGCAAGGCCGGGCAGCAGCAGAGCATACATGAAGCGGAATCTCCAAATGCGTTCGAACAGCTTCTTGGCCGCTCGTCTTTTTCGGACCGCTCGTCCTTCGATTCCAGTTGCGATCATGACACGGCATCCCCACCTTCTCCGGTTTTCGTAACACTATCTGTCGTTAACGTCAATTATAAGGAAGTATTCATGACGTAAATAGGCGAATTCGATGACCTATACTACGAATTTCATGACATTCCCATTACGTTCAATCGAATTTTCACTATGGACGATAAATTTACTAACATAATACTGTCATACAACGAGCGGACTGTGCACGTGAAGCGCGCCGTACAGCTCCTTAAGGCTGGCACGCCGCGTCGCATCAGCTCTTCGGAATGCCTTCCCCTTACGACCAAGCGGAGCGTGCCTTCCGATAAAAGGCGGCAATGCAGCTCCGCCTCGGCATGCACGTTGTTCGCGGGCGTCCCGTCTCCCTTCGCTCGGACCTCCGTTCCAGAGTCATGCTGTCCCGAAAAGCCGCCGTTCGTACGTCTTGCTGCGTCGTCGTCATCCGCTCGCCTCCCCGATTTCTGTCAGTCTTCATTTAAGCGCTTACAATCTGATTTCAGTATAAAATGAAGACGACCCCGGAAATACCGGAGTCCGATGACCTGCTATAGGGCGTTCATTACCTTTTGCTCCTTATGCATCGGATTTGCTCGTACGGCTTAGATCGCCCGGCGTAACGCCCCAAAACCGACGGAACATCTTCGTGAAATGACTGACGTCGCGGTAGCCGACCGCGATCGCCGCCTCGTATACTTTCGCCCCGTCGAGCAAGAGCTCGCGCGCTTTCGTCAGCTTCCGATCGGCGACGTACGCGGAGAACGCGACGCCGGTTTCCTTCTTGAATAACCGGCTTAAATAGGCCGGAGCCAAGTACAGCTTCTCCGCTGCGGCATGCAGCGTCAAATCCTCGCTTAAGTCTTCTTCGATCATTTCGAGCAACCGGCTGATAAGACCGTGCATCGCCGTGCTGCGCCGCAACCCGCCGTACTGCACGATGCGCCGAACCGCCCGCTGCAGCCAATGTTGCGCGAATACGGGATTTTTCAGCGCCTCCGGCTGGATATACTCTCCGAATTCGTCGCCCGCCGTCTCTCGCACCGTCCAGCCGTTCTTGTGGATCGCGCGAATCAGCAAGCTGTAGAGGTAAAGCGCCTGTTCCTGAAAATATTCGAGCGAACGCGCTCCACCGCCTTGAGGGTCGAACCGTTCGGCGATCAGCTCCGCGGCCCGGTCCGCGTCGCCCGCGCCGAGCGCCGTCTCGAACTGGCGTTCGAACTCGGGAACCGCCGGAGCGCGCATCCCTTCCTCCTCCGCGCGTTCCGCGAACGGGATGACCAGGTTATAGCCGAACCATGCCCGTTCGAGCAGCGAACGGACCGCCTGCCGGTACAGCGCCGGAGCATCCCCCCGCTCGCCGGGCGAAGAGACGCCCGCGCTGGCGGTCCGGCCCAGCGCGTCTTGCGTCTTCGCGAGCAGTTTCGAGGCGCTGTCGCCCGCGCGGAACGCGAGCTCGTCGGCGGACTCGCCCTCCTTGCCGATAAACAAGGCCGCGACGCGCTGCTCCGCGTCGGGAAACACGAGCGCCCCTCTCGAACCGTAGAATTCCTCCGCGATGCTCTGCAGCGCGAACGATACGAGGGACGCGTCCTCCGCCTCCGGCGCGGGGACCGGGTCCAGCTCATGCACCGAAAGCGCGTACAGTCGATCCTTCGGCAGCGTCAAGAGCAAGCGGCCGGCCTGCCGGTCGATCTCGTCCTCCGAACATTCCCCTTGCATCCATCGACCGAGAAACATCGTTCGAAGCAGCGGCAGATGCTCTTCCCATCTGCGCCGCAGCGAATGAAAGTCGACTTCCGCCTCCCGTTCCGCGCGAATTCGATCGGCCGTCTCCCGCACGGCGTTGACGATCTCGTCTTCGCCCGCGGGCTTCAGCAAATAGCGGACGGCCCCCAGCTCCAACGCCTCCTTCGCGTACGCGAAGTCTTCGTGGCCGCTGAGCACGATCACCTTCAGCCGCGCGCCGCGCGACATCGCTTCCCGGGCGGCCGACAAGCCGTCCATCCCGGGCATCTGAATATCGAGCAGGACGATGTCCGGCTGAAGGCGCTCGATCGACGCCAACGCGTCGAAGCCGTTCGTCGCGGTCCCGACGACGCTGATGCCGTATTCCTCCCAAGGAATGGAATAAGCGATGCTATAGAGCAATCTCGGTTCGTCCTCGGCCAGAAACAGATTCAAGCGACTCCCCCTCCTTTGATATCCGACCTGCATAGTTCGACCGGAATCCGAACGACGCTGCGCGTCCCGCGCCCCTCCTCGCTTTCGACGACGACGTCGCTTCCCTCCCCGTAATACAGCTTCAGCCTCGTCTTCACGTTCACGATGCCGAACAGCTCGACTCTCGGCTGACTGAGCGATCGAAGCGATTGGCTCGTCACCTCGCTCAGTTCCTCCCGGATGTAACGAAGCCGTTCCGCGGGGATGCCGTTCCCGGAATCTTCTACGCGAATCACGAGGTCCTCCCCTTCGACGTCCGACGAGATGGTCAATGTCCCGCCGCCGGGCTTCTTCTCGAGCCCGTGGACGATCGCGTTTTCGACCAAGGGCTGGAGAATGAGCTTCAACACGAACAAGTCCGCGCTCTCCGGCGAAATCCGCTGTTCGAAGACGATCGAATCGCCGAATCGGAGCTGCTGGATTCGAATGTAATAGTTCAAGTGCTCCATCGTTTCCCGCATCGTGAACGCTTGTCTGCCTTTCATGAGACTGAGTCGGAAAAACTTGCTGAGGCACAGCACCATCTCGCTGCTCGCCCCCGCGTCGTAATTTTTCGTCTCCCAGTAGATCGAATCGAGCGTATTGTATAGAAAATGGGGATTGATCTGCGACTGTAAAAATTTCAGCTCCGTCTCCGTCTTTTGCAGCAAATATTCGTAACTTTCCCGGATATAACGATCCTGCAGCTCGACCATCCGATTGAATTCTTCGGTCAACAGCCCGAATTCGTCGGACCGATGGTTCGTCAGCTGCACCTGCCGTTTGCCCGACTTCCATTGACGCATGCCGTTCAGCAGACTGCGCATCGGGGAGGCGATGCCGGAATAAACGATCAGCGAGACGCCGAGTGCGAGCGCAAGGCTGACGGCGATCGTCGCGACGGTAAAGCGTTGGAGCTGCGCCGTCTCGGATGTAATCAGGCGCTCCGGCTGCACAAGAAGCATGGACCAACCGGACGCCTGGGACGAGACGCTCGTGACGTACATCGGATCGGAGGAGTAGGGCACCTTCCGGCCGGACACGTTCCGGCCGACCCATTCGCTCCATGGAACGGAGGCGGGCTCGGACAAGGTGGAGGCGATCAGCTCGCCCTGCGGCGATACGAGGAAAATATGCGAATCGTCGGTGAACAATAAGCGGGTGCCGAACTCGAGAAGCTTCCGCTTCGAGACGGATACCCCGACGACGCTGCGCGAAGCGGCGGTGCCGTGAATGCCGATCCCCATCTTTCGGGTCAGCGTCAGCAGTCCCGCATGCTGCGCCGGGTCGAACGAGGGCTCTCCGTACACGTACGGCTCCCTCGGCAGCGGCGCGTCCGGAGACGGCACCGTCAGCACGAGGCCGCCCTTCGCTTCGATCGTTGACCGGTACCAGGACAAACCCTCGTAATGAAACGATCTCCCTCCCGTATTCGGGGAGATCAACGTGCCGAGCGGATCCACGATCATCCACACATCCGACACCTGACCGCTCATCAACGCGATATTCACGATTTCCTGCTTCAGAGCGACGGCGTTCATGATCATCTCCGTCGTACCGCGCCTTCCCTCCAGCAGCCGGTTCATCTCCCGATTGCCGGAGATTTGGACGGTCAATTGATCCACGCCGTTCATGAAGACGTCGATTTGATCCAGCGTGGCGAGCATGGCCTCCTTCGTTCGGACGTCGACTTGTTGCCGTACGATGTGCTCCGAACGGTCGATCGCGTACAAGCTTATCGCGATAATCGGAATCAAAATGAGCAAAAAATAGAACGTCAGCCTCCATTGTATCGAGCTTCGCATCAGGTCAACCAGCGTCACCAACGGCGTCAACGCTCTTCCCACCTTTCCGCCCGCTTTCCCGTCCGGTCGGGGAACGTTACAGCGACTCGATATAGCTCTTCACGTCGATCGTGCGGCCGGTTCGTCGCGACGCTTCCGCCGCGAAGGCGATCAGATGGCTCTTCGCGGAGACGATCCCCGACGTGCGCGACGACGCGCCTCGTTCCAGCTGCGACACGAACTCGCTCATCAGCAGCGTATCCGCCCCGTTGTGCCCGCCTTCCACTTGCTCGGGGTAATGCTTCTGCATCGCGCCGCCGAACCGCTTGACCTCGATTTCGTTCAGCTGTTCATGGCCGCGGATTTGCCCTTCGGTGCCCATGATCTTGAACGTGCGCGCATTCTCCTCCGTAAAGCCGGTCATCGTGAACGAGACCGTCACGTCCCCCGCGAATCGCAAATTAACGACCTGATGGTCGACCACGTCGTTGTCGCACCGGTACACGCAACGCCCGTAAGGACCGTTCCGAATCGCTTCCCACCGATCCTCGAGTTTGTTCGAGATCGACGCCGCGCGCTGCACGAAGTCGTTCTTCTCGTTGTAATACCACTTGATCGCCGAGAACGGGCAGGTTTTCTCCACGGCGCAGCCATCGGTGCAGCGCGCCGTAGAGCCGGAGGGCGCATTGCCCTCGTGGAAATACGAGAGGCTCCCGAACGAGGAGACGGCCTCGCATTCCGCGCCGACGAGCCACTGCAGCATATCCATGTCGTGGCAGCTCTTCTGCAAGATCATCGGGCTCGACTGTCCCGCGTTGCGCCAGTTGCCCCGCACGAAGCTGTGCGCTTGATGCCAGTAGCCGACGTTCTCCGTCCATTGCACGGTCATGACGCGGCCGATGACGCCGCTGTCGACGAGCCGCTTCACTTCCCGGAAAAACGTCGAATACCGCATCGGATGACATACCGTGAGCGCCCGTCCGAGCTCCTCCGCGCGGCGCGCGATCGCCAGCGACTCCTTCGGGTCGGTCGACATCGGCTTCTCCAGCAGGATGTCGTACCCAAGCTCGAGCGCGAGCATCGTCGGCTCATAGTGATCATTGTCTTGCGTACAGACGAGCAGCGCCCGACACAGCCTCGGCTGCGACAACAGCTGCTCCCACGTCTCGAACCGCCGCTCCTCGGGTATGCCGTGAAGTTCGCCGAATCGCGCGCGGCGCTCCCCGTCCGGCTCCGCCACAGCGACGAACCGAATTTCGTTCGGGCGCTTCCGGGCGTATTCCCCGTACGCGAACATACCTCTGCCACCGGCGCCCAGCAAAGCCGCTTCAATCATTTCGTTCCCGCTCCTCTCTCGACGTATGCGCATCGTTGCGCTCCAACGGCGCTTTACTCTCCATCACACCATCCGGTCGACGACCGCTTTGGCTGTAAGCTTAATAGAATCGTAAGCCGTGTCTTTCAGCTCCATGGTCACCAAGGTCAACAGGACGTCCAACAAATTCATCTGCGCGATCTTCGTGCTGAACGATCCGCCCTGCAGCGGCATCTCCTTCGAGGGGACGAGCAGCGTAATGTCCGAGATCGCCGCGAGCGCGGATTCCCCGTTGCCGGTCAGCGCGATCGTCTTCGCGCCGTTCTTCTTCGCCCGACGGAACGCCTCGACGATATCGACCGTGCCGCCTGACGTCGAGATGCCGAACACGACGTCCTGTTCGCCGGCGAGCGCCGCGGTCATCGCGATAATATGAGCGTCGTGCTGCGCTTCGACGTTCATCCCGATGCGCATCAGGCGATAATAGACGTCTTGCGCCGTCGTCCCCGAGGTAACGAGGCCGTACACGTATATTTTCCTCGCGCCGATCAACGTCTTGACCGCCTTCTTCAGTTCGATCATGTTGATCGTGCCCAGCGTATCCTGCACCATCCGCTCGTTGTTCGCCGTCGTCTTGCGGGCGACCATCTGGTAGTCGTCATCCTCGTCGATCTTGTCGTTAATATGCGTCGGGAGATTGACCAGGTCGATCGCGATCGACAGCTTGAAATCCTGATATCCCTTGAAGCCCAGCTTTCGGCAAAACCGCAGAATCGTCGTTTCGCCGACGCCGGCCTGCTCCGCCATGCTCGTAATCGTCGCCATCATCGCCGCATCCGAATTGTGAAGAATAAGGTCGGCGACCTTCTTTTCCGTCTTCGTAAGCGACGGATAAATTACCTTGATCATTAGCAGCGTGTCCGTCTGATTCGGGAGCTTTCCGTTCGTTCTCATCCATCGACCTTCTCTTTCAACGCTTGCGCGAAGCGTTTCGTAATTTCCCTCGGGCGGGTGACGGCCGTGCCGACCACGACCGCATAGGCGCCCGCCTCGAGACATAACACCGCTTGCTCCCGCGTCCAGACGCGTCCTTCGGCGATCACCGGCGCGCGTCCCAAGGCGGATAGCTCGCGCATCAACGCGTAAGCCGGCTCGTCGGTACTTTCGCTATACGGGGTATACCCGGCGATCGCCGTCGAGACGAAGTCGACGCCGGCGTCCATCGCCGCTTCGCCTTCCTCCCGCGTCGACACGTCGGCGAAGAGGAGCAGTTGCGGGTATTCGCCGCGAATCGCGTCTACGATCGATTCGAAGCGCGCTCCGCCGGGGCGCCTGCGGCTCGTCGCGTCGATCGCGAGCGCGTCCGCGCCGGCCTCCGCGACGAGGCGGGCTTCCCGCAGCGTCGGCGTGATCCATACGTCGGATTCGGGATATTCCGCCTTGTACAAGCCTATGACCGGAATCGCGCACGCCGCTTTCACCGCTCGAATGTCTTCGGGGGAATTCGCGCGTATGCCGACGGCGCCGCCTTGCTCCGCCGCCTTCGCCATCAACGCCATGACGCTCGAGCCGTGAAGCGGCTCGTCTTCCAACGCTTGACAAGATACGATGCACCCGTTCCGCCATCGCGTCAGCACTTCTTCTTTCGTAAACCGGATCATCGCGCAGCCTCCTCAAGGGCTCGAGTTTCCTCTATCTTACCCCTTGATCCCGCTGATCGCGATCCCTTTCACGACATACTTCTGCAGCGCGACGAAGAAGACGATGAGCGGAATCGTACACAGCACCGCGCCGGCCATAATGAGCGGGTATTCAAGTCCGCCTCGCGTGTTGCCCTGCAGCGCGCTCATGCCGACGGACAACACCTTCATACTGTCGGTATTAATGACGACGAGCGGCCATAAGAAGTCGTTCCAGCTCCATAAGATGCCGAAGAACGCCATCGTCGCGAGCGCCGGCGTCGTGAGCGGCAGCAGCACGCGAAGGAAGATCGTGCCGTAGTGGGCGCCGTCGATCTTGGCCGCTTCCTCCAGCTCGCTCGGCAGCGACATGAAAAACTGACGCAGCAAGAACACGCCGTACGCCGAAAACACTTGGGGCACGATCAACCCCGCGTACGTATCGATCCATCCGAGCTTCACGACCTCGAAATATTGCGGGATAAGCACGACCTGCCCCGGCACCATCAAGAGCGCCAGCACGATGACGAAGATCGCGTCCCGACCGGGAAACTTCAGCCTGGCGAAGCCGTAGCCCGCCATAGCGCAGATGAGCACCTGCGGCAGGACGCGGCCGATCGTCATGATGACCGTGTTCTTTACATACGCCCCGAACTGCACGCGCTCGAACACCTGGACGTACCAGCTGAAATCGAACTGCGTCGGGAACCAGACGGGCGGAATTTGTACCGAATCCGCGTACGTCTTCACGGACGTGGTGATCATCCAGAAGAACGGGAGAAACATGAACGCCGCGCAGAGCAGCAAAGCCAATTGAAGCAAAGACTTGAAGGCGAACGACCGCATGCCGGAACGGCCCCCTCTCATTCGTAATGCACCCATCGCTTCTGCAGCCGGAGCTGCACGAGCGTGATCAGCAGGATGACGAGGAAGAGCACCCATGCCTGCGCCGAGGCGTAACCGATCTTAAAGAACTGGAACCCGTTCTGGTAGATCGAGTACACCGCCGTCCGCGTCGCCTCGAGCAGTACGCCGCCGCCGCCGCTGCTGGAGTTCGAAGCGAAAATGTACACGAGGTCGAACACTTGAAAGGAAGAAATAAAGCTCGTGACCGTCACGAAGAAGATCGTCGGCGACAACAGCGGAACGGTAATCGTCAAGAACCGCCTCCATGCCGAAGCGCCGTCGATTCGCGCGGCTTCGTAATACGATTCCGAGATGCCCTGGAGGCCTGCGAGCAGGATGATCATATTCGTGCCGATGCCCGCCCATACGGAAATTATGATGACGCTCCATAAGATGACGTTCGGATCGGTCAGCCACGACGGCCCGTCGATGCCGACGAGTCCGAGCAAGAAATTGATAAGGCCCGTAGACGAATTGTAAAGCCACTTCCATACGACCGCGATCGCGATCGGCATCGTGATGGACGGTATGAAGAAGATCGTCCGATACACATTGCGGCCGGCGATGCGCTGGTCGAGCAGCGCCGCGACGACGATCGATGCCGCGACCGTGAGCGGCACCGCGATGAGCGCATAGATTCCTGTCGTTCGCATCGCTTTCAAGTACACCGCGTCTTGGAACAATGTCGAGAAATTCGCGAAGCCAATGAAGGAAATCGAGGCGGAGCCGTCCCAATCCGTAAAGCTTAAGACGAACGAAGCCAACACCGGCAGAACGACGAACGCCAGCAACCCGATCGTCGCCGGACCGATAAAGACGAAACCCCAGAACGCCTGACTGTGCAGCAATCGTTGCATGAACCGTTCCCCCTCTCGGCAAGACGTCCCGCCCGATTCGGGCGGGACGGCGCATACCTTGCGCCGACGGTTAGTTCCCGAGCGTCGCCAAAATGTCGTTCGCTTCTTTCTCCATCGCCGCTAAGCCTTCCGCCACCGACTCTTCGCCGATCCAGATGTCCGCGAAGTGGTTGTACATCGGCTGCTCCCATTCCGTCGAGAACGACGTCGGATACGGGATGCCGTATTGCGTGTAATCCGCGAATTCCTTGAGGCGCATCGGCGCGGCTTCCGTCCATTTCTCCTGAGCGGAGGCGTAAGCCGGGATCACGAGTCCCGTCTCCGCTTGCATGTTGCCGAATTCTTCGGAGCCCAAGTACTTCATCAGCTCCCATACTTCGTCGGGATGCTTCGTCTTCGCGTTCGCCACCCAGCCGACGCCGTGAATCGTGAACGCCTTCTTTTTGCCTTGCGGCAGCGGCGACACGTCGACGTTGTCTTTCAGGGCGTCATAGTACGCTCTCACCATCCACGAGCCGTCGTATACCATGGCGACCTTGCCGGATTGGAACAGCTGGCCGGCGTCGTTTTCCAACAAATACTTACCGTCCGGCGACACCTTGTCGTCGAGAATCAAGCGCTGGACGAACTCGATCGCTTCGACCGCTTCCGGCGAGCCGAAGTTCACCGACTTCTTGTCTTCGTTCATGATGACGGCGCCGTTCTGCACCATGAACGGGAATTGGACGGTGTACGCGCTGTCCGGCAGCGCGATGCCCCACTGCTTCGTTTCGCCGCCCTCGACGATCGTCAGCTTCTTCGCCGCGTCGCGAAGATCTTCCCACGTCCAGTCGCCCGTCGGATAGTCGAGACCCGCGGCGTCGAACATCGCCTTGTTGTAATACAGCCCGATGCTGTCCATGTCCTTCGGAATGCCGTAGTGTTTGCCGTCCGCCTTATACAGCTCGACGATCGGTTGGACGAGCGGGTCGAAGCTGAAGCCGTCCCGCGCCGCGAACTCCGTCACGTCCAGCAGGAAGCCCTTGCTCTGGAACTTCTGGAAGCTGGGGCCGTCGATCCATGTCAGGTCGGGGCCGTTGCCCGCCGTGAACGTCGTCTGCAGCTTGGCGTAGTAATCGCCTTCCTGCGTCTGCACGTTCACCGTAATGTTCGGGTTTTTCGCCGTGAACGCCTCCGCAGCCTTCTTCATGATGTCGATCTGGTTCGCGTCCGCTACCCACCAACTCAGCTCTACCTTCTCTCCGCCTGCGCCCGAGCCGCCTCCCCCGCTGCAAGCCGAGAGCCCGATCGCGCATACCGCCAGTCCTGCCGTTACCCCGCGAAGCCGAAACCGCTGATTCATCCGAAACCCACCTCTCCCGTATTGGTCGATGCTTTCCCGAATCTATTGCGTCAGTACAATGAAGCTTCCGGCCGTTCGAGCCGCGTAACACGCTTCGACGACTTCCAGCGTGCGCAGCCCGTCCTCGCCAGCGATCTCCGGGGGGCGTCCGTCCCGCACGCCCTCCACGAACTCGCGGATCAGTCCTTCGTTCAAGTCGTCCATCCAAGGGAGCCACGCCGTCTCCGCGCTTCCCGCGGCATACCAGCGGGACGATTGCCGAAATAAATCCAACGTCAGGGTCCCGCGCTCGCCGACGATTTCCATCGTCAGGTCGCCCCACGTCGGATACGCATCGGGCATCGACCAGCTCGGATCGATCGAGACGATCGTCCCCGAGCGCATCTCCAGCAGCACGACGCCGCAATCCTCGACCGCGCCGTCGTCCGAGAAGCTTGTCTCGAGCTCGGCGTACACGCGCCGAACTTCGTCGTCCAGCATCCAACGGATCGCATCGGTCAGGTGTACGGTATGATCCGCCGCCGCGCCGCCCCCCGACAGGGCCGGATCCGCGAACCATCCGCCGGGTCTCTTGCCCCGATTCGACGAACGAACGGCGAGCACGCGCCCGAGCTCCCCGGCTCGGATACGATCCCTCGCGAGGCGCGCCGCCGTCGCGTGCCGGACGGGGAAGGCGATCCGCAGCGCGACGCCTTCCTCGCGGCAGACGCGGATCATCTCTTCCGCGTCGGCGGTCGACGTCGCGATCGGCTTCTCGCACAGGATGTGCTTCTTCGCGCGCGCGGCCGCCACGACATGCTCCTTATGCCTCGCGTTCTCGGAGCAGACGACGACCGCGTCGATCGGCAGCGCGAGAAATCGCTCCAGCTCCGCGACGTACGCGGCGCCGTACTTCTCCGCCGCCGCTCGCCCGCGCTTCTCGTCCGCGTCCCAGACGGCGGCGAGCTCCGCGTCCGGATGCGCGATCAGCTGCGCCGCGTAGTCGTGCGCATGCATATGCGCGAAGCTGATGATTCCGGCTTTCATCGGCTCTCCTCCTCTCGAGCGAGCGCGACCGGCCGACCGGTGCGGGCCGATTCGACGGCCGCCCTCGCGATCTCGAGCGCCTTGACCGCATCGGTCGCCGACACGATCGGCTCCGTCCCGTCAAGCAAGCAATCCGTCATATGCGCGAGTTCGAGCTCGTAGCTGTTCCGGGCGAGGCTCATGTCCGGCACGGCGACGGGCTGCGGCTCGCCGGGTCCGGAGCGGGCGGACAGCCGAAGCGGCGCGCTGTCCGCCATATGCTCGACGAGCATGCCGCCCGTGCCCGACAGCTCGAACGAGCTGGAAAATTCCGTATGCGCCCAAGACCCTTCGAGCTGCGCGATCGCGCCGCTGCGCATGCGAATCGCGAGCAGCGCATATTCGAGCGGCGCACCCTCCGAGCCTTCGACGCGCAGCGCAGTCACCCGCTCCGCTTCGCCGAACGTCCAGCGGAGCCAATCGATGTCGTGGATGAGCAGGTCGGCGATGACGCCGCCGCTCTTCGAGGCGTCGGCGTACCATGCGCCGGCCCCTTCGGGAAATCGGGACCGGCGCGACATCCGAATCGTCCCGACCCGTCCCAGCTTCCCCGACCGGACCAGTTCCCTCGCCTGCCGGTACTCCGGACAAAACCGCAAGTCGTGTCCGATCAGCAGCCGTACGCGATGCTCCCGGCAAGCCGCGAGCATCGCGTTCGCGTCTTCCGCGTCGAGCGCGATCGGCTTCTCGCAGATGACGTGCTTCCCCGCCGCGGCGGCGATCGCCGCGTATTCGCGATGCAGATGCGTCGGCAAGCAGATGTCCACCGCGTCGAACTCCGCCGACTCGACCATCGCTTCGAACGCGTCGTACGCCGCCGCGCCGCACGCGGCCGCCAACGCTTCGGCCTTGCTCTTGTTCCTTCCTAACACGGCGGTAACCCGCGCCCGCTCGACGCTTCGCCAAGCGGCGACGTGTTCGCCTCCCATCGTGCCCGTTCCGATGACGGCCACCTTCAGCATGCTCGCACCTCCCGGCTATTCGACGGTGAAGCCCGCATCGGTCAACAACCGTTCTAGATTCAGTCTCGCCCGCTCGGCCCGCCGGTCCGTCTCCTCCGGCGGAATCGGCTTGCCGTCGCGGTCCAGCTTCTCGACGACGACCGGACCGTCGAAGCCTTGCTCCTTCAACAGCCGGAACATGCCCGGGAAGTCGAAGTCTCCTTCGCCGGGGACGGAGAAGTCGTAGCTCCGCAGTCCGCGGCGGCCTTGCTCCTTCGCGACGAAGGAGACGACCTCCCCGGCTACGGCGGGGAGATCCCGTTCCGGATCGAGCCCTTCGTAATATCCTACATTGCCGGGATCGTAGCACGCTTTCACATAAGGCGATCCGATGCGCTGCAGCGTATCGAGCAGAATCGGACCCGTCGCCGTATTCCCTGTATGCGGTTTCAAGGTGATGATCACGCCGAGCCGCTCCGCATCCCTCGCGAGCGCTTGGTATCGCGCGACGAAGCGGTCGTTCAGCGCCTCGTATTCGTCCCGCGGCAGCGGTTCGTCCGGGAAGTTGCGATACCCCCAGAAGCCCAACGTGTTCACTTCCGGGATTTCGAGCTCGCTCGCGAGCTCGAGCATGCGCAGCGCGCGTTCGGCGGGCAAGTCCGGGTGGAACTGCGAGTGCGCGAACAGCGCCTCCGGCTTCAGCCCGAAGGTTCGGAACAACGCCCGCAGCCTCGCCGGCTCCCCGGCGTCTTCCTCGTTCGGCACTTCCGAACCCGCGTGCTTCGTTCCGAACGCGACGTACCTATAGCCGGCTCCGGCCAACCCTTCGAGCGCGCGTTCGAACGGTTGATCGTGATAGGGCAGCGTCAATCCTACGATTTTCGTCACGGTCGCTTTCCCCTCCCGATCTACAATTCCCCAGGCGATACGGCTCGCCCCGTCTCCGAAGATACGTTGGCCGCGACGGTCAGCTCGAGCGACTTCAACGCGTCCGCGTAGCTCGAGCGAACGAGGCCCGGATCGTTCGACAGAATCGCTTGGATGAACATGTCGTCCTGCGCCTTGAAGATGTCCGCGACGTCGTTCTCGAACGTCTCCGCATTGCCTCGCTCCACGATCGTCAGCTTCGTCCCTTCGTAGACGACGCGGAAATCATAGCCTTGGATTTCGACCCCGAACCGATGGTCCGGCTGGACGCAGCACGCGTCCAAGTGCCCGATCGCGCCGGATTCGAAGCGCAGCGCGACCGTCGTGACGTCCGGGATGTCGAGGCCCGGCTTGTCTCCGAGATGGCGGGTCGCCATATTGGCGTACACCGTCGTCGCGTCGCCGGCGAAATATCGCATGAAGTCTGCGACGTGCGTCGCCTGCTCCACGAGCTGGCCGCCGGATTTCGCCATGACGCGCCACCAAGGCGTCTCGACGAAGCCCGACAAATAATGGCCTCGGACCATGCCGATCGTCTTGCCTTCCAGATACGCCTTCGCCTTCTCCGCGGTGCCGATGTACCGAAGCGCGTAACCGGAAGAGGTAACGATGCCCGCGCGGCGGATCGCCTCCGCCTTCGCGCGCGCCTCCCTTATGCCTAGGCCGACGGGCTTCTCTACGAACAAGTGGATGCCGCGGGACGCCGCGGTCTCTTCGATGTCCCCGTGGGCGAAGGGCGGCACGCAGACGAACAGCGCGTCGAGCGATTCCTTCTCCAGCATCGTCTTGTAATCCGTATACGGCGTCGCGCCGTACGCGCCGGCGGCCTTCGCGGCGCGCTCCTCCATGACGTCGCAGACGGCCGCGATCGAGGCGTTCGCATTGTCTCTTATATGCTTCAAGTGGGTTTCGGCCATGCCGCCGACTCCGATGAATCCGATTCGCAATGTCATGAATGCAACCTCCTACGGTTGAAATTTTCAGCTTTTGGAAAGTTGGCTTACCGTTCCCCGCCGTGAATGATGACATCCAGATGACGAGCCGTGTCATAGACGAGCTGGTATGGCGCGTACGGATAAGCGGACAGCTCCGCCGTCAACGGACCTTCGTAGCCGATCGCCTGCAGCGCTTCGCGTACCGCGATCCAATTCACATCGCCGGAGAGCAGCGTCACGACGCCGTAAGCGGTTCCGACGGAGCGGCGGAAGTCCTTCACATGAATCTTCTTGATCCGCGAACCGAGAATGCGGATCGATTGCTCCGGATACCCGAAGTTAATGATATTGCCGACGTCGAAGTACGCGCCGACGACCGGAGAGCCGAGCTCGTCGATGTATCTTGCCATCTCGAGGGGGGAGTACAAAAACTTGTTCCACACGTTCTCGACGCCGATGTCGACGCCGTTCCGTTCGGCGACGGGGATCAGCTTCGCGATCTCGTCCTGGCTCCGCTTGTAGGCTTCGTCATAGGCTTCGCCCTTGTCGTTCACGAAGGCGGGGACGAGCAAGGCGGTCTCCATCCCGAGCAGGCCGGCGACTTCGAGCTGCCGCTCTACGATCCGGCGGCCCCGCTCCCGCGTCTCCGGGTCCGGAGAGGACAATGAACTGCCTCCCATCAAGCCGCACGAGATGCTCTTCAGCGCCAAGCCGCGCGAACGGGCAAGCCGGCCCAGCGCTTCCAGCTCCTGCGGCGTCGATTCCATCGTGATGCCCGGGTTCCCGGGCTGCTGTAAATTCAGCTCGATCGCGTCGTACCCGGCCTTGTCGCTGTGCTCCAGCACCGTCTCGATCGGCGTTCCATCGGGGAAACACCATTGATTGATCCCTTTTAACAAACTCCTCAGCCTCCCGCTCGAATGGTTTGCGTTAAGAAAATCTTAACACCATGTTAGGTATTTTTCCATAATTATTTTTGTTTTGTGAATATTTTTTCCTTTTTGTCGAATTTTCCGACTTTTCAGTATAAGGAAACCCCTTGCCTCAGCCGCGATACGGCGCATTCGCCCCCGAAAGCCTCTCCCGACTACGCCCCGAAAACCTGCCGCCCTCCAACGTACGTACGGAGCAAATTCCATTCGGCGTCGAGCAGAAGGAAGTCGGCATCCATCCCGGCCGCCAGCCTTCCTTTGCGGTCGCCGACGCCGGCTTGGCGAGCGGGAAGACTGGTGAGCGTCGGAAGCACGCGTTCCGGCGGAAGGCCGGTGAAGTCGAGACAATTGCGGAACGCTTGAAGCATGTTCAGCCCGCTTCCGGCCAGCGACGAGCCGTCGGCAAGCGTGACCTTCCCCTCGCTCATTCGGATGACGATTCCCTCCGTCTCGTACAAGCCATCGGGGCATCCCGCGCAAAGCATGGCGTCGGTGACGAGAACGATGCGACCTTCGGGCTTGACGTCGAATGTCAGCGCGATCATCTCCGGATGAATATGGAAGCCGTCCGCGATCAGCTCGACCGTCAGCTCGGGCAGGCGAAGTCCCGCGCCGACGACGCCGGGCTCCCGCGACGTCAACGGACTCATCCCGTTGAAGTGATGTGTGACGTGCGTAACGCCGAGCCGCACCGCGTCCCGCATCTGCTCGAACGTCGCGTCGGTATGCCCCGCGGATACAGTCACGTTCCGATCCCTCAGCAGGCGGATCACTCGGTCCGCTCCGTCCAGCTCCGGCGCGATCGTCACAAGACGAATCCATTCCCCCGCGACGTCCAGGTAACGTTCCATCTCGTCCGAGTCGGGCATTCGCAGGGACGTCGGATTTTGCGCGCCGGCCCGGACGGGATTGAGGAACGGCCCCTCGAGATGAAACCCGACGATTTCCGCCCCTTCCCACCCGGCAGCGCTTTCATTCGCGGCCTCTTTCCATTGCTCCAACGTGCGAACGGTCGTCTCGCGGTCGGCGGCGACGGTCGTCGCGAGGAACGCAGTCGTGCCGCGGCTTGCGTGGTATTTGCTCATTCCCGCCAGCGAAGCCTTGCCGTCCATCCCGCCGAAGCCGCCGCCCCCGTGCACGTGCACGTCCACGAAGCCCGGCAGCAGCCGAAGCCCTTCCGCATCCTTGACGATCGTCTGTTCCTTGCCCCAAATCTCCGATCCGCCGACGGCCTCGATGCGGCCGTCCGGACCGACGAGCATTCTTCCGTTTCGAATTCGGGTATCCGGCGTATAAATATCGGCGTTGACCCATAACACGGAATGGTCTGTCATCTGACTTCTCCTCTCGGCCTCGCGATATGATGACAATAAGATTAGGGAAATCATATCACGATGTCATGTTTATTTCTATATATTTAAATTATTTTTGGAGATTTTTTTCATTTCAAACTTCGCCCCTATCTATAAATTTACTTCCCGCCGGAATAGGGGATACAATAGGAATAGTTTAGGGAAAGGAGCGCGGAAGGAGAGATGATGGAAGTTTTCGAGGAGTACCTGACGCGAATCGATCATCCGGAGCATCGGGCCCGAACGGAAGAGGTGTTGAGTTGGGTCATGAGCCAATTCCCGGACTTGCTTCCGACAATCGCATGGAATCAGCCGATGTTTACCGATCACGGCACCTATATTATCGGCTTTAGCGTTTCCAAGAAGCATCTGGCCGTCGCCCCCGAGAGAGCGGGGATCGATCATGTCTCCGACGACATCGCGCGAGCCGGCTACGATCATACCAAGGAATTGGTACGGATTCCGTGGAGCAGCCCGGTCGATTACTCGCTGCTTCGGAAGATGATCGAGTTTAATCGATCGGACAAGGCGGATTGTTCGACGTTTTGGCGAAAATAACGCGACGATCCCCTGCGCCGAGGTCGAGACGCAGGGGATTCTTAATGAGCCTGGCTTAGGACGTACGCTCCCGATCTAACCGCTCGAACAGCTGCTCCGCCGTAATGTACGGTCTGTTTTGAAACGAAGCGGTCGTCTCGAACAGCAGATGGCCAAGGGCGAAGTCGAGCCCGCTCCGGAGCGCCGCGTTCTCTCTCGCCGCTCGCTCCCAGCCCTTATCCGCAATCTGTTCGATGTAGGGAATCGTAGCGTTGGTGAAGGCGTAAGACGCCGTCCGCGCGACGGCGGACGGAAGGTTCGGCACGCAGAAATGACGAATGCCGTCCACCGCGAAAATCGGATCTTCATGCGTAGTGAAGGCGCACGTCTCGATCGCGCCGCCCGGCTCGCAATCCACGTCGATAATGAGCGCGTTGTCCTTCATGAGCGACAACATACTGCGGGACACGAGCGTTACCCCCGGCACCCACTTGACCGCGTTCACCAAAATATCGGTTTCGGGCAGCAGCCTTCTTATGTTCGTATCGCTCGAGTACAGCGTCTTAATCGACGGCAGGATGCGACTGCGAATGTCCCGCAGCCGGTCGAGATTGACGTCGACGATCGTGACGTCGGCCCCCAGCGCATGCGCGTACCGGGCTGCGCCCAGTCCCGCATGGCCCGCGCCGAGCACGACGATCTTGGCCGGCTCGACGCCGGGCGCTCCGCCGATCAACAGCCCCGCGCCGCCGTTCGTCGTCATGCTGTGATAGATGCCCATGATCATGCCGACTTCGCCGGCGATCTCGCTCATCGGCGTCAATAACGGGAATTGCCCGTTCTCCTGCCGGATATCCTCGCAAGCGAAGCCGACGATTCGTTTATCGAGCAGCGCCTGGGTCAATTCCGGACGGATCGCCGAATGAATGTAGGCGAACAAGATTTGCCGGTCCGACAACTGTACGTACTCCGAAGGCGAAAGCTCCTTCACCTTCAGCAGCATCTCCGCTTCCCGGTACAATTCGCCGCTGTCCGGCGCGATCGACGCTCCGGCGGCGGCATACGCTTCGTCCGTCATGCCGGATCTTGCGCCTGCTCCGCTCTGGACGAGCACGGCGTGCCCCTTGCGCACCAAGCGCTGAACGTTCTCCGGCGAGATGGCCACCCGGTATTCGCCTTTGTTCACTTCCTTCAGTACGCCGATCTTCATGTTGAATCCTCCCTTAACGGTCCTCTTCGGTCAACTCGGGCGAAAGCCTTCGCCGAGCACGTCATGAATATTGCCGATAATCGTAAACGCCCCCGGATCGACGGAACGTACGATCGCTTTCAGTCTTGCCGCTTCATGGCGGGCGACGACGCAATAGACCACATCTCTGTTTTCGCTGGAATACGCCCCTTTCGCCGAGAAGATCGTCGCCCCCCGCTCGAGCTGCCGGTTGATCTCGCCGGCGATCGTCTCCCCCGAGCTGCCGATGATCATGAACGCCTTCGCGCCGTTCCCGCCTTCGCCGACGAGGTCGATCATCTTCGCGGCGATGAAGACGACCACGAGCGTATACAGAATTCTCTCGCGGGGGATGAAAAGCAAAGCGGCCGCAATAATCAACGCATCGCTTATCAAAATAAACAGCCCCATGCTCCAGCCGCGCGCGCGCTGCACGATCCGAGCGACGATGTCGATGCCGCCGGTCGTTCCCCCGAACCGAAACACGATGCCGAGACCGGCTCCCGTCGTCACGCCGGCGTAGACGACGGACAAGAATAGATCGTCGCTGTTCGAGAACGGGACCACCCAGCCACGGGCGACCAGCACTTCCAACACCTTCAGAAAGAAAGCGAGCGAAAGGACGCCGACGATGGTGGAAACCATCTGCCCCCTTCCGAAAGCCTTGAACCCGACGATAAACAGCGGGATGTTCAGCAGAAGCGTACTCAAAGACGTGGGCACCGATGCGCCGTAAAATAACAGCAGCGCAACGCCCGTTACGCCCCCTTCCATAAGATGATTGGGGATGACGAAGAAGGTTAACCCGAATGCATAGACGGCCGTACCGAACATAACGGGCAGCCAAGTATTCCACACCGTTCGAAAATGGTTGCCGCTCATGAATGGATGAGCCTCCCCCCTTTTTTGAAATTGTAGTACAATATAGTTGTACATTAAATGATAGCGAATGATCCGTCAACCGAAAACTGGAATCCGTTCGAAGCGAAGTAGTATAATTTAGCCAATTCCGTCCGACAAAGATACCATTTCGACAAGGGAGTTATTTATGAAGGAAGTACCGAAATCATCCATGGAACAAACCATATACGACCATCTGAAGCAAGCGATATTGAAGCGGCGGCTGGCCCCCGGCACGCAGCTGCTGGAGCAGACGATCTCGGAACGGCTGCGGACGAGCAGAACTCCGATTCGGGCCGCGCTTCGGAGACTGGCCCAGGAAGGATTGGTCGATCTCGTTCCCAATCGGGGCGCCTTCGTCATCCAACCTACGGAGGAGGAGGTCCGCGAAGCGTACGAGATGCGATCGCGACTGGAGCTGATGGGGCTCGAGATGTGCGAGGCGCGGCTGACGGAGGAAGACTTCGAGCGGCTCGAAGCCGCCTGCCGGGATGAATTGGCGGCGCTGGAGCGGCGGGATGTCGCGGCTTATTTGACCGCAAACAAGGCGTTCCATTGTACGCTGGCGGGAAGGAGCGGCAACCGGTTTCTGGCGAGCATGACGGAGCAGCTTCTGGATAAGACGAGTATTTATTTAATTCTGTACGATCTGTTCTACGACGGAGACTATCGCGCCGGCATCGATCCGGTTCCGCAGGGGGCGCAGCAGCATAAGGCGATCATCGCCGCCTTACGATCCGGCAACGGATCGGAAGCCGCGGAGCTGCTGAAGGCTCATATCGACCTTGCGATCGGCGATTTGAAGACGGCGCGCCCGGGCTACCGAAGCTTGGAGGAGATTTGGAAAATGGATTGACTAAAAAGACCGGAACGCTTTGAAGCGTTTCGGTCTTTTCCATGCTGTTATGTGCAACCATTGTTCCCGAGGTCGCGTCAGCATTATATCTATATCTAAGGAGTCGTAACATGAAACCTGTGCTGCTGCTTTTTTTGATGCTTTCCTTATGCGCCTGCGCGAATCCGATACCCAGGTCGGCTTCGCCTTCGGATGGGTTGCACGCGAAGGTCGTCATGAACTACGACTTGGCGAGCGTGGAGAAAGCCATGGGGAGTAAGGGAATCCGTTATAGGGCGGCTGCGAGCGAGTCCGATTGGATTTTGGCGGGCGTCGAGCCGGCGGCCTACTTGGTCGGAAGCGCGAGAGGGACAGCCGCTCCCGAGGAGGAAGCGTCGATCTACGTGTTCGCATCCGAGGAAGAACGCAAAGCGGGGCTTCGACATTTTCGCAAGCAGACGGAAAAATACAATATGGTATATCCTCGAATCTATGAAAAGCGCAATGTATTGATCCTCTACTGGTCCCATGAGGACATGCATGCGACCGCTGCGCTCGAAGAGAAATTTACGAACGCCATGGACAGCCTTCGCATCGTTACGGAATTCCAACGATCGACGATCGGCGGCCGAGAGATCCCCTATACCATTCGGATCGGCGGCGGACGTTACGGCGGAATCGCCTTCGACAAGGGCGCGGCGATCCAATCCGTCGACACCCACCGGAGCGGCAGGATGCATTCCGTACAGCTTCGCGGCTTGCGGCTGCCTTCCGCGATCGAGGTTGAATATAGAGCCCGCAACGTCCTCGTACAATACACGGAAAGCTCGTCGCCCGCCAGGGAAAACGTACTCGTCGTCTTCCGCGACGACGACTTGGACCCGAGCCGGATACAATGGTCCGTCAACGGGAGAAAACAACGCATCGCCGGCGTCGAGCATAGCATGGAGTAGAGCTTCCGCATGGAGAGTTCCAAATCTCGTCTCCGCGTCTGCTTTGCCTATGCAGCAAAATCGGCAGTCCTCCGAGGAGAACTGCCGACCCGTTCTTCTTACCGTCCTACATAGATTTTCAACCAGCCGTCGCCGATCCCCGACTCGTCGATCCATTCGCCGCCGCTGTACTTCCCGAACCTCAGCGCCTCGTCGACATTCGCCGTCTGCCACTCGTAAGAGAAGAAGGACGGCTCGACTTGCCCGAGCACGATGGCGTACGTCGCCCCGTTCGTCAGCCCGCTGAACGTCAGCGGCGCGCCGACGACCTCGAACGCTTCGGGAATCGCCGCCGCGGCGACCGTCGCCGTCGCGAGCGGCTCGCCCACGGGCTTGCCTTCGCTCGTCGCATACAAGCCGACCGTCATGTCGCTGGCGTCGAACCAACGGCGCACCTTCACTTCGACCTTCGAGATCGAAGCGTTCGCGTTCGCCGTGAACGTCTGGTAACGGAGCTGCTGATCGCCCGCTTCGCCGAACGTGAACGCGTCTGTGCCCTCATGCGACAAGTCGATCGCATCCGACGCCGGCTGCGGCTGCGGCGTCGTCGCGCTGACCGGCGCGCTCCACTCGCTCGCGCTAGCCGCGTTCGTCGACCGGACCCGGTACGTATGGGTCGAACCTGCGGCCAATCCTTCGTGCACATACGACGTGCCGACGACCGCAACGCCCGTTCCGTCGACCTCTACTTCATACCCCGTCGCGCCCGCCGCATTCGCCGCGACGCCCGTCGGAGCGGCCGGCGGCACCGGCAACGTCTCCGGCGTCGTTGCGACGACCGGCGCGCTCCATGCGCCCGCGCCGAGGGCGTTCAGCGCCCGGAC
>JAPSKX010000045.1 GCA_031181325.1 Paenibacillus sp.
TGATTATTGCATGACGAAACAAAGAACGTTCATCTTGTTCAGCCTGCTGCCGGCGTTGCTGCTTCTCGCCGTCTTTACCTTCTATCCGTTCTTTCGCGGAGTCGTCATGGCATTCCAAAACTACGTGCTGTTCGACTTGACGAATGTGCGATTTGTCGGATTCCAGAATTTCGAGGACGCCTTCAACGACCCTAAGTTTCTGTATGCGCTCCGGAACAGCGCGATCTGGGTCGTCTCCTCGCTCAGCCTGCAGTTTCTGATCGGCTTATCGCTGGCGTTGGTGCTGCGCAGAGGCTTCAAGGGACGCGGCGTATATCAAGGCTTCGTCTTCTATTCGTGGGCGTTGTCGGGCTTCCTGATCGGTCTCATCTGGAAATGGATGTTCAACTCGCAAATGGGCGTCATCAACGATCTCTTGATGCGCGCCGGCTTCATCGAGCAGCGTATCGGATTTTTGTCGAATCCGGACTGGGCGATGGTGTCCGTCATCGTCGCGAACGTCTGGTACGGCATCGCGTTCTTCGCGATTATGCTGCTCGCCGCGCTTCAATCCGTTCCCGCCGAGTTGTACGAGGCTGCGGGCATGGACGGCGCCGGCGCGATTCGCAAGTTTTTCAGCGTGACCCTGCCGTATATCGTGCCGACGATTATCGCCACGACGCTGCTGCGGGCGATCTGGATTTTCAACGATCCGTCGCTTATCTACGGTCTAACGAACGGCGGTCCCGCCGGCTCGACGCATATTTTGTCCTCGCTTATGATGGAGAAGATTTTGTCGGGAGGCGACTACGGCTCCGCATCGGCGATCGGCGTCATTATGCTCGTTATGCTCATGCTGTACACGATCTTCTATCTATTCGTGACGAAGTCCGAGAAAGTGGGGGACTTCTAAGATGGCCAAAACTCGCGTTCTGCTAAGTTTGAAAGTGTTGTATTTAGCGTTCCACCTGATCTTGATGGTGTTTCCGTTTTATTGGATCGTCATAACCTCGCTGAAGCCGAAGAAGGACATTTTCTCCTTCCCTCTGCACTATTGGCCGCAGCAATTCACGTTGGAAAATTACATCAATATTTTCAAAATATCGAAATTTCACGTGTACATCGGGAACAGCTTGCTGCTGGCGATCTTATCGGGCGTCATCGTCATCGCCATCTCGATTCTGAGCGCATACGTCATGGCCCGCTTCACGTTCCGCGGCCATAAGCAAATCATGATGGCGTTCTTCTCGACGCAGATGCTCCCGGGCTTCGTCTCGCTGGCGCCGCTGTACTTGCTGATGGCGGAGCTCGACCTGATCAATACGCGGTTCTCGCTGCTCATCCTGTACACCGTCGGCTTGATTCCGTTCTCGACGATCATGCTTCGCGGCTTCTTCCAGCGCATTCCGTCGAGCTTGGAGGAAGCGGCGATGATCGACGGCTGCTCGCGGCTCGGCTCGTTGTACCGCGTCATTCTGCCGGTCATGCTGCCCGGGATCGCCTCCACGTTCATCTTCGCCTTCGTGCAGAACTGGAACGAGCTGTTCTCGGCGGTCATGTTTATCGACAGCGAGTCGCTGAAGACGCTGCCGGTCGCGATGAACTCGTTCATTATGAAGTTCGACGTGGACTGGGGCGCCATGTCCGCGGGTACGGTATTGTCCGTCATCCCGACCGTGATTTTGTTCGCTTTCGCGCAACGATACATCGTAGAAGGATTAACGCAAGGCGCCGAAAAAGGTTAAAGACAGAGGATCGGATAAGGGTAGGGGAGATACATGATCAATCGCGACGCGGAACGTTATATGCAAACGATCGTCGCTCACGATCCGGTGGACACGCGCCATCACGGCGCCGTGACGATGCCGCTATATCAGAACAGCTTGTTCGCGTTCGAGAATCACGCTTCCTTCGACAGCGCCATGAAGGACGTGCTCGCCGCGCATGTGTATTCGAGAGGGAACAATCCGACGGTTATGTATTTGGAAGAACGTATCGCCGAGCTCGAAGGCGGGGAGCAGGCGCGCTGCTTCGCTTCCGGCATGGGCGCGATCGCGGGCGCGCTGCATGCGCTGCTGCAAACGGGAGATCATATCGTCTGCGTCGATCAAGCGTACGGACCGACGCGGGAATTGCTCGCGGATCTCTCCGCCCGATACGGGGTAGAAGTAACGTTCGTCGACGGCGCGGAGTTGGACCACTTCCGTCAGGCGGTGCGGCCGAATACGAAGGTCATTTATTTAGAAAGTCCGACGTCCGGTCTGTTCGAGCTGCAGGACTTGGAAGGGGTCGCCGCGATCGCCAAGAACGCCGGCGCGCTCACCGTCATCGACAATTCATGGGCGACGCCCGTCTACCAGCGGCCGATCTCCATGGGCATCGACCTGGTCGTTCATTCGCTCACGAAATATTTCTCCGGTCACAGCGACAGCTTGGGCGGCGTCGTCGTCGGCCGGCGCGAGTTGGTCGAGACGATCAGCAGCCGCAGTTACATGCTGTTCGGCAGCGTCATGACGCCCCACACCGCTTCGCTCATTACGCGCGGCGTCCGTACGCTGCCGCTCCGAATGGAGCGGCATCAAGCGAGCGGCCTACGGGTCGCGGAGCATCTGCTGCGCAAAGAGGGCGTCGTGCGGGTAAACCATCCGGGGCTCCCGACGTATCCGCAGCGACAGCTCGCGGAGAAGCAGCTGCAAGGATACGGCAGCTTGTTCTCCTTCGTGACGCGTCATTCCGTGGAGGCCTTGAAGGCATGGGCGGACGATCTGGAATATTTCCGCATCGGCGTCAGCTGGGGCGGATACGAGAGCTTGGTCACGGTCGGCACCGCGCCGGAGCGATGGAATCGAGACGGCGCGAGTCCGTCGATCTCAAGGCTGTATATCGGGTTGGAAGATCCCGACGTACTGATCGCGGACATCGAGCGGGCCTGGGCGAAGCTGGACCGATCGTAATCGAACGCGGCTAGGGCCGCCCCTTCGTCATGGACGAAGGGGCGGCCCTTTCCTGTTGCCCTCGTGCGATCTATTCGCTTGCCCTTCGGTATAGCACCAAGATGGCGGTGCGCTGGTTCTCGGTTCCGCTCACGGTCTTCTTGACGTTAGAGCCGTATTTCACGTCGATGACGTCCTCTTCCTTCAGGGTGGCGAGGAACTTGTTCGCATCGTCGATCGCAAGCGAATATTCGCTGTCCAGAAATTCTTTCAGCTGAATCACTGATCTGTCACCTCCTCGGAAGGATAACCTAATAAATGTAAGGAGAAGGCATAATGGGTGAGAGACATCCTGCTCGTTCGACGCGACATGTCTCCCCGTCACCATATCAAAACCGCTACATGGTGTCAATTTCGAGCGGATCGCGGTAGCCGAGACGGTCCGAAATCGGGTATGATCGTAGTGAAGCGGTTACATCCATCGAGGGGAGACGGTTCGAATGGCTGGCGAGTGGGAACAGGCGGAGCCGGGCGTAATCCGAAAAATTTTCGCGCCGGGGGAACGCTTGATGATGATGGAGGTTCGGTTCGAGGAAGGCGCCGAAGGGTACGAGCATTCGCACCCGCACGAGCAGATGAGCTACTGCCTGAAGGGGCGAATCGAATTTCGGGTGGACGGACGGACGACCGTGCTGGAGCCGGGGGACACGATCGTCGTCCCGGGAGGCGCGAGGCACGGAGTGAAGGCGCTCGAACCTTCGGCGCTGCTCGATACGTTCACGCCGCTGCGGTTGGATTTATTGAAGAGGGAGTAAGGCGTGACGGCGGCGCGCGAGCGCCGCCGTTCGGCGTTCATGGGGGCGTCCTATCCTCGGAATCGAGCGCGGTAGCTTGTCGGCGAGCAGCCGACATACGCCCGGAACTGCTTGTTGAAGGCGCTGAGCGATTGAAAGCCGCTCGATTCGGCGATCTCGATCATCGACTCGCCGCTCTCGCGAAGCGCGTCCATCGCGGTCTGGACGCGAAGCCGGTTGACGAACGCTTGAAGGGAGAGACCGGTCAATCGCCGGAATTGCCGATACAATACCGTTCGACTGACGCTGGCTTCCCGGAGCAGCCGTTCGCCGGCTTGCGGATCCCGATAAGTCTCAAGCAGCAGACCGACCCACTCCGCCGCATCGGCGCCGCGCGGCGGTTCGCCGGCCGCGCCCGATCGTCTCGTCTCTCTTGCGTATGCTTCGACCTGCAGCAGCATCTCGATGAGATGCATGAATTGTCTCGTCACCCAAGCGGGGTCTCCCCGTTCCAGCGTCTCCATCGCGAGCTTCGATGCGTTCAGGATGCTTCGCGCACAAGGGGAAGCGCCCGGAATGATCGGCGGGACGTCGAATCCGGCGTAGAACGGCGCCAGCAGCCGAGCGCGGTCGGGCAAGGCTCGAATCGCGGCGGGGGTGAAGAGGGCGATGATTTGCTCGAAGCGGCCGCCCGGCTTCGCGAAGCTCCAGTGCGGCTCGAACGGCCGGCACAGAAAGACGTCGCCCGGCCGGGCATCGTACGAACGGCCGCCGAACCGGTATTCGAGCTCGTCTTCGAGCAGGACGCCGATCTCCAAGCACTCGTGTATATGGAGCTCATGGGGCTCGTCGAAGCCGCGCGCGCGGAAGAAGACGAAGTTTCGCGTCAGTCGGAACTGTTCAACGTACATGTCGGAATCACCTGAAGATCATTATAACGCCGCCGACGAAATCCGTGTACAAAATGACGAGTTTCGCCCGAGCTTGGACGAGCGCCGGGCGCGGAGGCGGTGATACAGTAAGGGTACTATTTATATAGAGGTGATTCTTGTGCGTATTTATATGATCGGCGCGGGCGTCATCGCCCGCCCGCACGCCGCGGCGATGCTGGACGTCGAGCATCTTATCGGCGCGTTCCCGACGTTCCGTCCCGCGGCCGGACGGCCGATCGGGGTGCATTACGAGCGCGGCGCATGTACGCACGGCGGACGATCATGATCGAGGAGGCGTAAGGATGATGAAGGTGCGCGGCATCTCTTCGAATATGTACGGCTGGGTCGAGCGGTGGAAGTCGGACGGGAAGGAGCCGACGTGGGAGAGCCTCTACGCCGCTTGCGCCGAAGCGGGGCTCGACGCGGTGGAGACGGATGCGACGGCGGATAAGCTGGCGCTCGTGCGCGCCGCCGGGCTCGCCGTCTCCGCTTCGTACGTCGGCGTGGCGCTTCACGGACCGTACGAGGCGCTGGAGGCCGAGGCGCTGCCGTTCGCGGAACGGCTCGCCGCGGCGGGCGGCAGCGACTTCATCGTGAACGCCGATCCGTACGGCGGCTGGACGTCGCCGCTCCCGCGGCCCGAGAGCTTGATCCAGGCACAAGGCGAGAACTTGTCCCGTCTCGCGGAGCGCGCGAAGGCGCTCGGCCTTCGCCTCAGCCTCCACAACCATGCCGCGGAGCGGGAGCAGGCGCTCGCGGATTTGCGAATGGTCGTCCGGTATGCGGACGCGTCGGTCGGACTGTGCGTCGACACCGGCTGGGCGCATGTCGCCGGCTGCGATCCGACGGAGTGGGTGACGCGTTACCCGGAGCGGATCTACGCGATCCATCTTCGGAACCAGCGGGGACGTACGCCGGCCGAGGATCTGCTCGAAGGAGAGATCGATCTCGCCGCCTTCGTTCGCGCGCTGGACGCGGCGAATTACGACGGCTGGCTGGCGATGGAGTTGTGGCATCCGCCGGAGACGCGTCCCGTCCGCACGATGATCGAGGACGTTGCGCGATCCGCCGCGTGGCTGCGCGAGATGACGGGCATGGCGGCGAAATAATTCCGGGGAACCGGGAATCGATAGACAGGGAACGCGATGCGAAAGCTGCCGGCGACGGCAGCTTTTTTTACTATGACTGAATCAATCGGGAGGGCGGCGTATATAGTTAATTACGGAGTTAAGTAATAACTTTTGGGTTGACTAAATGCACGGTTCAAACTACTATGGATGTAAACCAGTAGGCAACCGGGTGAACCGATCGAGGTTGCCGATAACGAAAGAGGTGTCCCCTTATGCAATCGCGTCTCAGACCTCCCGCAGCGCCGTTAGTCGCGATCGACCCTTATTTCAGCGTATGGTCCGCGGCCGACCGGTTGACGGACGACTTCGCCCGGCATTGGACGGGGAAGCGGAACGCGATGACCGGCATCGTCCGCATCGACGGCGCGCCTTGGCGGTTCGCCGGGTTCGCGGAGCCGAATCCGGAGAATTATTACGCCGAGCCTCCGGCGATGCATCAGAAGGAGATGCGGCTGTCTCCGCTGTCCACGACGTACGAATTCGAACAATCCGGCGTGGCGCTGTCGGTGAAGTTTACGAGCCCGCTGCTCTTGGACGACTTGGCGTTGTTGTCCCGGCCGGTCTCGTACATCCGCCTCGGGGTCCGTTCCGCGGACGGGAAGCCGCACCGCGTTCAGGTGTACTTCGACGTTACCGGCGAATGGTGCGTCGATACGACCGATCAGAAGGTCGTCTGGGGCCGGGAAGCGGCGGTGCCGTTATCCGTGTTGCGCATGGGGAACGAGGAGCAGCGCTATCTGAACCGTTCCGGGGACGACGCGCGCATCGATTGGGGCTATGTATATCTCGCGGCGCGGAACGCGCCGTCGATCCGCGCCGGATTCGGCCCGGCTTCCGTCCGGAAGCAGTTCGCGAAGCAGGGTACCTTCCAGGAAGACGAGTCGTGGGCGTCGCCGCAGGTCGTGCGGGAGTCGATGCCGGTGATGGCCTGCGTCTGGGAGACGGAAGCGGTCGGAACCGAGGAGCGCTCCGAGCTGTTGGCGCTGGCCTACGACGACGTATACGCGATCGAATATTTCGGCGAACCGCTGGAGGCTTATTGGAAGAAGGGGGGCGTCTCCACGCTGCGCATGCTGGAGGACGCTTTCGAGGAGTACGCGGACATCGCGGCCCGCTGCGATGCCTTCGACCGGCGGCTGACGGAGGAAGCGGTTCGCGCCGGGGGCGAAAAGTACGCGGAGCTGCTGGCGCTCTCTTACCGGCAAGCGATCGCGGCTCATAAGCTCGTGTCGGACCGGGACGGGAATTTGTTGTTCTTCTCCAAAGAATGTTACAGCAACGGCTGCATCGCGACGGTCGACGTGAGTTACCCGTCGATCCCGCTGTTCTTGCTCTACAATCCCGAGCTGGTCAAGGCGATGATGCGGCCGGTCTTCGCGTATGCGGCCAGCGACGCCTGGCCCTATCCGTTCGCCCCTCACGACGTCGGCCAATACCCGCTGGCGAACGGGCAGGTG
Organism: Paenibacillus sp.; assembly: GCA_031181325.1. GTDB lineage: Bacteria > Bacillota > Bacilli > Paenibacillales > YIM-B00363 > Paenibacillus_AE. Next base: position 7,226 of record JAPSKX010000045.1, read on the forward strand.
TACGGCGACAACCGGCTGGAGGCGCAGATGCCGATCGAGGAATGCGGCAATATGCTCATCATGGCGGCGGCCGTCACGCTCGCGGAAGGTCATGCCGGCTTCGCGGAACAATTCGGGGCGCTGCTGGAGCGATGGGCCCGCTATTTGTTGGAGAACGGCCTCGATCCCGCCGATCAGCTGTGTACGGACGACTTCGCCGGTCATCTGGCGCGCAACGCCAACCTGTCGATCAAGGCGATCATGGGGATCGCCGGATATGCGATCGTGCTGGATGCGTCGGGCCGGTCGGAGGAAGCCGAATCGTATCGTTCCTCCGCTCGGGAGATGGCTGCGGAATGGGAGAAGCTGGCGTCGGACGGGGACCGGTATCAGCTCGCCTTCGGTTCCGCCGGGTCGTGGAGCTTGAAGTATAACCTGGTGTGGGACATCCTGTGGGGAACGCGGCTATTCCCTCGGCACGTCGCGGAGCGGGAAGTGGCGGCGTACCTAAACCAAATGGAAACCTACGGCGTTCCCCTGGACAATCGGGCGGCGTATACGAAGTCCGATTGGCTCGTCTGGGCTGCTACGCTCGCAAACAGACAAGAAGATTTCGTCCGCTTGATCGAGCCGCTGTGGACCTTCGCGAACGAGACGCCGGATCGGGTTCCGTTCACCGACTGGTACGACACCCGTACGGGCAGGCAGATCGGCTTCCAGCATCGCAGCGTCGTCGGAGGTCTGTTTATCAAGCTGCTGAAGGAACGGGGAATCGAAGCGGCGGGACATAGATAAGAAGGAGAAAAGCGGAAAGCCCCGAACGGGAGGCGCGAATATCGCGTCCCCGGCTCGGGGCTTCTTCTTCAGTCGCGGCCGCGGCGAAGGCCGCCGACGGCCCGCATCGCGCGCACGATGCGCTCCGCGGCGCGCTCGAGCAGCGGCTCCGCGCGCTCCATCGCCTCGGGGAGCGTCATCGGTCCGTCGACGAGGCTGAACACCGCCTCGATGCCATGCGGGTAGAGCGCTTCGATGCCGGGGCCGACGGAGCCGGCGATCGCGATCGTGGGCACGCCTGCCTTGCGCGCTTCTTGGGCGACGCCCATCGGCGTCTTGCCGGAGGCGGTTTGGCTGTCGATGCGGCCTTCGCCGGTAATGACGAGGTCGGCGCCTCTCACCGCTTCGCGGAACGGCGACACTTCGAGCACGACGTCGATGCCGCGCCGCATCGACGCGGCGAAGAAGGCGAGGAACGCGCCGGCGAGCCCGCCCGCGGCGCCGGCGCCGGGCATGTCGTGCAGCCTCGCGCCGGTATGCCGCGCGACGACGTCCGCCCAGTTGGTCATGCCGCGTTCGAGCGTCTCCACCGCCGCGGGCGAAGCGCCCTTCTGCGGTCCGAAGACGCGCGAAGCGCCGGACGGTCCGAGCAGCGGGTTCGCGACGTCGGAGGCGAGCACGAAGCGGGATTCGGCGATGCGGGGGTCCCACGCCGCGTCGTCGATCGCGGCGATGCGCGCGAGGTCGCCGCCGCCGACGCCGGGGGCGAGAGCCTCGCCGCTCTCGTCCAACAGGCGCAGGCCGAGCGCCTGCAGCATGCCGGCGCCGCCGTCGTTCGTCGCGCTGCCGCCGACGGCCAAGACGAAGTCGCGGCAGCCGGCGTCGAGCGCCGCGCGGATGAGCTGCCCGGTACCGTACGTCGACGCGCGAAGCGGGTCCCGCCGTTCCTCGGGGACGAGGCACAGCCCCGACGCCTTCGCCATCTCGACGACGGCGGCGCCGCTTCCCGCGAGGATGGCGTATTCGGCGTCCGCCGGGTCGCCGAGCGGTCCGCTCGCGGTCATGGCGATCCGCCGGCCGCCTACGGACGCTAGCAGGCTGTCGAGCGTCCCTTCGCCGCCGTCGGCCATGGGGACCTTGACGATCCCCGCTTCCGGCAGCGCGCGCCGGATTCCTCGTTCGATCGCGCTCGCGGCGGCTTCGGACGAGAGGCAGCCCTTGAACGAATCGGGGGCGATTACGATGTTCACGTTTGTACACTCCTTCGAGGTGTTGTTTTTTGGCGATTATATCACGACGAGCTATAATCTAGATACAACTTCAATCGTTAAGGAGGCGTATCGCGCATGAAGATCGGATTTATCGGCACCGGCGTCATGGGCCGGAGCATGGCGGGGCATCTGCTCGCGGCGGGGCACCGGCTGCATGTGTACACGCGTACGAAGGCGAAAGCGGAAGAGCTGCTCGCGCGCGGCGCGTCCTGGCAGCCGTCGCCGGCGGCGCTCGCGGCGCAGTGCGACATCGTCGTGACGATAGTCGGCTACCCGTCGGACGTGAAGGAGATCTACCTGGGCGAAGGCGGTCTCGTCGCGAACGGAACCCCCGGAGCGACGTTCATCGACATGACGACGTCCAGTCCGGCGCTTGCGCGCCGCATCCATGCGGCCGCGGCGGGGCGGGGCATCGAGGCGCTCGACGCGCCGGTGTCCGGCGGCGATATCGGCGCGCGCGAAGCGCGGCTCTCGATCATGGTCGGGGGCTCGCGGGCGGCGTTCGAGGCGATGAAGCCGGCCGTGTTCGACGCGCTCGGCAAGAACGTCGTCCTGCAAGGCGGTCCCGGCTCGGGGCAGCACGCGAAGATGTGCAATCAGATCGCGATCGCGGGCGGCATGATGGGCGTGTGCGAGGCGCTCGCGTACGCGAAGGAAGCCGGACTCGACCCGAACGCCGTACTGGCTTCGATCGAATCCGGCGCCGCGGGCAGCTGGTCGCTCAGCAACCTGGGGCCGCGCATCGTCGCCGGCAACTACGAACCGGGCTTCTATGTGAAGCACTTCATCAAGGATATGCAGATCGCGTTGGACAGCGCGGAGGAGATGGGATTGGAGCTGCCGGGACTGGCGCTGGCGCGGACGCTCTACGAACGGCTAAGCGAGATGGGGTACGCGGAGAAAGGAACGCAAGCGCTGTACCGGCTGTACGAACGCTAGCCCCGACGCGCCGCCGTTCGCGCATAGGTTGGATACGACGATTCGCTATAACAACATTCAGGGCTCCCTTGACGGGGAGTCCTTCTTTATGGTCGCATTGCGCAGTCCGCGAATAAGGGTTGAGCGCTTTTTCCGCAATACTGTATAAAAGTATATAATACAAAATAAGATTGATAACGGAGTGTATTAAGTATATAATTTTTTTAAAACGGTATACTTAATTAATCATATTTCCATTTTCGGCTATGGGGGACACCGGGATGAATCAAGCATGGCAAGCGAAATGGATCTGGATCGATGCGCCGGAGCGTACGCCCAACGTATATGTCGAGGCTCGAACCGTCTTTGCCGTCGGCGCCGGCGTTCGGTCGGCATCGCTGCGCATTACCGCGAACCAACAGTACCAGCTGTTCGTCAACGGCGTCGGCATCGGGGCGGGGCCGTCGCCGGCGGACCAAGCCTGGAAATATTACGACACCTACGACGTGCGGGGCGCATTGAAGGAAGGAACGAACTGCATCGCGGTCGTCGCCTACTGCTTCGGCACCGATGAGATCGTGACCGGGCAACGCCAAGGCCCCGGCGGACTTCTCGCGCAGCTCGACCTCGATACGGAGGAAGGACGGCGAACCGTCGCGACGGACGAAACGTGGAGATGCCGCCGGTCGCCGAGATGGGTCCCGTCCGTCTCTCGCATGCACCTATGGAGCGGGTTCAAGGAAATCTACCTGGCCGACCGAGAGGATGAGTGGGAGCGGGCCGAATACGACGACGCCGCATGGGCGCGCGCGAACGTCGTCGCCGAAGCGCTGCAGCCGGACAGTCCGTGGCCGCGTCTACTGCCGCGAGAAATTCCGTTCCTGCGGGCGGACGCCGTAAAGCCCGAGAACATCGTCAGACTGGAGGAAAACTACGGCTCGATCGAAGGAGCGGAGCGCATGCTCGCGACGCGGAAGTCCGCCCTCGCGTCTCCGCCGGGGACCGCGGCGACGGCGTCCGAACCCGCCGCGGCGGGCGAAAGCCGCGGCATGGAGATCGACGCCGGCGCGCCGGGCTCGCTGCCCGGCGTCGTGTTCGACTTCGGCGCGGTGAAGGTCGGCTACCCGGAGCTCGTCGTGCACGCGCCGGAGGGCGGCGTGCTGCAGCTATGGTACGGGGAGTCGCTGGAGCTGACGCTGATCGACACGTTCATTTTGAAGCAGGGCGCGAATCGATTGTCCCCGTTCGGGCGGCGCGCGTTCCGATATGCGAAGCTGTCGGCGCAAGCGACGCCCGCGCCGATCGAGATCGAACGGTTCGATATGCGGTTCGTCCGGTATCCGTTCGCGGAGACGGGCGCCTTCGCCTGCAGCGACCCGCTGCTGAACCGGATCTGGGAGATCGGCAAATATACGACGGAGGTCAACAGCCAGGATCATCTGGAGGACTGTCCGTATCGCGAGCAGGCGCTCTGGGTCGTGGACGCGGTCATCATGGCGAAGGTCATCTACTCCGCGTTCGGCGATACGGCCTTGGTCCGCAAGAGCTTGCTGCAGAGCGCAAGGATCCAAAACGCGGACGGCTCGATCCCCGGCACCGGACCGGAGCGCAACGCCTTCCTTTTGCCCGACTTTAATGCTTATTGGTTCCTCGGCGCGTACGAGTACTGGCGTTATTCCGGCGACGACGCGTTCGTCTCCGAAGTATGGGAGTCGGTCGAGAAGCTGGTCGGCTGGTTCCGGGCGCAGGAAGACGAGGACGGCTTGTTCGCGAAGGCGGACCGGGATCACTGGTGGTGCTTCGTCGACTGGGCCGATTATATCGACAAGCGGGACCGGGTGACCGCCGTCTCTTGCCTGTATCATAAGCTGCTTAATAAGGCGGCGGCCATGGCCGAGGCGCGCGGGGAAGCCGGCTTCGCGGCGGAATGCCGCGAACGGTCCGCGCGGCTGCGCGAGTCGATCCGAAGACTGCTGTGGATTCCCGACAAGCGGCTGTTCGCCGACTGCCGCACGGACGAGGGACTGTCGGACAGCGTGACGTTCCAGACGAACTTCATCGCGGCGTGGTCCGAAGTGATGACGGACGAGGAGGCGGAGCATTTCCTGAGAGAACACTTCCTGAAGGGGACCTGTCCGGAGCTGAAGGGGGCGTTCTTCTATCATATCGTGCTCGAGGTGCTGTTCGACCGGGGGTATACGATGGAGGCGCTTCGCACGATCCGCGCGTATTGGGGCGAGATGGTCGCGCGGGGAGCGACGACGTGGTGGGAGACGTTCGATCCGTCGACCCCGCATTGCACGATTCCGAGTCCGTATCAGGGCAACACGCCGACGTACTTGTCGGATCATATTCCGGTCAGCCATTGCCACGGATGGGGGGCGTCCCCGACGTACGCGTTGACGCAGCGCCTGCTCGGCATCGACGTGAGCGAGCTGTCGACGGGCGAATTCGACTTCCGCCCCGCGTTCGGCGACGTGACGTGGGCGAGCGGCGAGGTGCCGACCGCGTACGGTCCGATTCGCGCGGAGTGGCGGCTGGCGGCGGACGGAACGGCGGACGCCGCGCTGGAATACCCGGATCGGCTGCGGCTCCGGGCGCCGACGTTGACGCGAGCGTCCGAAGAACGGAATAACGGCGTCGCGATCGTTCGCGGCAAGCTGGCGAGAGCCGTCGAGGGCGATGCCGACGCGTCGGGGAATCGAGCGGGCGAGCAGGCGGGGAAGGAGTCGATCGCATGAGGGAACGGTACGTCGGCATCTTCTACTTCCTATGGCTCGGACAGCACGGCACGGAGGGACCGTTCGACAATACGCGCATTCTGGAGGCCGCGCCCGAGGCGGTGCACGACGCGAATCATCCGTTGTGGGGGCCGCGGAACGCGTTTCATTTCTGGGGCGAGCCGCTCTACGGCTATTACTTGAACGACGACGCCTGGGTGCTTCGGCGGCATGTGCAGCTGTTAACCGCCGCGGGCGTCGATTTCCTCGTCTTCGATACGACGAACGCGGTCACGTACAAGAACGTCTACGACGTCCTGTTCGCGGTCATGGACGACATTCGTCGTCAAGGCTTCGAGGTTCCGAGGTTCGCGTTCTATACGAATACGCGCTCGGGCGAGACGATCGCGAAGCTGTACGAGGATATTTACCGTCCGGGGCGGTATCCGGAGTTATGGTTTCATTGGAAGGGAAAGCCGCTCGTCATCGGCGACCCGGACGAGTGCGGCGACGACATTCGCGGCTTCTTTACGTTCCGGCGCAATCAATGGCCGTTCGAGGAGGCGAAGACGAACGGGTTTCCATGGATCGAGTTTTGCCGTCCGCAGCGGGTGTATTATAACGACGAAGGGGAAAAGGAGATCGTCAGCGTATCCGTCGCGCAACATCCGACCGTCGCTATGAGCGACACGCCGTTTTACGGTCATGGGGTGAACTGGGGTCGCAGCTTCCGCGACGGCGAGAACGACTACTCGCCCGGCGCCGAGTCGCGCGGCGACAATATCGCGGAGCAATGGGCGTTCGCGCTCGCCGAAGGTCCCGCGATCGCGTTCGTGACGGGCTGGAACGAATGGATCGCGATGCGGCTGGAAGGGCCGCCGGAGCGTCCGAACCTGTTCGTCGACCAAGCGACGCTCCATTTCAGCCGGGATATCGAGCCGATGAAGGGGGGATATAACGACAGCTATTACATGCAGCTGGTCGAGTCCATTCGGCGCTTCAAGGGAACGGAGCCTCCTACGCTGTCCGGCGAGGCCGCGGCGATCCCGCTCGCGGACGACTTCCGCGGCTGGGACGGCATCGCGGCGGAAGCGAGGGATTTCGAGGGCGACACGGCGCCGAGGCTGCACCCGGGGTACGGGGAGCTGTATTATACGAACGAAACCGGGCGGAACGACTTCGTCGCGCTGAAGGCCGCGCACGACGACGATAACGTATACTTTTACGCGCGAACGCGCGAGCCGATCAGTCCCTGCACCGACAGACATTGGATGATGCTGCTGATCGACACGGACGAAGGCACGGTCGACAAAGGCTGGCACGGCTACGACTTCATCGTCAATCGAGCCGTCGTCGACGCGTCGACGTCCGCGTTGGAGCGAAGCGACGGCGGCTGGCGGTGGACGAAGACGGCCGACATTCGCTTCGTCGTCGCCGGCAGCGAGCTGCAGCTCGCCGTTCCGCGGGCGGCGCTCGGACTGGACCGGGCAGGAGAGCCGCTGCGCTTCGCCTTCAAGTGGGTCGACAACATGGTGAACGAAGGAGACTTCATGGATTTCTACCAATACGGCGACGTCGCGCCGGAAGGCGGACTCCGGTACCGCTACCGAGAAGTCGGAAGCAGCCGAGAAGTCGGAAGCAGCGAGAAATGACAGCGCATTGATGTCGGCAACTTGTAGGCGGTCCAACTGTACAATGATCGGGAAGGAGTGGGGAAACCGAATGTTGGAGCGCATTCCTAAGGTAAACGACCCGCGATCCCGCTTCTACGTCGAGCCGACGCGCGTACTGTGGCGTTCGGAGGGGGCGGAAGCGGAGGTATTGTCCGCCGAGACGTTGCTGCTAGGCCGAGACGGCCAGGCGACGCTCGGCGGCGGCGAAGCTTGCGTCTTGAAGAACGCGGGCGGCAGGGCCGGGCTGCTGCTCGATTTCGGCGTGGAGCTGCAAGGCGGCATTCAAGTGACGGCATGGGGCGCCGGCAGCGGCGCGAAGACGGTCAAGCTTCGCGTGCGCTTCGGCGAATCCGCCGCGGAGGCGATGAGCGGGACGGGACCGGATGCGACGGGGCTCGACGCCACGGCGTCGAACGATCATGCGATCCGCGATTCCGTGGTTGAGGTGTCCAGCTTCTTGGGAACGACGGAGATCGGCAATACGGGCTTTCGCTTTGTACGTCTCGATCTTCTGGACCCGGACGAAAGTTTATCACTTAAGAGCGTACGCGCATTCCTGCTGATCCGGGACCTCGATCGTCCCGGCAGCTTTCGTTGCAGCGACGAGCTGCTGACGCGGATCTGGGAAGTCGGCGCATACACGGTGCAGCTGAACATGCAGGAATATTTATGGGACGGCGTGAAGCGGGACCGCTTGGTGTGGGTCGGCGACATGCATCCGGAGACGTCGACGATCCAGCGGGTGTTCGGTTGGTGCGACGTCGTTCCCCGGAGTCTCGACTTCATCCGCGACGAGACGCCGCTTCCGGGTTGGATGAACGGCTTCCCGAGCTACTCGATGTGGTGGATCTTGATCCAACGGGATTGGTTTCAGCAGCACGGCGATCTTGCGTATCTCGGCGAGCAGCGGACGTACTTGACGGGACTGCTGGACGCGCTGATCGCATGCGTGCGAGAGGACGGTACGCACGATGCGCCGCAGCCGTTCCTCGACTGGCCGACGTCGCCGAACCGCGAGGGCGTGGAGGCGGGCATACACGCGCTCTTCGTCTTGGCGCTGTCCGCGGGGGCGGAGCTGTGCGACGCGCTTGCCGACGCGGCCGCGGCGGAGCGGTGCCGAGCGGCGGAGCGTACGCTCCGACGACGATTGCCGGCTCATGGCGGAAGCAAGCAGGCGGCGGCGCTGGCGGCGCTCGCCGGTCTGCTCGATCCCGCGGCGGCGAACGAGCAAGTGCTGGCGGTCGACGGCCCGAGACGCATCTCGACGTTCCTCGGCTATTACGTGCTTAAAGCCCGTGCGGAGGCAGGCGACGTCGAAGGCGCGTTGGAGTGTATCCGCCAATACTGGGGAGGCATGCTGGCGCTCGGCGCGACGACGTTTTGGGAAGATTTCGATCTCGCCTGGATGGAAAACGCTGCGCGCATCGACGAGCTGCCGGCGCCGGGTCGGGTGGACGTCCATGGCACGTACGGGGACTATTGTTACCGAGGCTATCGACACAGCCTATGCCACGGTTGGGCGTCCGGACCGACGGCATGGCTGTCCGAATACGTGCTTGGCGTCCGCATCGCGGCGCCCGGATGTCGCGAGCTCGAGATCCGAGGGCGGCTCGGCGACTTGTCGTGGGCGGAGGGAAGCTTCCCGACGCCGCTCGGTCCGGTGCGCGTAGCGCATCGCCGGCAGCCCGACGGGACGGTGTCTACGGACGTCTCCGCGCCCGAAGGCATCGAAATCCGCATTATAGCGGAATAAAAAGCGAGACGGCCTCTCCGCACTTTCGGGGAGGCCGTTTTCGTGCGCATGTAACGTCGATTTCCGGCTTGCCGTTCGTTCGATAGCCGCAGAAGCGCGCTTATTTCGCCGACTCCTCCGCCGTACCTTCGCCGCCTTCCTAACGAAGCGCGATATCGCGCTTGGCGCGGCTCCGGCGGTGCCGCCCGGCCCATCGAAGCGCGAATTCGCGCCGCCATGCAAGTCCTTCGAGCAATGTCTTGTATTCCTTCTAGGCAATAAAGTATACTTAATGCATGAATATAGAGCGGAGCGTGCATTCGTTGAAACTTGAGAAAACTCCGATGTACCAGACGATCGTCGACGATCTGAAGAAGAAAATCGCCGCCGGCGCGTTCGATTTGAACGAACCGCTGCCGACGCAAGTCGAATTCGCGAAAATTTACAACACGAGCGAAATTACGACGAGAAGGGCGCTGACCGAGCTCGCGAACGAGGGATATATTTACCGCGTCCGCGGCAAAGGAACGTTCATCCGGCTCGAATCCGACGGCAAGCCGAGGAACAAATCGATCGCTTTGGAACGCATCTACTTGGCGCATTCCTCGATCCCGCTTCGGACGTTCAGCCATCGCTTCTACAGCGACCTCCTCGCCGGCATACAAGAGGTGTGCGAAGAGCACGGCATCAAGTTTCATCTGTGGGACCTGGGGCCGAATACGTCGCTCCCCCCGAAGGACGGCAATACCGGCTTCGTGCTGCTGCCGAGCGCGACGATGAACCCGGGCATTCTGCGCGACTGGAAGGCGGATTCGCGCAAGCTCGTTACCGTACATTTCTACTATCCGCAGCTTCAGATTCCGTATGTCATCGTCGACAATCTGACCGGCGGCTTCCTCGCGACGCAGCATCTGTTGTCGCTGGGCCACCGGCGGATCGGCATCGTGCTGACGGGCAAGTCGGTCATTGAGATGAACCAGGAATTTTCGCTGCGGCTGCAAGGGTATCGTCTCGCCTTGTCGCAATACAACGTAGAGTTCGACCCTAGTCTCGTGTCCGTCATCGAGGAAGACGAGGAATCGGCGGAGATGGGCTACGCCGGCGCGGAGCGGCTGCTGTCGCTGCCCCAACCGCCCACGGGGATGTACGTGACCAGCGACTATAAAGCGGTAGGCGCGATGCAAGCGATCAAGGACCGAGGGCATCGCATTCCGGAGGACGTCAGCGTGATCGGATACGACGACACGATGACCAGCCCGTTCATGGAGCCGAGTCTCACGACGATTAACCAAAACACGTTATCCGTCGGACGGAGGGCTGCGGAGATGCTCATTTTCGATTGGAAGCAGCATGAAGAAGGCCGATTCTTAAAGGAAGAAATCGTTCCGAAGCTGATCGTCCGCGACAGCACGACGGAACTCGACGCGTTCGATTAATGCGTCCCCTCAACGCCGAATAGGCGTTATTTTTTTCGACAACGATCTACAAAGTATTCTCAACAGAATAAAAATATACTTATTGTGCTCGATAACCTTTATGTATATAATAATGGTAATAAGTATACGTTTTACAAAGCTGTTGTGCGGAGGTGGCGAGTACAAGACAATCCGTCTTGTTCGATTTGAAAGCGCTTCTACCAGATTTTCGGGAAAAGGATCCTATCGAATGAAAAAGGAGAGGTCGTACCATGCGTCTGAAAAAAGCACTCGCCTTATCGCTGATTCCGATGATGTTAGGCTCGATCGTAGCGGCTTGCACGAATTCCGGCGGAGGCGCCGTCGAGGAACCGCGTACGGAGGAACCGGCGAAATCGAACGAGCAATCGGCGGGAGAAACGCCCAAGCCTGTCGAAGAACCGGCGGCGTCCGAGCTCGAAGGGACGATCCGCATTTCGCTCCCGAACGCCGCGGCCGACGTATGGAATGCGGTCGCGCAAGCGTACATGACGAAGCACCCTAAAGTGAACGTCATCGTCGACAACAAACCGGCCGAAGGCTACAGGGAATGGCTGACGGCGCAATTCGCGGCGGGCACGCCGGACGTCGACTTCGTCGTCTCCAACGAGGTGCAAACGCTTCACGAGAGTCAGAAGTTCGTCGACATGTATCCGTTCTTCGAGAAGGACAATCCGTACACCGGGAAGAAGTGGAAAGAGAGCTTGGACTTGGACGCCATGGGCATCAACTACTCCGGCGTCGGCGCGGACGACCATCTGTACATGCTGAACTTCGAATCGGTGCAAATCGTATGGCTGTACAACAAGGAAATCTTCGACGCGGTCGGCATCGCCGAGGCGCCGAAGACGTTCAACGAACTGCTGTCGGCTTTCGAGAAAATTAAGGCGGCCGGCTATACGCCGTTGGCGCTCGCGGGCAACTCCAACTCGATGTGGAGCGGCGAAGCGGGTTGGCTCGTGCGGATCTACGCGGATCAGTACATGCGCGATTCGATCAACGTCATCCGCTCGCAACCGGACGATTACACGTATTTGCCGGAGGTGGACGACGCCTGGACTTACGACGTGAACGATCCGTACAACGACTCCAACAGCAAGGTGACGAAGAACGACCTCCGCGTGTGGAAGGCGATCAAGGATAAAGAAGGTCCGTTCCAGATCGCGGGCAACCCGAAGTGGTCGGCATTCATGGAAAACTTGAAGTCGTTATTCCAGTACACGCCGGACGGCTTCTTCGGCGTGAACGCCGAGCAGGCGTACAGCCTGTTCCTGACCGGCAAGGCGGCGACGATGATGAGCACGCCGGGCTCGTTCTGGCAGCTGCCGAAGGACTTCGCGGACGAAGCGAAGACCGGCGCGCAAGGCGGCGTGAAGCCGTTCGAATACGGATTCTTCAATATGCCGTCGATGGAGGGGCCGGAGGTGATGGCTCCGGCTCGCACGATTCACATTCCGATCGGGTTCTACAGCTTCGTGGCGAAGGACGCGAAGCAGACGGAGCTGGACATGGATTTCATGATGTACCTGACGAGTCCGGAGGGATACAAGGTATACCTGACGGCGATTCAAAACAGCGACAAAGCCGCGCTGTCCGGGTCGCCGGCGCTGAAGGATATCGTGCTCCCCGAAGAGATGGCGGCGGCGTTCGCGAACTTCGAACCGATCGGCAACACGGAAGGCTTCCCGAGCGCGTCCAACTCCTTGGCCCGCGGCGTATGGGATCACCAGCCGTCCGTACAGGATTGGGTCGGTCTCGTACAACGCTACTTCGGCGGAGAGGTGTCGACGGAGCAGTTCTTGACCGAATACCAAGGCATCGCCGATAAGTATTTGGAGCCGGCGCTGAAGGAAAGAAAGCTGGAGCTCGGCGACCTGGAGCATCCGGAGCGCAGACCGCCGGAGCGCAGCTAAGACGCAAGGCGACACAAGAGGAGCCGGACGGCTCGGCGAATCGAGCCGTTCGGTTCGAAGCCGACCGACGAAGGAGCCGAACCGCGCGGCGCGATCCGAATCGCTCGGTTCGCTTCGGTCGGCCGGCGCAAGATCGAAGCGCCCCTAGAGACATTGCGGAGGAGGAGTAGAAATGTCGGTACGCGGCAAAATCGCAGCGCTTGCGGGCGGGTTCATATTGTGCGCCTCGCTCTTGTTCGCGGGCGCGGCGCTTGGGAACGGAAGCTGGTCGCTGGACGAACCCGATAATATTACATCCTTGTCGCTCTCAGACGACGGCTCGCGGCTCGCCGTAGGCAGCTACGGCGCGAAAGCGTATTCCTTCCAAGCCGACGGTACCGAGCAATTCGCTTTCGAAACGCGTAACGTCGTGACCGGCGTAGCGCTCCTGTCGGACGGCAGCCTGCTCGTCTCGTCCGACGACAGGCGAATATACAAGCTCGACGAGCAAGGGAATCCGCTCTGGGAGTTGGACGTGAAGCGTCAGGTGAAGAGCGTGGCGGCGTCGCCGGACGGGAGCGTAGCAGTGTTCATCGCCCAAGGCAGGACGACGGTGACATATGTGGACGTCGCCGCCGGCGAGACGATTCGGGAAGCGGACATCGGCATTACGCCGTCGCACGTACAGGTGTCGACCGACGGCCGGTACGTCGCGGTCGGCGCGCCGGACCAGTACGCGTACCTGCTCGACGCGCAAGGCAATATGCTCCGCAAGATGGGCGTATCCGGCATGATCGAGGCGATCGGCGTCGCGGAGGACGGCACGGTCGTCGTCGGGACGTCGCGGAACGAGGCGGTCGCGTTCGGGCCGGACGGGGCGCAGACCGCCGTCTATAAGGTGAAGGACGTCGTTACCGACGTGGATGTGTCGAGGGACGGCTCGTACGTCGCCGCCTCCGATTTCCTGGGGAACTTCTATGTGTATTCCGCCGACGGCGAGCAGCTGTGGACGACCCGCGTCGAGGGAGCCGGCCGGCAGGTGAAGTTCAACAAGGACGCCACGATGCTTTACGCGGGGACGGGCAACGGAACGCTGTTCGCGTACGACGTCGGCGAGCTCGTCGCTTCGGCGAAGAGCGGCGCGACGATCCGCTTGTTCGCATGGATCGCCGCCGCCGCGGCCGGCGTCGCCGCCGTCGCCGCCGGACTGCTGTGGATGAGGAAGCGCCGCAAGCTGGACGTCTTCGTCGACATGTGGCGTTCGAAGTACGTGTATCTCGCATTGCTGCCCAGCTTCGCGCTCGTATTCACGTTCCTGTATTATCCGGCGTTCTCCGGTTTATTCCACTCGCTGTACGATTGGAATCCCGGCGGGCGCACCGTATTCGTCGGACTGGCGAATTTCGAACGCATGGCGAACGACCCGTACGTGACGAAGGGGCTCGGCAACCTCGCGCTCCTCGTCGTAACGGGAGTCGCGAAGTCGCTCTTGCCGCCGCTCATCGCCGCGGAGCTCATCTACCACCTGCGCAGCAAGAAGGCGCAGTATTGGTACCGCACCGCCTTCGTCGCGTCGATGGTCATTCCGTCGGTGGCGGGGCTGCTCATTTGGCAAAACCTGTACGACCCTAACGTCGGACTCATTAACAATGTAATGGAATGGTTCGGGCTCGAAGGGCATGCGTGGCTCGGCGACCCGAAGACGGCGCTCTGGGCGATCATCTTCATCGGCTTCCCGTTCATCGGCATCCTGCAGCTGCTGGTCTTCTACGCTGGCCTTCTGGCGATCCCCGAGGAGCTCGTGGAATCGGCGAAGATCGACGGCGCGAGCCTCTGGCGCATTATTCGTTCGATTCATCTGCCGCTCTTGTCCGGACAATTCAAGCTGCTGCTCATCCTGGCGCTCATCGGCATTATCCAGGATTTCGGCGGAATCTTGATCGTCACCGGCGGCGGACCGATGGACTCGACGTACGTGCCGGCGCTGCAGATGTATTACGCCGCGACGATCTTCAACGATCTCGGCTACGCCTCCGCCCTAGGGGTCGCGATGTTCGCCGTCATTATGGCGATCACGATCGTCAACATGAAGCTGATTAAATCGGCGCACGATTAAGGAGGAGGACCGACAATGCAAACCGTGAAAACCGCCGGCGCAGCAACCGTACTGAAGCGGAGACGGTCTTCCGGCTCGTCCGCGGGACAGATCGTATCGTATGCCCTGCTGAGCCTGCTCGTCTTCCTGACGCTTGTGCCGATTCTGTTCATGCTGTTCAGCTCGCTGAAGAGCAACGCGCAAATCTTAGGCAGCTTCTGGGCGCTTCCCGCGCCGCCGCAATGGACCAACTACGGGGAAGCGCTCTCGGCGATCTGGCGTTACGTCGTAAATACCGTCGTTTACGCCGTCGCGGGCAGCACGCTCGTGTGCGCGCTCTCCGCGGTGTCGGGGTACGTCTTCGCGAAGAAGACGTTCCCGGGCAAGGAGACGCTGTTCCTCATGATGCTCGCCATGATGATGATTCCGGGCGTGCTGACGCTCATCCCGTCCTACGTGCTGTACAACGAGCTGGGTCTGACGAATACGCCGTGGGTCATTATCGTCGCCGCGGCGGCCGGGGGCCAAATTTTCGGCACGTTCCTATGCAGAAGCTTCATGTCCGGCGTCCCGAACGAGCTGTTCGAGGCGGCGCGCATCGACGGGGCGCACGAAGCGACGGTATTTCTGCGCATCGTGCTGCCGCTGTCGGTGCCGATCCTCGCGACGCTGTTCATTATGCAGTCGGTCGGGATTTATAACGACTACATTTGGCCCCTGCTCACGATCCGGGACAGCGACATCCAGGTAATCGGGGTCGGACTCACCGTCTTCCAGAATCAATTCGGCATTACGAATATGGGCGTGCAATTCGCCGCGTACGCGTTGTCGTCGGTGCCGCTCGTGCTCATTTTCGCATTCGGCATGAAGTATTACATCCAAGGCATGACCCAAGGGGCTTTGAAAATGTAACTGGACGAACTCCCCAAACGCAAAGGAGGAAAATGATTTGCATTCCATCGCGAAACGGACGACCGGCGTCATCGCCTGGCTGCTCCTTTCTTATGCCCTGTTCGCGTCTTTCGCCGCCGCCGCGCCGTACGATCCGGCCTTGACTCCGTCGCCGAATGTGTCGAACGGGACGGCGGTGTACCCCGCGAAGGTCATCAACGACTTCAATACGGCGGCCGACGTGGCGACGTGGTCGGCCGGCGAAAACACGAAGAGCGTCAACTTCGTCACGGGCATCCTGAACGGCCCCGGCAGCGTCTATGAAGGCGCGGGAGCGCTCGAACAGCAGCCCGAACAAGTAAAGGTGTACGCGTGGCGCACGATTTATCGGGATTTCGCGGAGCCGCTCGACTTGTCCGATTACCGGTACTTGGCGTTCGCGGCCAACAGCTGGGGCTGGCAGCCGGTCGATTACGTGCTGCGCATCCGTCTGCACGGCTCGGACGGCGTGAACGAATCGATCGCTCACATCAAGCCGGACACATGGCGGACCGTCTTCGTGGATCTCTCGTCCTGGGGCGGCCGCGGGGAGATCGGAAGGATGGAAATTTCGTTCATGCAAAATTTCGACCTCGAGGGCGTCCCGCCGGGCGCTCCCGGCTATGACATGTGGGACGGACGGTTCCAGATCGACCACATCTCCGCCGCGAACGTTCGCGACTTGCGCTTCGAGAAGGACGGAGACGCCGAGGGCTTCGCGGCCGCGCAGGGAACGGTTACGGCGCAAGGCGGAGCGCTGCGTTGGGCGGTCGCCGGCGCGGGAGATGCGCTGACGTCCGGAGCGTTCGCCCTGCCGATCGGGGAGCGTAACGCGATCTCGGCGACGTTCGCGAACGGGACGCCGGGGGAGCGCTTGACCGTATCGTGGATCACGGCGGAGGACCCCGTCTGGGACGAGGCGAAGTCGAAGACGTTCGACATCGAAGCGAACGCCGCCATGAAGACGTACGACTTCAACCTGTCGGATAAGCTGAACTGGGGCGGCACGCTGCAAGCGTTCCGTCTGCAGCCGGAGCTTGCGGACGGCGAGAGAGGAACGATTCAGGTGGAGGAATTCGATTTCAAAATCTTGCCGCCGTTGCCGCCGGAGACGATCGGCGAGCTCGCGCCGCCGACGATTCAGGGAGACGGCACCGTCGTCGTGTCGGGCGCGGTGACCGCGCCGTCCGTCGTTCCGTCCGGGACGCTAACGCTCTACGAGCTGCCGACGTACGCGGATCCGTTCGATCCGGCGGCGGAGCGCGTGAAGCTGGCGGAACAACCCGCGCAGTCGAGCTTCTCCTTCATGTTCCCGCTCCTCGACGGGAACCGGAGTCGCATCTATTCGAAGTTCGCCGTGGCGATGGAGTCCGGCGGGGAGACGCTGTGGATCGATGCGCCCCAATATATCGCCAATCCGGAGTCGCAGGCCGAGAATACATACCCGTTCCCGGAGGCGAAGAGCAAGAAGGGATTGCAGGTACAATATACGGACGACGCGGAGGAGCTCGGGATCAGCCACGCGGCGCTGAACGTCGCGTACGATCAGATGCTGTATCTCGAGAACAGCCAGCCGAATAACACGATTCCGTACGAATTCCAAGGGAAGACGTATTACTTCAAGAAGAACGTCGTCGAACATCTCGATCTGCAAATCAAGAGCTTGTCCGACAACGACAACATCGTCTCGCTCATCCTGATCATGTATCGGAACCTCGACCCGTCGACGCCGAACCATATTTTGATTCATCCGGACTCCGAGCCCGGCGGCACCGTCTACGCGGTCAACACGAAGACGGAGGAGGGCGTCGGCTATTACGGCGCGATCACGAGCTTCCTCGCGGAGCGGTACACGCGGGAGGACGAAGCGTACGGCCGGGCGGTCAACTACATCGTCGGCAACGAGATCGGTCAAAACAAAATCTGGAACAACATGGGGCCAAAGCTGATCCACGAGTATGTCGAGGACTACGCGCGCACGCTGCGCTTGACCGATACGATCGTCCGCAGCCATTACGATAAGGCGCGGGTATACGTCTCGCTCGATCACTTCTGGGACGAAAACCTGCCGACGGATTCGCTCTGGAAATACGACAACAAAAATATCGTCGACCTGCTGAACGCGCACCTGAAGACGCATGGGGACATTCCATGGAACATGGCATTCCATCCATATCCCGAAAACCTGTTTAACCCAAGGTTCTGGAACGATGCGACGGCGACGTTCGACTTCCATACGCAGCGCATCACGTTCAAGAACTTGTCCGTCCTCGTCGATTACTTGAAGCAGACGGACTTCTTATTCGACGGAGAGATGCGGCGGATCATCCTGTCGGAGCAAGGCTTCCACAGCCTGGACAATTCGGCGGAAGCGCAGAAAATCCAAGCGGCCGCTTACGCCTACGCGTATTATATCGTCGAATTCCTGGACGGCATCGACAGCTTTATTCTTCACCGGCACGTCGATCATGCGCAGGAAGGCGGCCTGAATCTGGGGCTGTGGACGAACGTGCCGGGCGAGGTGGCGACGCCGCACGAGAAGAAGCTGGCGTACCATGTGTTCCGCGACATCGATACGGCGAAGTCGCCGGAGGCGACGGCGTTCGCCCTGGACGTCATCGGCATCGACTCGTGGGCGTCCGCAATCCCAGGTTTCGACCCGGCGGAGCTGACGGACCGGACGGCTCCCGTCTTGGCGCCGGCAGGGTTGAATAAGCCGTCCCCGGGACGCGACCCGAAAGAAATCAAGCTCGCGGACTTCGAGGCCGGCGTCGACGGTTGGACGTTCGCGGACAACAGCAACGGCGTGGCGACGTTCGCCGGCGACGCCTTCGAAGGAGCTTCCTCCTTGCGGGTAACGTTCCATGCGTTGTCCAAGATGTGGCGAGGCGCCGACTTGAAGCTGCCGGCGGCGCTCGACCTGCGCGATACGCCGGTGCTCAAGCTGGCGCTGAAGGTGCCCGGGGAACTGCCGGATCGGACGCATTACGCGAAGGTGAAGGTGTACAGCGGCACGGAAAGCGCGGAAGCGGTCGTGGCGCTGCCGAACCCTGGGGCGTGGCAGTCGATTTCCGCCGACTTCCGCGATTGGGATGGCATCGGGGCGGTGGATCGAATCAAGGTGTGGATGTCGTCGCCGTCGACGGACAACTGGAACGGTTCGTTCCTGATCGACGACGTATCGTTCGGGCGGAAGGCCGATACGAGGGAATCCGTCGTCAACCTGGATATCGCCGTGCGGGCGTCGGCCGATCCGCTCGGGCAAGGCTCGCAGATCGAGGTGACCGTAACGAACTACGACGATAAGAAGCTGACGGGCGAGATCGAGGTCGCCTCCGAGCATGCCGCGTTCTCGCAGACGACGCTGGACGTCAAGAACGTGCAGCCGGACCAATCCAAGACGTTCCTTCTGACGGTAACGGACTTCGCGTCGCCGGCGAGCGGAGGCAAGGTGACGATGACGTTCGCGTACCGGGAGACGGTGCTCTCGAAGACGATCGGTCAGGCGAAGCCGAACGGAGAAGACCAGCTGCCGGAGGGCGTCGAGCTGCTGTACAACTTCGAGAACGGTCTGGACGGATGGGAAGCCGTTCAGAACGTCGCGGGCCTTCGCACGGTCGAGTCGTTCCCGAACGGACCGACGAAGCCGATCCTCGGCAGTTACGCGCTGAACGCCCGATCCGCCGTCGCCGCGGCCAGCGGGTGGAAGACAGTCAAGGTCGAGCCCGCGGCGGCGATCGCGATGGCCGACGCGCGCACGTTCTTCTACCACATCGATTCGTACGGCGGCGTACCGAATGCGACGTACGAGACGCGGGTCGTTCTGACCGGCGCCGACGGCACGACGCACACGCATGAACAAGCGATGCAGGCGGATCGCTGGAACCGCGTCGCGACGGACGTCAGCGGCTGGACCGGGCGGAGCGAGGTCGTCTCGATCGAGATCGGCTTCCGCGCGGTCGGCAACGATATCGCCTGGAATCCGGAAATCCAGTACGACTATATCGGGTACGAGAAATAATCGAAAGCAACGCATGAAGCAGGCGCCTTCCGAGGCGTCTGCTTCATGCGTTGGGTCGTGCCGAAAACTAAAAAGCCGAGCAACGCTCTATGGCGTCGCTCGGCTAAAAAATCGATTTTTGATAGTTCTTAACTAAACTAGAGTACCCTCGGCCTCTATAATAGTAGTATAACCCGACGGAATATATAAGTCTATATTTTTTTTATCGCTTCGGCTATATTTTTTAAGCAACCACTGATACGGACCGAAGGAGGCACGGGATTGGAACCGATCATATCGCTCGACGGAATCGGAAAGACGTTCAACGTGGCGAGACGCGCCGCAGGCTTCAAGGAAGCGTTCAAGGCGCTGTTCGCTAGGGAGTATACGCGGATAGAGGCGCTGCGAGACATCTCCTTCGCCATAGGAGAAGGAGAAATCGTCGGTTACATCGGCCCGAACGGCGCCGGCAAGTCGACGACGATCAAGGTCATGAGCGGCATCATGGTGCCGGATGCGGGCGATTGCCGCGTGATGGGCTATACGCCATGGAAGGAGCGGGCGGCGTACGTGCGCAACATCGGCGTCGTCTTCGGGCAGCGGTCGCAGCTATGGTGGGACGTGCCCGTCGTCGATTCGTTCGAGCTGCTGCGCGATATCTATAAGATTCCGGAGAAGCTCTATCGAGCGAATGTCGCCTCGCTCACGGATGCGCTCCAGCTAAGCGACATCCTGCACACCCCCGTGCGCCAGCTCAGCCTCGGACAGCGGATGCGCTGCGAGATCGCCGCTTCGCTGCTGCACGATCCTAAGATTTTGTTCCTCGACGAACCGACGATCGGCCTCGACGCCGTCAGCAAGCTCGCCGTACGTCAGTTCGTCAAGACGCTGAATCAGGAGCGCGGGGTTACGGTCATTCTCACGACGCACGATATGAGCGATATCGAAGCGTTGGCGGACCGGATCTTGATGATCGGCAAGGGGACGCTGCTGTACGACGGCTCGCTGCGAGCGCTGCGCAATCGGTTCGGTACGTACCGGACGATCACCGCCGACTTCCGCGAGCACGAAGCACCGGTCGACATTCCGGGGGCGGAGCGGCTTTCTTGGACGTCCGAACGAGCGGTGTACAGCTACGACAGCGAACGGGTCAGCATGGCGAACGTCGTGGGCGCGCTCTCGGAGCACGTGGAGCTCGTGGATATCGCCGTCGACGCGAAGCCGATCGACGAAATTATCGTGCAGCTCTATCGGGAGCATCGGATATGAACGCATACGTTTCCGTTTTGAAGCTGCGTTTCGTCACCGGCCTGCAATACCGGGCGGCCGCCCTTGCGGGCATCGCCACGCAAATTTTCTTCGGCTTCATCTTCATTATGGCGTACATAGCCTTCTATGAGCACAGCGTCGTCGAGCCGCCGCTGCCGCTGAACGACCTCGTTTGTTACATATGGCTGCAGCAGATGTTCCTCGGCTTCATCGCCTTATGGTTCCGGGATCAAGACATCTTTAACCTCATTACGAGCGGGAACATCGCGTACGAGCTGTGTCGGCCGACCGGCATCTATCCGTTCTGGTATGCGAAGCTGCTCGCGACGCGGCTCTCGAGCGTCGCGCGGCGCCGCGCGCCGCGGGGCGGCCGGATTTTCCTGCTGCCCGAGCCGTACCGGAAGAGCCAGCCGCCGACGTGGACCGCGATGG
>JAPSKX010000046.1 GCA_031181325.1 Paenibacillus sp.
GCAGAATCAATCGCCCCGTCTCCACGTCGCTGAAGCTGTCCCACAGCCGACGAACGATAATCTCGTTGCGCTTCTGCAGCCGCTGCACCCGCATGTCTTTGATCATCGTCACCCAAGCGAGCTTCTGCAAAATTTCCATCGTACGCAGCAGGTCGAAGTCTTCCGCGCCGTCCCGCACGAACGTGACTCGCTTCCAGCCGATCGACGCGTCGTCGATAATGCCGACCTGATTCGCGAATCGGCCGACCCAGCGCGCCTTGATTTCCCGCCTCGCCCGAGACGCCTCTCTGCCGCATTGAACATAAATTTCTTCCCACTGCCGGCAGTAATCCGCGAGCACGCGGCGCACCATCGATCTCCGGTCGATCTCGTCCCAGCGAACGCCGCTATTGCCCGCGTCGTCGACGATTTCCTGCACGACGTTGTCGACGAGACGCTCGTCCTCGAAGAAGTTCGGATTCAGCTGGATTTTCCCGGCGCGCATGCCGTCTTCGATGTCATGCGTAGAATAGGCGATATCGTCGCATAAGTCCATCAGCTGCGCCTCGAGCGTCGCACGCCCCTCGGGCATGCCCCATACGTCGCGAAGCTGCTTGACGCCTTCCCACTCCATGCCGTAGACGCCTTTCAGTCGGGCCGGCTCCTCCATCGAGAACGGATATTTATTGATCGCGAGCAGCACCGCCGCCGTCAGATCGAGCCCGCGCTCGCTGCCGGCCCGCTTCTCCAGGAACATCAGCAAGCGGAAGTTCTGGGCATTGCCTTCGTAGGCCATGCCGTGCCTCTCTCGCAAGATGCGGTTCAACACCTCCTCGCCCTTATGCCCGAACGGCGGATGACCGAAATCATGCGCCAGCGCGGCGCACTCGACGACCTCCGGATCCATCATCAGCCCCGGGTGCTCCTTCCTCGCCAGGGCCGGCTCCGTCTTTCCGAGTCGGCGGGCGACCTCCCGGGCGATCTGCGACACCTCGAGCGAATGCGTCAGCCGCGTACGGTAATAATCGCCGGATCCGGCGCCGAACACCTGCGACTTGCCCTGCAGCCTCCGGAACGCGGGCGATTGAATCAGCCTTGCGTAATCCTTCTCGTATTCGTCCCGGTCCTCGCTGGACAAGGCGTTCTCTGTATCGAACAAGCGAAGCTTGCGAATGTTCATGCCGCATTCCCCCGTTGACGTTCCCTGCTATACGGTATGTGCTCGCGAAGAGGGAGGTTCCTTGCCGGATGTAACTCCGGCGTGACCTATTATAACACTTCAGGGCTTCTCCCGAAAACGAAACCAACCCCCGAACCCGGTCTCCCGACGTTCGAGGGTTGATCCTCGCTTGCGTTGCCACCCTGGCTCGGTTACCGACAACGGCAATTCCGCGTCTCCCCGCGATCGGGCAGCTTATCGCTGCGCGGCGAACCGGCTCGGCTGACGCTCCATCCGCCCCCATCTGGATACGGATACCGCCTGAAGCACGCCGATGCATTCCGTGAACAGAACGCCATCCTCCAGCGTCTCATAGCGCCAATATGCATCGAGCGCATACAGCATCGGCCTCCCCTGCCATTGCACGCTCGCCATCCCGCCGCCGTCCGCGCAAGCCTGAAGCCGAGTCCGAACCGCCTCCATTCCCGTCGCGTTCGCTCCGCCCCGTCCCGTGAACGTCGTATACGCCTGCTCCGTCAATCGAATATGCATCCGTGCCGCTCCCTTCGCATTCGCTTCGTTACTACAATTGTAGTGGAATACAGCGACAAGGGGTTGTCATGAAACATATGTTCGTATATTGTCGGGGCAACTCCGGCCATTCCACGATATTGCGCTCGGGAGCAGGTTGTAGTCGGAGCAACTCCGACTATTCGCCGGGTATCGGCCTTGGGGAGGCCTGTAGTCGGAGCAACTCCGACTATTCCACGGCATTGCACTCGGGAGCAGCCTGTAGTCGGAGCAACTCCGACTATTCGCCGGGTATACGCCTTGGGGCAGCCTGTAGTCGGAGCAACTCCGACTATTCGCCGGGTTTGCGCTCGGAGCAGGCTGTAGTCGAGTAACTCCGACTATTCGCCGCGGCCGTCGGCGCTCGCCGTCGCTCCGAGCTCATCCGTTCGAACGTAACGGTTCGTGTGAAGAAACAGCAGCCCGGTCTCCTTCACCTTCGCGCCTGCGAACCGCCTCCAGTAATCCGCGTAGGCGGCTACCTGCGGCGCATAGTACGCCGCGAACGCCGGTTCGTCCTTGACGTCCATGCCGTCCGTCTTGAAGTCGGCGATCACCCACCCGTCCTCCTCTTCGAAGACGAGGTCGATGACGCCGTTCACGATGCGGTCGACGCCGTTCTCTCGCTCCGAGACGGTGAACGTGAACTCGTGGTACCGGCGGAGCGCCCGTTCCGCGCGCCGCCACAGGTCGCCCGCGAGCACGGCGTCGACCATCGCCAGCGCTTCCGTCGCATACGACGCGTCCAACGCCTCCTCCGCCGACGCCGCCCGCACGTAGGCGTCCAGCCCGTCGCGCGGCAATCCCTGTCCGACGGCTTCCAGCGCGCGGTGCACGACCGTGCCGAACGCGGCGCCGCGACCGCCCGCCGGCCGCGGCAACGCCGCTTCGTCGGCGCCTCCCTTCGCCAGCGACGTGACGCTCGCGACCGCGTACGTCGGCGCCGAGGCGCGCGCGTGCGCTTCGCTCCAATCGCGCAGCGCCTCTGACGGGTCGAACGAATCGTCCCACCGTTCCCGCGGCCGCTCCCCGCGCGGCGTGTCGTCCAGCTCCGGCTGGCCCTCCAGCGCCGGCGCGAGCGCGCTCCAAGGATCGATCGAGGGTTTCGACGGATAGCGGCTAACGACCGTCAGCTGCTTCGCGCGCGTCGCCGCGACGTACAGGAGCCGATCCCGTTCGGCATGCATATACAGCCGCTCCTTCTCGACGATCTCCGGCCAACCGACGGGCTGCGCGACGACCTCGGTCTGGAACTCCTTCCGCCGCGTGATGGCGAAATAACCGGCCGGCTCGCGCATGCGATCGATATGTTCGGTCGCGTCGCGATCCGAATCGCCGCACGGGCAGGCGAGGAAGACGATCGGCGCTTCAAGTCCCTTGGCTTTATGCAGGTTCATGATGCGCGCCGCGCGGCCCGTGCCGGCGAACAACGAGGCGCCCTCCAGCCCGTTCGCGTCGGCGATGCCGCTTAACAGCCGCGCCAGCGCGCCCCAATCGGACGACGCCCGCGCATCGCCGGCGATCGTCTCGTACAGCTTCGCGAGCGTCCCCGCGCGAATGCTGCCCGAGGGCGACGCGGCGGCGTGAGGCATCAGGCCGATCCGCTCCGTCAGCCGCAGGAACGCGCTAAGCGCAGGCTCCTTGCGCACGATCGCGAGCGATTGGCGCAGCATCGCCAGCGCCTCGCGAACGGGCGATGCCGCCGGCGAACCGCCCTCGGTCTCCTCCGCGAGCAACGAGAGACGGCCGACTTCGCGCGTATAGGCGTACAACGCCTCGTCGCTGACGCCGAACAGCGGACCTCGCAGCGTCGCGAGCAGCGGCAGGCGATCCGTCGGATCGTCCAGACATGCGGCAAGGAGGCGCAACGCGCGCAATTCGTCGTACAGCACCTGGCTCCCGGACGTATCCGCGGGAATCCCGTACGCTTCGAGCCGCTCGGCGTACAACCCGATAAACTCGCGATACTTCAGCAGAATCAAGAAGTCGTCGGGCCGGGCCGGCCGCTCGACATCCCGCCCGGCCTCGCGGTCCGCCACGAGCACGCGGCCGTCGCACGCCCAAGCGATCCATCGCGCGACCCGGTCGGCGTCCGCCGCGGCGATGTCCGCTTTCCGATCGTATTCCGCCTTCGGCGTCGTCAGCGTGTACACCCCGTGCTTCAGTCCCTTGCCGGACGGGTTGGCTCGCGTCGTCAGCATGCGGACGAAATCCGCTTGCGCGTCGTTCGACCGGCCCGGCGGCATGAACTTCGCCTCGAAGGCATAATTGACGAAGGCGCCGACCGACGCGACCGAACGGAAATTGCGCGTCAGCTGCAGCACGTCTCCGGCCTCCGCCACGATCCGCTTCACGAAGTTGTAGGTCGAGATATCCGCGCGGCGGAATCGATAGATCGACTGCTTCGGATCGCCGACGATGAACAGGGAACCCGGCTTCGGGCGCTGCAGGCGCCAATCGTCTTCCTCCGGATCCGAGCCGGTGAGGAGCAGCATCATCTCGGCTTGCACCGGGTCGGTATCTTGAAACTCGTCGACGAACAACCGAGCGTACCGCGCGGCGAAATAGCGGCGGACGTCTCTCCGCTCGCGCAGCAGCGCCGTCGCCTTCATTAACAGGTCCTGGAACGACAGCGCCCCGTCCCGATGCCTCCGCTCTCTCGCATACGCCGCCGCGGGCAGGACGAAGCGCACGATCTCCGGGTGCAGGTATTCCCTCCAATGTCGGAGGAAGGGCAGCAGCACATCGGTACGCCACTCGGCGAACCGTTCCTTCAGCGCTTTCGCCGCTTTCGGATCGGGCCACCGCTTCTGCGTCACGGCCAACGCTCTGTCGAACGCGGAGGCAAGCGTCAACAACGTTAGATCGTCCCGGACGTCGCGGCTGCGGCGGAAGGCCATAGCGGCACGAATCGCTTGCTGCAAGGGGTCCCACCCGCCGTCCGGCCGATGCGTCGGCAGCGCGCGCCCCGCCTCGTCGAGAAGCGGCAGCAGCGACAGCCGAAGGCGTTCGAAGTCGGGCCGCGGAGCGTCTTCCGTATATACATCCACATCCTCGTACTTCGCGACGCATACGAACGCCGCGCGCAAGTCCTCGACGTGTACGCCAAGATCGGCTAGACGGTCGAACGCCGATGCGTCCTTCTCCCGCAGCTCTAACAAATAATCGTCCCACGACGCATGCAGGCGGTCGAGGCTCTCGGCCTCGTCGATTTCCGAAAACTCGGGATCGAGCCCGGCTTCCATCGGCCGCTCCCGAAGCAACTGCCCGCAGAACGCATGAATCGTGCCGACGAAGCCTTCGGGCGCTTGTTGCAAGGCGGCCGTCAGACGCTCCCTCGTCGTCGAGTCCGTCGCTTCGCGCAGCCGCTGCTCGAGCTTCATGCGGAACCGGCCTCGCAGCTCGGCGGCCGCTTTATTCGTGAACGTGATCGCCGCCATTCGCCGCACCTCGGCCTTGCCGGTTTCGACCAAGGCGATCATTCGGGCGACGAGCGACGTCGTCTTGCCCGAACCGGCGCCCGCTTCGACGAGGAAGGAGGTGTCCAGCTCTCCTTCGATGCGGCGCCGCGCTTCTACATCCTTCGCGATCCACTGCGCGTCAGACACTGCCGTTCACCTCCAACAATGGCGCGAGCCGCTTCCGATTGTCCGGGAGCGCGCGCGCGTGCTTCTTCCATTCCGCATGCGGACCGCATACGGCGGCATAATCGCAGCGCCGGCACAGTTCGGGCTTGTCGGTCGGCGGAAACAGTCCGCCGCGAATCGCTTCCAGCGTCCGCCGCAGCAGCGCGACGGTGTCTTCCCGGCGCCCTTCCTGCGGCCGCGACACTTCCTCGCCCAGACCGCGCTCGGTCGGGAACGCGTAGGCGGCTTCCGTGACGCGCGCCTGCGGATCGGCGCCGGTGCGCCGCAGCCATTGCTCGACGGCGAGCGCATAGAGCGCATGCTGAATTTGCGTCCCGCCGGCGAAGAACGAGCCTTCGTCGTAATATTTCGGCTGACCGGTTTTGTAATCGATAATCTTGTAGCGATGCGGCCCCACTTCGTCGATCCGGTCCACGAAGCCCCGCAGCGAGATGCGGAAATCCTCCGCCAGCTCCAGCGCGAACGCGCCTTCGCCCTGATGCAGCTCTAGCTCGAACCAACGCGGCGTCGTCTGCCGTCGGGCTTCCATCCGCCAGAACACCTCCACGTCGCGCCGCACCGCGTCGCATTCCTTCGCGTAAATATGCGGACTCGGCGGCGGCACCGCGGCGGCGGCTTCGAGCAGCCGCCGTTCGCAGATCGCGTCCAATCGGGCGCGATCCGCTCGGCCTTCGGCCGCCGTCTCGTTCATGTATTCATAATAAATGCCATGCAGCAACGAGCCTCGCTGCATCGGGTCGAGCCATCGCGTGCGATCGTATTCGACGATTTCCTTCGGACGAACGCCGAGCATCTCTTGGTAGAAGAAGAGCAGCGGACACTTCGCGTACGTCTCCAGCTTACTGGCGCTGTACGGCTTCACCGGCGAGGCGTCCGCCGCCTCCGCCGGGAGAGGCGCGACGAGGCCGTCGTACGGTCCGGCGACGTCCCCCATTCGCGCGGCGACCGCGGACGCCCCGTTCGCCAAGTGAGAATACCGGCGATACACTTCGTCAAGGCCGTCCCGCAGCATGCGATCCGGCGTCAGCATCGCGCGCAGCCAGCCGTCCTCGCCGTCCATCGCCCAGCCTTCGGCGCCGACCCACCCCGCCGGTTCGCCGGTCGAGACGAGCAGCGCCTCGAAGTCCGCGTCCGGCTCTTCGCGCGCCGCGCGATACAGCAGCAGCAGCTCGTAGGCGGGACTCGACTCGGCGTCCTCCGCTAGTCGCAGGCTGCTGTAGCCGAAGCAGACGCGGCCGCGGACGGAGCCGAGCCGACGCCCCCGCGCCTCCCGTTCCCGCCGCGCGCGGCCGCCCGACGTCTCGAGCGCGTCCGACAGCCGTTCCCGCTCGTCGTCCAGCAGCACGGGGTCCTGCCTCGCCGACGACGACCAATGCTCTTCGCTCGCGCCGAGCACGAACGTCGTTCTTCGACCGGAGAGCCCCCCGTGCTCGATCGGCGCGACGTGAAGCTTGCCGGGCGAAGGCAGCGATTCCCCCTCTACGCGATATGTCTCAAGCATGCGACGAACGATCGCTACGGCCTCCCCCGCGCCGACGGGTTCCGCCGACCAGCGGTCGAGCGCGGCGCGCAAGTCGCCGACGAAGGCGACGACGGCCGCATCTCCCGCGGACGCCGGCGGACGGCAATCCGCGAGGAACGCGGCCAATCCGCCGGCGACGGTCGCCGGCGTCCATTCGTCGGCGGCCGGAGGCAGCGGCTTCAACCATCCGCGAAGGAGACGGTCGAGCCATTCCGCTGCGGCGCGATCCGTTTCCCGTTCGTATTCGGTCGACGTCAGCAGCACATAGCGCTCCCGTCCCCATCCGATGCCGCTCGATTCCAGGAGCCGAATCGCATCGGAGCGTCGCGCGCCGCTGTCCTCGCGCGGGCGCGCCCCGCCTCGCTTCAACGCGTCGGCGAGCGCGTCCGCGCGGAAGCCCGACGAGAGCCATTCCAAGTAAGCGAGCGCCGCCGTCCCTAGCGCGGAACAGTCGATCGGCAGGCCGCCCGCGAACGTGACGGGGATGTCGAACCGGCGACATAGACCGTATAAAGCGGAAGCGTAACCTGCGTAATCGGACAACAGCATTTCGCACTCGTCCCACGAGGCGCCGGAAGCCGCAGCCCGGCGCAGCGCTTCCTTCGATTCCGAGAGCGGGCCCAGCGCCCGGTACCAGTCGACCGAAGAGAACGGAAACGCGGACGCCGGCGACAAAAAATCGGGCTCCGGCGCAAGACGCACGACGCCGCGCGCTCCGGCGAGCCGCTCCGCCATCGCTTCGGCGGCCGCGCATAACCGCACGCTGCCGTCCAGCACGAATATAGCGTCTTCGTCGGCCCGCGACGGAACGGCCAGCCGCGTCAAACCGGCGAAGTCGACGAGCCCGTGCCTCGCGAGCTCCGCCTCGTAAGCCGTAAGCAAGCCGCGAAGATAGGCGCCCTTCGCCGGTTGCTCGAACGCCTCGTCGACCAGACGATCCGCGTCCACCTCCGCCTCCCGAAGCTCGACGATCGCGCGGTGGAATCGGTCCGCTACGCCCGGCGTAACGAGCGGCGCCGGCACGTACTTGCCCCAAGGCTCCGCAGCGGCCGACCGCATCAGCGCGAAGACGATCCAATACGTCTCCGACGAAGGCGCGAACGCGCGGCCGGCCGCAGCCAGAGCAGGCATCGCTCTCGAGCGAGCGAGATCTTCGACCGTCGCGGCCTCCACGTTCGTCGCCGGACCGAGCTCCCGTGCCATTCGCTGCAGCGCCTGATGTCCGGTGGCGTAGTTGTCGACGATCCAAATCTTTTTCGCAAGAGGATTCTCTTCCACGATTTCATACAACCGGCGTAATGCGATCGTCATGCGGCTCGCTCCCTCTACTATGCCAAGTGATGCATTACCAATTCTATCGCCGACAGGGGAACTCCTCCTCCGCCTGCCACAAACTCCCACTTCTTTATCATAACGCCTCGAACCGACGGCCGGTTGTCACCGAACGAATATTCGCGACAAAATAAATTTGAAATCATGGATATTATATGTCTATAATGTTCGCAGAGTGGAATATATATAGTGAAAGGAGCTGCTTCCCATTCAATTTTCCAAAAGCACCAGTTACGCGCTCCACGCTTTAGTTCGCCTCGCCCAGTCGGCGCCCGGTCAGAACGTCGGGATCAAGGAGCTCGCCGCTTCGCTCGTCGTCCCGGACAGCTACTTGTCCAAAGTCATGTCGAAGCTGCGTCAGGACGGCATCGTCCGAGCGGTCCCGGGGGCCAGCGGCGGATACGAGTTGGCTCGTCCCCCCTCGGACATCTCTTTCCTCGATGTCATCCACGTCATCGAAGGACGCCAGCGGCTGTACGAATGCTTCCACGCCTCCCCGCAGCGTCCGCAGCCGAATCAGGTCTGCTTGATCCATCAAGTGATGGAAGGCGCGGAGGAACAGCTGCTTCAATACTTACAGCGGCACACCATTCAATGGGTGCTGGATCGGAGGAATCAAGGATGAAGCTCGATGCTGCGATTATCGGCGGCGGACCGGCGGGTCTGAGCGCGGCGCTCGTGCTCGGTCGAGCCCGGAAGAACGTCATCGTCATCGACGAGGGCCGACCTCGAAACCGCGTGACGCGCGAATCCCATGGATTTCTTACGAGGGACGGCATTGCGCCTGCGGAGTTTCGCCGGGTTGCAAGAGAACAGATCGAAGCGTACCCGACCGTACGGTTTCTCGAAGAAGCCGCGACGGCCGCGACCGGGGTCGACGGAGACTTCCGCGTCGCGACCGCGAGCGGCGAGATCGTCCGCGCGAAGAAGCTGCTCTTCGCCTCGGGGAAGAGGGACGTGCCGATCCATATCCCAGGACTGCAGGAAGTCTACGGGAAGAGCGCGTTCGTCTGCCCGTATTGCGACGGTTGGGAGCTGCGCGATCGACCGCTCGTCCTGATCGTAAGCGGCGCGAAGGCGCTGCATCTGGCGAAGACGATCTCCGGATGGTCCGGCCGATTCGTCATCCTGACGAACGGACAGGACGACTGGGCGGCAGACCAACGCGCGGAGTTGGACCGCAGAGGAATACCGACGTTCGATTCGCCGATCCGCGAGATCGAGTCCGTCGAAGGAATGGTACGGCATGTCGCGCTCGAGGACGGCACGATCGTTCCGTGCGCGGGCATCTTCTTCGCGCCGACGCTCGCCGCGGGATCCGAATTACCTCGCTCGCTCGGCTGCCGAATGACGGAATCGGGCTCCGTCCTCGCCGATGCCTTCGGGAAGACGAACGTACCCGGCGTCTATGCCGCCGGAGATGCCGCCACGGAGCTGTACCAGATCGCGCTTGCCGTCAGCATGGGATCGTTAACCGGCGTAGGCATCAACAGCGAGCTTCTGGAAGAAGCTTGGAATGCCGCGCCGTAAATAATAGGGTTGCGCGTGCCCGTGCGTGCCCCTCTCCGAGGGACCCCGCTTTAGTACCGATCGTTCCATACGCTTTCGTACATGGCGAGCAAATCCGTAACGACCCGGTACCGAGCGAATCGTCGCACCGCCTCCTCCCGCGCCGCTTTCCCCCATTCGCGCTGCAACGAGGGGCTCGACAGCGCGAGGCGGGCCGTCGACGCCATCGCGCCGGCCGTCGCGCGCCAATCCGCCGCATGATCGCCGTAATAGTTGCGCCAAGCATATTCGAATAACGGAGGCGTCCCCAAGCCGGCGTCTCCCTTCATTCACGCCGACCGCGACGACGACGCGCTCGCAGCTCATCGCCTCCAAGGCGATCCTCCCCGTCCCGATGACGACGTTCGCCGTCGAATAGAACGCCGGCATGTCTTCGACGTAGCCGAGACACCGGATGCGTTCCGCAGCCTTCGACCGCTTCGCCGCCGCTTCCAGCGCCGCCGCGTCGTCTCCATTCCCGGCGATCAACAGACGGGAGCCCGGGAACGTCGTCCCGAGCTCTTGGTCGAAAGCTTCCAGCACAAGCTGCCCGATCGATCCCTTCTTCCTCGTCAGTCGGCCGGCGTACGCCAGGACGGGGACACCGGCCGGAATGCCGAAGACCGCTCGCGCCGCCGCGCCTCGATCGCGGAATCGCTCGGTATCGATCGCGTTCGGGATCATGTCGGACGCCATGCCGCCGGTCGCGCGGAGCCAGCGCTGCAGGGCCGGGCTGACGCTGACGATGCGCGTAACGGCGCTCTTCATCGCAAGCCCCCCGCTGCCCCGGTGATGCACCGTGCCGACGTGCGGGATGCCCGCGAGCGCGGACGGCGCCGATAAGCGCAGCGCGACGTCCGTATGATGCGCGTTAATCTATCGGATGCCTTCGTCCGACACCGACTTCGAGAGCGCCGCGCCGCCGATGCCGGCGTCTGCGCGAATGTCGCAGCCGAGTTCGACGAATCGCGGCAGCAGCGGGCCTACAGATTCGGAGACGAAGACCGTGACCGGGACCCCAAGGTCGAGGAGCGTCTGCGTCGCCGTGTATACGTACGTTTGGACGCCGCCGATTCAAAAATTGTTCATCGCGAGCATCACCCGATGCGCCTGCTTCATACCCTCTCCCCCGTTCGACCCAAATTCGATATACCAACATAAGTAAGGCGCCGAGCCCCCGCAACGGGCGGACGACCCGCCGAAGCGTATAGGACAACGGAAGAGGCTCATATACATGAGCAAGGAGAGGATGGATATGCGATTCACGATTCAGTATATACCTCTGAAGAAGATCGACGCGTCCGCCACCGTCCGCATGAACGAACGCATCAAGCAGCTGCGCGCCGTCGTCTGGGATAGCTCCAATCTGCTCGCCGTCAAGAG
This sequence comes from Paenibacillus sp., assembly GCA_031181325.1. GTDB lineage: Bacteria > Bacillota > Bacilli > Paenibacillales > YIM-B00363 > Paenibacillus_AE. Next base: position 11,141 of record JAPSKX010000046.1, read on the forward strand.
AAATCGCCGCGACGGCAGCTTCACCGTCGTCGGCGGCCACGACCGGTACCGGTATCTGAAAGCGCACACGAACAAGGTCTTCGCTCCTTGCGTCCTCGACGAAAGCAAGGAGCCGCAAGAGGCCGCCATCCCGTCTTGGATACGCAACTTCCGCAATCGCCGTCTGCCGAAGCGACTCCCCAAGTTCCGCCCCGAGAAAATCGCGCCCGCCGGTTGGGCGATCATCCGCGCGTTCGCGAAGGAAGAGCCGCGATTCGAACGATTAACGCGCATGCAGCAAGCGAAGGTGCTGCTCGCCGCCGTGCGATATAAGAAAACCGTCGTGAAGCACATGCGCGTTATGGTGGACGAGATGATCGGTCCGTACGGTTGAAAGACGCGGCGAAGGCCGCCCGAAAGTCGATTGCGACTTCGGGCGGCCTTCAGCGGTTTAACGCTGTTCCTCGATATGCTTCGTGCAATTGTACAGCTCGCAAGTCCATCCCTCGTCGCGGAATGCGAAGATCGTCACGGACGTATTGCCCAGATGCTCCCGCAGCTCCGCCTCCGGCGCAAGTCGGCGCAGTGTGCTGCCGATCAACGCGCCGTGGCTGACGATCAATACGCGTTCGCCGGCGTGCCGAGCCAGGACGTCCTCGACGAACGACGCGCCGCGCGCCGCCGCGGCTTCGGGCGTCTCCCGGCCGAAGTCGAGCGTCTCCCACCCGGAACCGAATTGCAGCACGCGCTCCTCCGGCGTCGTGCCTTCCATCGTGCCGAAGGACATCTCGCGCAACCGCTCGTCGAGTCGAACGGGCAGCCCGAGCGCCGCGCCGATCGTCTCGGCCGTCTCCTTCGCGCGGGATAAGTCGCTCGAGTATACGACATCCCACGCCGCCTCGCCCTTCAACCGCTCCGCGACGAGTCGGGCCTGCGCCCGTCCGGTATCGTTCAACGGAATATCCGTTTGCCCTTGCGCCCTGCGTTCTACATTCCAATCCGTCACCCCGTGACGGATCCAACCGATCGTCGTCATGCCGTTAGCGCTCTCCTATCGTCAATGTCGTCTATGTCGTCTATGTCGTCTATGTCGTCGTTGTTGCCGCGAGCCGTCCTCGGACCGGATAGGCGTCGACGGCGACGCGCAGCTCGCGAAGCAGCTCGGGCAATGTCTCCCTTGCCGCCCGGAAGCCGAAGGACAAGATCGTGCGTTGCCCCGAAGGCACCGTCAATCGCCCGTTCCAAGTCAGCCGCCCCGCTTTGTCGAGCTGCAACGCGAGAAGTACCGTATCGTCCATATTTTGCAGCCGCGCTTTCTCGCCGCGCGAGTTCACGACGGTGTCGATGCCGAGCAGGAACGCCCCGAATTCCACGGTACGAATCGCGGCCCGATACGATGCGCCGAGCCCGGGAACCGCCGCCTCGACGTCGCAAGCCAACCAGTTGCCGTCCCAGTAACAATCCCCGGCGTTCGGATAAGCATACCCTCTGACCTTGATGACCAGCCGTTCTCGCTCGTCCCCCAGCACTCTGATCTCCAACGTCGTACCTCCGTTTCGGATGAGCCTTGCCGTTCGATTCGCAACAAAATCATTAGTACGCGATTCCCGTTCGTCCCATTCCTAATCCGTTACGCTCTGCGCTTGAATACGGCGACGACGTCCCTGGACGAGCCTTGACCCATCGACGTGTCGAAGCAAGAAACCAGCTCCCAGCCCTGCGCGCCGTGCTCGTTCAAGAGCGCCTCGAATTCCCCCTCGTAGATCTTACCTCCAAGAAATCCCCCTGTAGCGTATTTAACGGTCCGATACTCCCACTTGTCCGTCATCGCCGCGCCTCCTACTGAAAAAATCGAATATGATTCCATTGCGTCCGCAGCCGATCCCAACGTCTTCGGAGCACGCCTCGTTCGTCCGGAGACAACTCCAGCTTCGTGAATGCCGCGATTCGCTCGACGGCGTCCTGTACGCTCCGGCCGTCCGTCTCGAGATGGTGCCGGAACGTCTCGTCCCGAAGCCCTTCGATGCAGCGGTCGATCTGCTGCGCCGCCCACGACCGCTCCCCGTCGCCCCGGCTCCGGAGCCGCCGCAGCAGCGTATCCTTCGAAGCGCATAAAGCGAAGTGATGCACGGCGATCCCGTCGCGCCGCAGCCGCCCCGCGATTTCTTCGAAATACGGCGGGTGCACGACCGTCATCGGGACGATCACGACGCCGTCGTATCGTTCCGCGATGTACTTCAGCATGCCGTAATTCGTCTCCCGCCACATCGGGTAATGCTGGAAATCGCTTTGTTTGACGGCATCCGGTACGTTCCGGCGTATGTAGAAGCCCGCGTTCTCCGGATCGAACACGAATGAATGCGGAATGCGCCGGTGGAGCTCGAACGCGGTCTGGGTTTTCCCGGCGCCGAACGCTCCGTTAATCCATACGATCAAGCGGACGCCCTCCCTTCGAATGTATGCGTTTCCCCGATCACTAGAGACTATCTTAGCCGATTGCGCCCCGTCCGTAAAGACGTCCGCCCCTCGCCGATCCTGAATTCGAAAATGAAAAGCGCCCCCGCCGAAGCGAAAGGCGCTGACTTCCTATTTCTTGACTAACTGGAAATCATCGAAGTGAAAGCCCGGCGCGACGATGCACGTGCACAGCGCAGGCTCGTCTCCGAGCGGGCGCGCCTTCTGCCAGACGCCGCCCGGCACGAGGCCTTGCGGCTCTTGACCGGCCGTCCAATCGACGCCGAGGACGAGGTCCGTCTCTTCCCCCGGCTCCGCGCCGCCGCCGCCGAGCGTCAGTACGATCGGGCTGCCGCTGTGCCACAGCCACAGCTCGTCGGACGTCACCTTATGCCAAGCGGACTCCTCGCCGGGATGCAGCAAGAAGTACACCGACGTCGCCGCCGCGCGGTCGCCCGAATACGCGGCGCCGAGCTCGGATTGAGGGATGCTCTGCGAGGCCCGCCACATCTCTCGATACCAACCGCCCTCCACGTGAGGCTGTAAACCTAATCGTTCGACGAGCGGCGAACGTTCCGTAATCTTTTGCGCCAATGTTATCCTTCCCCTCTTCGAAAATGTTTTCCCGCCGCCAGCGGCCCTCTTCCGCTCTTGCGGAAGACGATCAGCGCCAGCAGCGTCATGACGTACGGCAGCATCTCGACGAATTGCACCGGAATTTGGAACAGCTGCAGTCTGATCTGCAGCCCCTGCGCGATGCCGAACAGAAGGCTGCCCGCATACGCGCCGATCGGATTCCAACCGCCGAAGATCGTCGCCGCGAGCGCGATGTACCCGCGACCCGCCACCATGTCCCGGCCGAACAAGTTAATCTCGCCGATCGATAAATACGCGCCGCCGATGCCGGCCAAGACGCCGCATAGAATGACGCAGATGTATTGCATCCGATAGACGTTGACGCCGAGCGTGTCCGCAACCTGCGGATTGTCGCCGATGACGCGCAGCCTTAGGCCGAACACGGTCTTATACAACACGATCCACGAAAGAATTACGGCGGCGATCAACACGTAAAATAGAATCGATACGCTGCCGAACAAATCGCCGATGACCGGGATGCGATCGAGGCCCGGAATCGTCACGTTGCCGAGGCCGGCGACCGAATCCGACTTGCCGCGATTGCCCCAGATAAGCTGCAACAAGACGGTCGTTATGCCCAAGGCAAGCAAGTTGATGCCGAGACCGCTGATGATATGATCCGTCTTCAGCCGTACGGTCAGCACGGCGTGGATGAGCCCGAACAACGCGCCTGCGGCCATCGCGAACAGCAGCCCGACGTACGCGTTCCCCGACAAGTCGGAGCCGAGCACGCCCGCGAACGCGCCGACCAGCATCATGCCCTCGAGGCCGATGTTGACGATGCCCGCCCGCTCGCAGAAGATCGCGCCGAGCGCCGCGAAGGCGATCGGGATCGAGATGCGCAGGCAGCTCGCCAGCACGGAAATCAAGAAGTCCAATGCGTCCCCGTTCATTGCGCATCCCCCCGTTTCTTCAGTTTGACATAGCGGAACACCCACGGGATGGCGACGAAAATAATGACCAACGCTTGAATAATGACGATGAAGTCTCCGGGCACGTCGGTCTGCCGATCGAGCAGCATCGAGCCGGAACGCAGCGCGCCGAACAGAATCGCCGACAAAATAATGCCGAGCGGGTGATTCTTCGCGAGCACGGCGACCGCGATGCCGTCGAAGCCGTAGCCCGGCGAGATACCCTTAATGAAATAATGGTGCACGCCCATCACTTCGACGGCGCCGGCGAAGCCGGCGAACGCGCCGCTGACCATCATCGCGAAGACGATGCGCCGGCCGACGGAGATGCCGCCCGTCCGGGCCGCTTCCGCGTTCGAGCCGACAGCCCGAATTTCGTAGCCGTACACCGTATGCTTCAGGAACCAATAGGCGATGCCGGCCGCCGCGAGCGCGAACAGGAAGCCGATCGTCCATTGGCTGTGCGGAAGCAGTTGCAGCAGCTGCGCGCTTTCCAGAATTCGTTCCGTTCTCGGCACCATGCCTTCCGCCTTGAACGTATAGTTCACGAGATAATCGGTGAGCGAGATGGCGATGTAGTTCAGCATGATCGTCACGATGACTTCATGCGCGTTCCACCGCACCTTCATCCAGCCCGCGATCGACGACCAGAGCGCGCCGGCGGCGCCGGCGAGCGCCATGACGATCGCAATGTGGATGAGCCCCGGCAACCCTTGCAAGTAGATGCCGGCGAGCGCGGCCGTCAGCGCGCCGAGGTGCAGCTGTCCTTCCGCGCCGATGTTGAACAGTCCGCCGCGGAATGCGATCGCGACGGCGAGACCGGTGAACAGAAGCGGGGTCGCCTTCGCCAGCGTATTGGCGATCGAGTCCATACTGCCGAACGAGCCCTTGGCGAGCGCCGCGTACGCTTCGAACGGATTGTACCCCGCGACGGCGAGCACGATGCCCCCGACGACGAACGACAAGAGAAGGACGCCGACGATCGGCATGAGCTCGGACCAACGTAAATTTGCTTTCAGACGAGCGATCATCCCCATCCCCCTCTTCCTTCGATGTCTGCGGAGCCGCAAGTCATGTAGGCGCCTAAATCATTTTCCGTGAACGCTTCGTTCTTGTCGAACGCGACGATGCGTCCCTCGTACAAGACGGCGATGCGGTCGCTCAGCTTCCGGATTTCGTCCAGCTCCGCCGACACGAGCAGAATGGCCTTGCCGCGGTCCCTCATCTCGACGAGCCGCTCGTGAATGTATTCGATCGCGCCGATGTCGACGCCCCGCGTCGGTTGAGCGGCGACGATGACGTCCGGATTTTGCGAGAGTACCCGCCCGATGACGATCTTCTGCTGATTGCCGCCGGACAACGCCTGCGCCGGCGTCTCCACGCTCTCGGATTTTATCTTGTAATCCGAGCGGATGCGGTTCGCATGCGCGTCGATGTCTTTCGTGCGCAGCGCGCCGCGCCGCTGGAACGTCGATCGTCGGTGCAGCCCGAGGATCGAATTTTCCTTCAACGAGAAGCTGCCGACCAGTCCCATCTTATTGCGGTCCTCGGGGATGTGCCCGATGCCCATCGCGATGCGCTGGAGGGGCGACGCTTTCGTCACGTTCTCGTCCTTGAACCGGATTTCGCCCTCGTCCAGCGGGTGCAGACCGGTAATCGCCTCGATTAACTCGGTTTGGCCGTTGCCTTCCACGCCGGCGATGCCGACGATTTCCCCGCCGTATAGGCTTAGATCGACGCCCTGCAGCGCCGGAATGCCGCGCTTCGTTACGGACGCGCGCTTGACCTCCAGCAGCAGCGGCCGCTCCGCCACGATCGAAGGCGGCGCGGGCTCGAAGGATACCTTGCGGCCGACCATCATCTCCGCCAATCTTTCGGAGGACGTCTCCGCGATGTCGACGGTCGCGACGACGGCGCCGGCTCGCAGCACGGTCGCCCGATCCGCCAGCTCCATCGTCTCCTTCAGCTTGTGCGTGATCATGACGATCGTCTTGCCGCCGGCTCTCAGCTCGCGCAGCACGCGGAACAGATCCTTCACCTCGAGCGGCGTCAGGACGGCCGTCGGCTCGTCCAAAATCAGGACGTCGGCTTCCCGGTACAACGCCTTCAAGATCTCGACCCGCTGCTTCGCGCCGACGGGAAGCTCGCCGACCTTCTGGCGCGGATCGAGCTTCACGCCGAACTTCTCCGCCAACGCGGCGACGTCGCGCTCCGCTTGCCCTCGATCGAACAGCGCGCCCTTCTTCGGCTCGTAACCGAGCACGATGTTCTCGGCCACGGTGAGCGCATCGATCAACATGAAATGCTGATGCACCATCGCGACGCCGAGCGCGATCGCGTCGGAGGGTCCTTCGAGCGTGCGCCGTTCCCCGCCGATGCGGATGTCTCCGCTGTCGGGACGCAGCATGCCGTACAATATTTTCATGAGCGTCGTCTTGCCTGCCCCGTTTTCCCCGAGGAGACTATGGATTTCGCCGGAGCGAATCTGCAGTGTGACCGCGTCGTTCGCCGTCGTCGACGCGAAGCGCTTCGTAATGCCGAGCATCTCCACCGCGTACATGCGCGATACCTCCTTCTCGGAAACAAAGAAAATAAGGGTACGGTAACCATACCCTTATTCCCTTGATTCGAAAGCTTATTGTTTGTTGCTGGACAGGAAGGCGTCGACCGAAGCGACATCCGCCGGAACGACGATCTCGCCGCCGACGATCTTCGCCTTGAGGCCTTCCGCATAGTCGACCACGTCCTGCGGCACGTCGATGTTCGTGCCTTCGACGCTGTAGCCGACTGCGTCTTCCGCGACGCCGAGACTTTGGATGCCGGCTTTCCACGTGCCGTCTACGATCGCTTTGACGTTATCGAACACGATATTGTCGATCCGCTTCACGGACGTCGTAACGAGGATGTCCGGCAACTGCGACGGCACCATGTCCGCGCCGATCGCCATCTTGCCCTTCTCCTCCGCCGCCGTGAAGACGCCGAGGCCGGAGCCGCCCGCAGCCGCGTACACGATGTCCGCGCCGCCGTCGTACATCGACACCGCCATCTCCTTGCCGAGGTTCGGGTCGTTCCATGCGCCGACGTAGTTCACCATGACTTCCATCGCCGGATCCGTGTATTTCGCGCCGGCCGTATAGCCCGCTACGAATGCGTTAATGAGCGGAATGTCCATGCCGCCGACGATGCCGATCTTCTTCGATTCGGATTTCTTCGCGGCGACCGCGCCCGCGAGGAACGCGCCCTCGTTGTCCTTCGTCGTCGCGGAAGCGACGTTCGGCGCGTCGACGACGGAGTCGATCAGCAGGAACTTCTGATCCGGGAACTCGCCGGCGACCTTGCCGATCGCGTCCACCTGGTCGAAGCCGATGCCGACGATGAGGTCATACTCGGATGCTTTCGCGAATTCGCGGTGATGCGTCTCGAATTCGGAAATTTCTTGCGGCTCTACGTAATCGTACGTAATGCCGAGCTCCGACTTCGCGCGCTCGATGCCGGCATAGCCGTTATCGTTGAACGACTTGTCGCCGAGACCGCCCGTCGCGAAGACGACCGCGATGTTCGCCTTCGCGTCGCCTTCCGCCGCCGCGCCGCTCGGCTCGTTCGACTCTGTGCCGCTTTCCGCCGCCGTACCGCTCGGCTCGTTCGACTCGGAGCCGCCTCCGCAGGCTGCGAGCAGCGACGACAGCAATACGGCGCATGCCGCCACCGTGAGAAACTTCTTCTTCATGGTTTTCTTTTCCTCCCCAGGAATGTCTTTGCTTATCAACTAAGCGCGAATGCGCTGATTGATCTTCTTCGGAACGTCGGTGCGGAACGACATGCAGTCGCACGTCGCCTTCGGTTCGATATCGGCCAGCGTGCGGAGCATGATGCGCCCGATCGGCAATGCGCAAGAGTTGTACCAATCGAAGATCGATTCGCCTTGCCATGCCGTATTCACGCCCTCGCCGTAATTGCTCACGATGTACAATCCCGCATAATGCGCGCCGATCGCCCGAGCCAAATACACCTCCGGGCACAGCGTATGCGCGGCGATATCGCCTCTCGCGTCTCGGTACATCTGGATTTCCGCTTCGCTCTCGAAGCGCGGCGCCTCCGTCGTGACGTACACGCCTCGTTGAAATACGCGGCGGTATTCCTGATCCGCATGCTTGTACAACATCGAACGCAGATCGGTGCACAGCGGCTTCGCCATGCGGATGAGCTTGTCCGTGAATTCGTGGATATGGCTGCGGCGCTTCGTCATATCGACGAAATCGTGCGGAATGACGATATCGCCCGGTTCAAGCAACGGATTGATCGAGCCGCCGCTTCCTTCCGCGAGAATGAACTTTACGCCGGCTTGCTGGAACACCCAGAAGATTTGCTCCGACGGGTTGTTATGCGGCGCGAGTCCCTTAAGTCCATGGAACGGCACCGTCAGGAATCGCCGCTCCTGTCCGTCCTTCCCCTGCAAAGCGCACAGCTTGAAAGGCACCGTCACGCCGAACGGCGTCTCGAACTCCAGATCCCGTTCCAGCACCGTAACGCCTTCCAGCCCGATGTCCTCCGGGAAGTCGCAAGCCCACGTCCCCGAACCGCCGATGATGGCGTATTGTACTTTAGGGATTTCTCGATTTACCACGGTGACGTGTCCCCCTATTAAAAAATGCATATAATGATTTACTATATAAAATTTAATAGGGAAATGTAAATATCCATGACATGTTTTTGTGAAAACATTTTGCGATCGTTACATTTCTTCTCCTCGTTCCGCGATCCGCTTGACTTCCGCATTACGATCCACTAGAAACTTGAGCATATATCGCCGTAACACAAGACGCTCGGCGATCCATCCCAGCGGCCCGAGCGGCGCCTCGAACGTCAGCGTGTCCGTCATGCGCGTGCGAGCGGCGTCCAAGCGCTCGAAGTCGTGTTCATGCCGCATTCGCTTGAACGCCCCTCGAACCATTCGATCGACGAAGCGAACCGGCGGATCGAACTCCACGATCTCCGAGGTGAGTCGCTGCCGCACGCCGAGATGCGTCGCCTCGAAGGTGACGGTCTCGCCGAGCTCGATCTTCCCGCTCGTTCGTCCGGCGACCGCCCGTTCCTTCGTATGCTTCCAAACAGTGCTCGTATGCACGTCGATATCCCGCGCCAGGTCGAAGCACCGCTCGATCGGCGCGTCGATGACGACGCTCGTCCGGACTACGATCATTGCGGCTCCGTCTCCTTCCACCACATGCCGGCGCATTCCGGCACGGTCGCCCAACCGTTCGCCTCGACCTTCTCCGCGAGCGCTTCGCCGAAGAAGAACTTGGTGCGCCGCGCCGCCTCGTCCGCGCTGTCGAACGCGTAGTCCGCCCGGAACCACTTGTGGCGGAATCCATGCTCCCGTTCTAACGCCTCGTAATATGGGGTTAGAAACTCTGGCGGGTTCGGCGACTCCGTTCCGGTGCCCATCGTCTCGAACAGGACGACCGTCCCGCCCGGCCGAAGCACCCGCTGTACCTCCGCGAGAATGTCCGCGAGGTTACGCCTCCATTCGGGCTCGTTCGCGTTCGTCAAATAACAGACGCTCCACCCGGAGACGACCAGATCGACCGAAGCGTCCGGAAGCGGCAGCTTCCGGTGATCCGCGACGATCGTCGTCCAATTTCGCGGCAGCCCCGCCGCCGTCAGCTTCGCATCCAGCACGTCCAGCATGCTTCGCGACGCGTCCGTGCAGACGAGCGACCGCGCATCGCGGGCGAGGAACCCGGAGAGTCGTCCGGTGCCCGCTCCCATGTCCAATACGTCCAGCCCGGCGTAGTCCCGGATCGCCCGAACCTGTTCGGCCATATCCGGCTGACGCCGAATCATATCCTCGTACGCCTGCGCTTCGTTCTTGTAAATCGCTTCATGGGACGTCATCCCCGATTCCCCCTTACATTTGCGTCCAAGTCGCCCGCGTATACCCCAGTTTCATTCCGGCCTTCTCCATATTCCGGTAGCTTTGCGAGGCGTAGGCGGCTTGTCCGACGACGAGCTCGCACCCCGTCGCGGCGGCAACCGCGATCCGCTTCCGGATCAACGCCGTATGCAGCCCCCGTTCGCGATACGCCGGAAGCGTCGCCGCGAACGTCAGCGACGCCGTTCCGTTCTTTACGAACATGACGCCTGCCGCGCCCGGACCCTCGTCCGTCTCCGCGGCGAAGAAGCGCCAGCCTTCTCTCCCCATCAATACCTCATTATTGCGCCGCACCGAATCGATGCCGTCGTCCCCGAGTCCCGTCCCGCGGCAGTGGATCGTCGCATACCGTCGGGCGTCGGCGGCATCCAGCTCACGGACCCGAACCGCATCGTTCGTTCGATCCTCGGAATCGATCCCGATCCGCCCGCTCCGATATAACGTAGCGTGGAAGCCCGACTGCGCGAAGCCTCGCTCGTATAGCGCGCGGAACAACGCCCTTGTTCCCTTCCCCGGCGCGATCTCGAACTGCGGCTGTCGGCCGCGCGCTTCGTAGAAGCGAAGGACGGCGTCGAGCGAAGGCAGGTCTTGTTCCGACAAACCTTTGACCGTATTGAACTGCGGCCACGGCATCGTCTTCGCATAAAGCGCGACCGCGCCGCCGAACGTCTCGATCTCGATGCCCTCCGGGTTGCCGGGCCTCTCCCGGATCGCCGTCATCCGGTCTATCATGTATTCGATTTCCGATCGTTCCAACGCTTCGCAAAGCGTCGGGGACATTAGCATCGAGTGCATTCCCTGCTCTCCCTCCTTACGACTTTCCGATCAAATCTCCTTTTCTCTCGCTTCGATCTGCTTCCGCAGACTCTTCGTCGCGGATCGCTTCATACCGCTCCTTCATGAACCCTCAGACCATGCCCTCCCCATCGACTCGAACACTCCATCGCGGAAGACAAGCTTGTACACATCCGGGTTGCTCAATGCCTTCCAGTCCTCGTAACCGACACGGTCGTCATACGCCTTCAACGCCAGCGCCATTAGATTGCCATGGGTCGCGACCGCAACCGTTTGCGCCTGCCCGCCTGCAATGTCCCGCAAAGCCGCCGCCGCGCGTTCCATAGCCGCCCTTGACGACTCCCCGCCCTCCAACGTAACGTCCAGATCCTCGAACGACCGCTGCAGCCGCTCCATCCAATCCGGGCGCTCGGTCCCGCTCAGCACCCGCTCGCGAAGCCGCTCTTCGAGCTCGACGCCGAGGCCGAGTCGATTCGCTAACGGCTCGACGGACGACACCGCCCGCAGGAACGGACTGGAGACGATTCTCTCGATGCGACAATCGCCCAACGCCTCCGCGAGCCGCATCGACTGCCGAACTCCCTCCTCGGTTAACGGCGCCTCCGGGTGTTGGCCGGCTGCTTTACAATGACGGATCAGGTAGATCGTCTTCACAGATAACCCGCCTTCCTCAAGACCAATTGGGAAAATGGATTCAGCCCCGGAATCGGTCGATCCAACGGGAAATACGCGAGCTCCAAGCCTTCGTCGTCGTTCACTTTCGGCTCGCCCTCGACGCCGACGGCTTCATAAACGGCCATCACGTTGTAAATCTCGTCCCCGTGCGGGTATTTAAAGTACATATCTTGGCCCGATAACAGTGCGACGAACCTAAAGCCGCTTGCGGTCAGTCCCGCTTCTTCGTAAAGCTCTCTTGCCGCCGCTTCCTCGAACGAATCGCCCAGTTCGAGAGCGCCGCCGATCGTTCCCCAGTCGAGGGTATCGGAACGCTTCTGCAGTAGCAAATGCCCTTGCTCGTTCCTCACGATCACGCACGAACCGGCCATAATCAGGGGTCTCGTTCCGACGTATTTTCTCAACTCTTTTATATAGCCCATGATGTTCGCGCCCTCCCGACGTTCATAGACGTTTCAGATTCCCCTTGCATATAAACAAGTTAAAATATCGCGATTTTTCTTATTGAGGAACTGCTTCTCCAGCGTCATCCCGAGCTTCTCGGCTACGTTCCTGGAACTCGCATGGTCGGCGGGCATGTTCGCGCAGAGCCGCGGGAGCCCCATCGTCTCGAACCCATACCGCATAAGTGCCTCTGCCGCTTCGTAGCCGTACCCTCTTCCCCAAGCCTTCGACGAGATGATATATCCGAGGTCATTCTCGATCGTACCGTCCGTCTCCAGACGGAGGAGCCCCGCGTCTCCGACGAGCTCGCCCGTATCTTTCCGTTTGACCGCGAATCGTCCGAACCCGTCCTTGTACTGCTTTATCCCGCGTTCGACAATCCATTGCCCGCTCTGTTCGTAAGAAAATGGCTTCGGCCAGAAGCTCATCGTCACCGGGTCCGAGAGAATTTCGTACAGATCCGGGACATTTTCCAATGTGTGCTCTTCGATTACCAGTCTTTCAGTTTCGATTCTAATGATTTCCAACCTCCGGAATGATTGTCTCCCCCGACCGAGTCGGGTATAATGGACGTATTTCTTGAATACGGGAAGTGATACTCATGGCAATCCGAGATTGCCGGACTGGCAAAGCCTCATGCAAAGCCTGAAAATTAGCGGCGATCCTTTGCGTGGGGAAGACTAGGAACAACCGACATCGCCCAAGAAAGCAAGGTCGTTTCTAACGTCGGGCTTTGCACCTTATTTGCTTTACTCAATAAAAATAAGGGGCAATGATACCATGAACGCACCGTTCATTAGAAACCACCAATATAATTTTATTAAGAGTCAGGCGAACGCCGTGCTGCACGCGCATCGAACCGTCAGCGATCCGAAGGTCGTGGAATCGGTCCGTTTCGGCGCGCAAGCGAAGGTCGCAGAGCTGTTCCCGGACGTCGCGGACCAACGGAAGTCCTTGCTGGATTCGGTCGCGGAGCTGAAGACGGCCGAAGACGTTCAACAGTATTTCTTGTCGCTCGAGCCGTATTTGCTCGCGTTCCCGACCGTGACCGAGGCGCAGCTGCGGAAGCTGTTCCCGAAAAACAAGAAGCTGAAGCTGCCCGACCTCTCGCTCATCGATTTCCGGTACGTATCTTACCTGACTTGGGACGATCTGGCAACGAACAAGAAATTTATCGTATACCCGAGGGGCGGTCAGCTCGTCGGCGTCGAAGGACGATACAACGCTACGAATAAGAAAAATTTCTGCTTCGTATGCAATCGATTCGAGGAGCTCACCTTGTATACGGCGATCACCAAGAAACGACCGGCGAACGCCTCGCCCGATTATTATAACTCGGTCGGCAACTACCTTTGCAAGAACGGCCATGACTGCAACGGCAACATGACCGATATCGCTCCGCTGGAGAGGTTCTTGGACTCCGTGTTGGGGTAACTGCATTCATTTCGAACAGGGTACGGAAGAGGCGGCGCCTGCCGCCTCTTTCGCTTATTCAATACTATCCCATTGGGGATTCCAAACCACTTCCCAGATATGCCCGTCCGGATCTTGGAAATACCCCGAATATCCTCCCCAAAACGTATCGTGCGCCGGCACTGCGATGGTCGCGCCCGCCCTCCGCGCTTGCCCCATGACTTGATCCACTTCTTCCTTGCTGCTTACATTGTGGCCAAGCGTGAATTCAGTCGGACTTGGCGGTGCTTTGCCGAGTTTCGTATCGTATGCGATATCGTTACGAGACCAGATCGCGAGTCTTAACCCAGGCTGTAAATCGAAGAACGCAACAGCCCCATGCTCGAATTCGGTACCTACGATTCCTTCGGTCGGAAAACCCAAGCCATCCTTATAAAATTGAAGCGCACGTTCAAGATCGTCAACACCGATCGTAATGACAGTAACCCTGGCTTTCATAGTATCATTCACCTCTATTCGTTTGTGCCGCGGTACCGAATCATCGCGTCGAATCAATCCATCTGGACACCGCTTAGGCCGCTCCACACCATCTTATAGCTTCCCGGCTCCGCGCGGAAGCCGAGAAGATCGCGGTTGATCCGCAGCATAGGGACATTCAACGAATCGTTGTTCGTTCGTAAATAACGTATCCCATGAGCGAGCGCAGACTCAATGCCAAGCAGCTTTAAGGCCAGACCGATGCGCCGTCCGCGGTATTCCGGGTGCACGGCGGTGTATTCATGGTACATGGCGCCAGTTTGTTGGTTGTGCTGCAGCGTCACGACGCCGACGTAACGCTCCTTATCTTTCGCGATATGGATCCACTCCGGACGGACGCCCGGCAGCTCGATACTCCACTTTCTCCATTCTTCGAACCAGGGAAAGTCGCCGGTATACCCAGGGATGTCGGTATGGGTTATTCGATAGAGTTCGTGCAGCTTCCTCTCGTTCTCTTCCCCGGGTTCCTCCGCCAAAGTAACGAACCGAATCCCGGCTCGTTCGGCCTGCTGGACCGCACCCGCCCAAGCGCTGCCGTCGAAGGCGTTCAACTCCAGCACGGATTCGAACGAATGGCGTTCTATAACGTAGCCGCGGCGTTCGGCGAAAGCGATCGATCGTCCGTCGTTCTCCCTTAAGAAATCTATCAATCGGGAAGCCTTCACCTCAGACGCCCATCGACGAAGTGCCGAAAACAAGGCGTTGCCCGCTCCGCAGCCGCGGTGCTCGGGGCGAACAACGATCGTCTGGTATAACGATCCGGGCTCCGTCCACGGAGCGCGCCATGCGATGGCATACCCAATGACCTGTCCTTGTCCATCCTCTGCAACCCACTTGGGCCGATCCCACCCCATGAGTTCGCCATTCTCATTGTGGTGCAGTTTTCCAGGCGGGATTTTATCCTCGTCGCCCTTGAGTTGTTCCGCGGACGTCGGTTCTGACAAAATCGAGTTTAACAGCGCCGCCACCGCTTCATAATCATCCGGCTGGCGCATCTTTCTGATCGTTATCATCGAGGCCGATCCCGCCTTCATCATCAATAGGTTTTCTGCCTTGGTAAGTTTCGAGTAAATCCTCTGTTCCGTTCGAATGTATAGGGATTAGAGCAGCCCCAGCAACTCCTCTAGTCGATTGATTTCATGAACAGGCGTAATCGTCAAATCAGGGTTCCACGGTTGGTTCACCTTCATCCAAATCGTTTTCATCCCTGATTTTCCGGCCCCTTCAATATCGTTCTTCGGATGGTCTCCAATATATATGCATTCTTCCGGTCGTACCTGTAATCGATCGATCGCGATTTCGAATATTTGCGGATGCGGTTTCTTTATTCCGACTTCTTCCGAAACCAAAATGAACTCAAATTCATCCCGAATGCCTAACCGATCAATCTTCCCATATTGAATGATTGATCTCCCATTTGTAATTAAACCGATTCTGTATTTCGTCTTTAGGTATTGGACGACTTCTTTGGCTTGATCCATCAAAATTGCGTTTCGTACATAGTGCGTTTGATAGTATTCCAATAATTCATATAGTTCAGGTTTTGTTTTCCAGGGCAGTTCTTCGACTAGCTCTCTAAATAATTCGGTCTTATCTTTGTATCCGTCTTGATCCAAATCTATGATTCTTTGAATTAGAAGTTCTGTCGTACCGAGATGATTGAAATAGGATTCGACGAATGACATTATAAAATTTCTAAATGTTCGACTCCGATCTAGAATCGTATTATCCAGATCGAAAATGACTGCTTTTATATTTTTCATGGTTCCCTCCCTACTTTTGTATAGGTGTAAAGCTTACCATTCCTCGGTTTTAGAAATCGATCCCCTGTATATCCTCTTTCGAAAAGCTCCCGTTGAAGCACAGTCATAAAAGCACCATGGCTTACGATCAAAACATTGTGATGCCCTTCATTGTTTTCCTCTACTTCATTCAATATTGTTTTAGCTCTCATGCTTGTCGAATGCTTATTTTCCTGCGTCCGATGATTTACTAACCAACCCAATCTCCCGAAGATCAGCCAAATTGGCAAAGGAAGTTTCACGTTTGATTCGAACAATGGATAAATACCAATTTCCCTGAGGCGGCTTGTCTTGATAACCTCCCCGCTATGCATCGACTCGGCGGTTTTTATCGCTCTGCTCATATCGCTTGAATAACAAGCATCCCAATCGACGGTCGCTCTTACAGGAGCAGCCATGTATATGTCCGACTGATCATATTGCTTGACCCAATTCGCAAAGTCGTCCGCATTCATCCACTTCTTGGCGTTATTTATACGCACTTTGTAATGACGCATTAATCCTATTCTCATGATCCCCTCTGGATTAGATCCATTGTCTTTTGTTCTAAACTTTCCCAACTTCCTGAATAGCCCCGATTCATTCCCCACCCGACAGACCGTAAATGTTCCCCTAATTTGATAAACTTCCCGCGTTCTTCTTCGTTTAATGTTACATTTGGATACCCAGAGTCCTGCACGAAATCGTCAAGGTAGTCCTGCAATCTCCAGAGTACTTGTTCTTTTTCTTTATTAAGCACTCCAGAATGACTCCCAACCGAATAAGTAACTCCTATACCTTCCATCACATCATCTAATTTTTCAATGACGTGATGTTCGCTTCCCCAACCATTCTCGTTTTGATAAGCAATTGCGCCTTCGAGTTGAACCAAGTTCGATTGAATGCTATAAAAAGAGACCTGTTGAAGTGCCCCTTGATTCATTTCTTGTTTTCGGTACAAAATAAAGACAAATATTGCGTTTAACAGGATTGACCCTACAAGAATGAGCTTAATGATTTTGATCCGTTTCACTTCCTTTCGTCGATTTTATTGCCTCTTTGATTTGAGCCACCTCTCTCTGGATCGATTTTAATCTCTGGTTTACGTCCGAATTGTCTATTGCCTTCTTAATGACAATGTAAAAAATATATAACCCTACAACCCAGAACAAAAGCATAACGATCATTCCGCCGAAGTTGACCATTCCCATGTATCCATCTCTCCCTAAGCTAGAAGTGAGTTACCGCGGCAATTCGGTTTCTATAGGTTCAATCGATTTAAACATAAACGATCTATCATTTATGTATTCATCTAAATAAGCCAATGCATATTTTTGCTCTTGGATTAAATTCGGAATTTCCAAAGGATTAGACGAATGATGACAATAATTTCTAATCATGTTCATGATGAAGAAGCATTCCAAATCGCTGATATATTCCTTGTCCAGTTTGATGACTTCTTCATATCCTCGAATGAGTAAACGTCGTTGCACAGGATCAAGCTCTAACAAGGAGGCCGCTACGTCATATAGAAAGTACCCGTAGCCGCATCTTCCGAAATCGATCGGGTTTGGTTTACCGTTATGAAAGACTACGTTTCCGGAATGCAGATCGGCATGAATCAGTCCATACTTCCGGTCATCTCGAGGCATGCCGATCTGCATTCC
>JAPSKX010000242.1 GCA_031181325.1 Paenibacillus sp.
GCGCAAGTTCTGGGAACAGCCGCTGTCGAACGCGCTGATCATGCAGGAGCGCGCCGTGCGGTCGCATCTCATTACGAGCTACTACGGCGTACCGCTGATGGTCGCACGCCGCAGCGGCCTCGTGATCGAAATCACGGACGGCGACAGCTACGCGGTCCGCGAGGGCGTCGGTACCGGATACAGCGTAGCGAAGGTCGGCAACATCCACCTCGCGGAGGCGCTCGCATACGAGCTGAAGCCCTTCGGCGTCGCGGCGCTCTCGCTGACGCCGGGCTTCCTGCGCTCCGAGCAGATGCTCGCGCACTTCGGCGTAACGGCGGAGACGTGGCGGGACGCCGCGGACCCGCACTTCCGTGCCTGCTCCGAGACGCCGGCGTATATCGGCGCGGCCGTCGTCGCGCTCGCGAGCGATCCCGCCATTCTCGAGAAGAGCGGGCAGGCGTTCAGCACGTGGCGCTGCGCCGACGAGTACGGCATCCGCGACGCGGACGGCTCGCAGCCGCATTGGGGCAACTATTACGCTAGCATTCGTGATAATACGCAATAAGACCCTTCACCCACGAGAGGTCGACCGTCTCGCCCGTATCCGCCTGCATCGCGCTGCGCAGCTCCGCGGCTTCGTCGGGCGGGCGGCGGCCTTCCCTTTTCCCCAGCCAATCGTGGTAGTACAGCAATCGCTCGTATTGCCCGATATGCTTCTCCTTCAGGTGCTCGTCGATCGCCGCCGTCACCTCCTCGACCATGCGCAGCCAGAAGCCGAATCGGTCCTCGGAGAGGCGCATCATCGGCTTCAGCTCGATCTGCAGCCCCGTCTCGTATTCGTCGGTGCTCCGCCCGAAGGCGTGGCCGACGCCGTTGCGCATCTTCCTTAGCTCGTTGAGCTCCTTCGCGCATTCGCGCAGCTTCGCCGGCGCGTCGCCGAACAATCGCTCGTAATGCTGAATGCGCGTGTTCCAATCCCCCTTCGTGAAATGCACCGCATACTCCGAATAATTGTACCCGGGCCGCGCCTTCAGCAGCGTCACGCCGTCGATCGCGCCCGGCGCGCCGATGATGAGCCCCGGGTTCGATTCGATCGCGAGCGAGGTAATGTTGCGAAGATAAATTTCCATATACGAATTCACGGCGACCGACGCGGACAAGCGGACCCAGTTGTTGAAGTCCTTGAAATCCTTCTCCCACCGTTCCAGGGTCGGAGCGATCCGCCGCTGATGCTTGCGGGGCACGGTAAATACGGTCGTCGGGCGAAGACGCTTGTCCGCTTTCTTGACGATGTCCGTCGTCCGCTTCGCCGCGAGCATATGCGACCAATATAAGCTGTTGATTTCGCTGTGATGCTTCGTGAACAGTCGATGCGAGAACGTGCTGCCCGGCGCGATTTGCCATCTGGAGAACATAACCGAATCCTCTTATTCCAGTTAGAAGTGTGTTTCCCAGTATGCCCCGAATTCGTTCCCGTTATTTCCGGCAAGTCCTACGGACAAGCGGAATATAGATGAGGAAAAGGGGAAAGGAGGGAGAAGCATGGAACGCAACTTCAGCTTCTATGTCGTGCTGGCCGCGATCGGCGGCGTGTTGGCTTTCCTGCCTCGCAGCGCGTTCGGCTTGTTCGAGCTGCTATTCGGCTCGGGGGCCGGTCTGTTCGTCTCGTTCCTCGATTACGGCTTCGGTCTGTTCGGCGTCGGCCTGATCTGTTACGTGCTTTATAAGCTCTTAAAGAAACTGGCTTAGGCGGCGCTGCCATATCTTTTTTCCGAATCCGCATGTCGCAACGTACAAGAATATGTTACACTCGAATGTAATATGCTATCTTTTTTTGAAGACAAGGACGGAGGAGAGATACAGGCATGGCTAAAGCTAAGATGCGCTCGGACATGATCAAGCGCGGGTTCGACCGTGCGCCGCATAGAAGCTTGCTTCGGGCGGCAGGCGTGAAGGAAGAAGATTTCGACAAGCCGTTCATCGCGGTGTGCAACTCATATATCGACATCGTGCCGGGGCACGTTCACTTGCAGGAATTCGGCAAGATCGTCAAGGACGCGATTCGCGAAGCGGGCGGCGTACCGTTCGAATTCAACACGATCGGCGTCGACGACGGCATCGCGATGGGCCATATCGGCATGCGGTATTCGCTGCCGTCCCGCGAAATTATCGCCGACTCGCTCGAGACGGTCGTCTCCGCGCACTGGTTCGACGGCATGGTATGCATCCCGAACTGCGACAAGATCACGCCGGGCATGATGATGGGCGCGCTTCGCGTCAACATCCCGACCGTCTTCGTCTCCGGCGGCCCGATGAAGGCCGGCAAGACGTCGGACGGCCGTTCGATCTCGCTGTCGTCCGTCTTCGAAGGCGTCGGCGCGTATCAAGCGGGCAAGATCGACGAGAAGAGCCTCACCGAGCTTGAGCAGTACGGCTGCCCGACGTGCGGCTCCTGCTCCGGCATGTTCACGGCGAACTCGATGAACTGCCTCGCGGAGGCGCTCGGCCTCGCGTTGCCGGGCAACGGCACGATTCTCGCGATCGCGCCGGAGCGCCGCGAATTCGTCAAGCGGTCCGCGACGCAGCTCATGGAGCTCATCAAGATGGACCTGAAACCGCGCGACATCGTGACGATCGAGACGATCGACAACGCGTTCGCGCTCGACATGGCGCTCGGCGGCTCCACGAATACGGTGCTGCACACGCTCGCGCTGGCGCAAGAAGCCGGCTTCGACTACCCGATCGAACGCATCAACGAAGTGGCCGAGCGCGTGCCGCATCTCGCGAAGATCGCGCCGGCGTCCGACTGGCACATCGAGGACGTGCACAACGCCGGCGGCGTCAGCGCCGTACTGAACGAGCTGTTGAAGAAGGAAGGCGCGCTGCATCCGGACCAGATGACGGTCACGGGCAAGACGCTGCGCGAGAGCGTCGCTGGCTGCGACATCCTGGACAAGGAAGTCATCCGTCCGATCGACAATCCGCACAGCGAGCGCGGCGGCCTCGCCGTATTGTTCGGCAACCTGGCGCCGGAAGGCGCGATCGTCAAGGTCGGCGCGGTAGACAAGTCCGTCGGCGGCTATCACCGCGGACCGGCGATCTGCTTCGACTCGCAAGAAGAGGCATTGAGCGGCATCGCGAACGGCAAGGTGAAGGAAGGCCACGTCGTCGTCATCCGCTACGAAGGTCCGAAGGGCGGCCCGGGCATGCCGGAGATGCTCGCCCCGACGTCGCAGATCGTCGGCATGGGCCTCGGCGCGAAGGTCGGCCTCATCACCGACGGCCGCTTCTCGGGCGCGTCTCGCGGCATCTCGATCGGCCACATCTCGCCGGAAGCGGCGGAGGGCGGCCCGATCGCGTTCGTACACGACGGCGATATGATCGAGCTCGACCTGAATAACCGCACGATCAAGCTCGAAGTCAGCGACGAAGAGCTCGAGGCGCGCCGCAAGACCGAGTGGAAGGAATTCGAGCCGAAGGTGCGCACCGGGTACCTCGCGCGCTACTCCAAGCTCGTCACCAACGCTTCCATGGGCGGCGTAATGAAAATTTAATCTCGCCTTCATCCGAACCGTCGAGGCCCCGCGCCTCGGCGGTTTTTCGTTTTGCGCGGCGCCCTCGGCGCGGCTAAGATACCCCGCGCTCCTTTTCCAAGGTGATTCCCCCTGCTCAGGTCCGCTTTAACTGGTAATAATCCCTAAATTCTGCTTCCTGATCTAAAGACATCACCTCGGAAAAGCCGCCCCCCCCCCTTCCCTCGCCTGAAACCCAACGAAAAAAACCGAGGCGGCGGCCATGCCCAACCTCGGTTCCCGTTATGACCTCTGCTTGCGCGCTGCGTTTCATTCGGCAAAACCGTGAAGCGCCATCCCTTCGCGAAGAGACGCCATGACTATCGTAAGTATCCCGGTTCCCGCCTTAATACGGTCCGCGAATCGCCTGTCGCACGGAAGCCTCGTAGAACGCGCGCAACTTCCCGCGCTCCTCTGCGGGAAAGCCCGGCGTCTCGAGCGCCGCGAGGTTTTTCCGGACCTGACGCTCATCCTTGAAGCCCGGGATGACGCAAGTGATATCGTCGTTCTCTAGAATCCATCGCAGCGCGGCGCTCGCCATCGAGCCGCGACCTTCCCCGATCCAGGCGAGCTCCCGCGCGAGCGCTACCCCCTTCTCGAACGGAAGGCCCGCGAACGTCTCCCCGACGTTGAAGCTGTCGCCGTTCCGGTTGAAGTTGCGGTGATCGTCCGCCGCGAACGTCGAGCTCTCCGTAAATTTACCGGTGAGCAGGCCGCTCGCAAGCGGCAGCCGTACAAGGATGCCTACGCCCTGCGATTTCGCCTTCGGGAACAGCTCCTCCGCCGGCTTCTGTCGGAACAGGTTATAGATCACTTGCAGCGCCTTCACGCCCGGGTATCGCAAGCAAAGCAGCCCTTCCTCCACGCTCTCGACGCTGACGCCGTACTCCCGGACCTTGCCCTCGGCCTTCAAGCGCTCCAGTACGTCGAACACCGCGCCGTCGCGGAGCACGTCGATCGGCGGACAATGCACCTGATATAGGTCGATGCGCTCGCGCCCGAGCCGCTGCAGGCTGCTTTCGCAGAACGCGCGTACCGACGCTTCCGAATACGTCTTCGCGTCGTGAATATCGCTCGATCGGCAGAACTTCGTCGCGATCATGACCGCGTTTTCCTTGCCCTTCGTCGCCTTCGCGAGCAGCCGCTCGCTGTGACCGTCGCCGTAGACGTCCGCCGTGTCGAAGAAGTTGACGCCGGCTTCCATCGCCGCGTCCAACGCGCGGAGCGATTCCTCGTCGCTCACGCTGCCCCAAGAGCCGCCGATCGCCCAGGTGCCGAAGCTCATCTCGCTTACTCGCATATCCGTATCGCCTAATGGTCGATAATGCATCGTCTCAGCACGCTCCTTTTCCCCCCTTACTATACCTCATACGGCAAGAAACGCGAACCCCCATTTGAAAATGACGGCCCGTCGGAGCCCCGAATCGCCGCTGAGCCCGGACGAAGCTGCGCGCAGTAAAAAGAACCGCCGGCTCCGGCGATTCCTCTTCGTCCCTTAGCTATGAATATAGTCCAAAATCATTCCCGCGGTTTCCTCGATCGCCCGGTTCGAGACGTCGATAATGCGGCAGCCGTACCGGGTCATCACATCATGCGCGTAGCGCAGCTCCGACTCGACTCGGCCCGGGTCCGCGTACAGCGCCCCGAACGGAAGCCCGACGACCTTCAGCCGCTCCTGCCGAATTTTCGCGATCGCGTCCGCTTCCATCGTCAGCCCGATGAGCCGTCCGGGCGACACCTCGCGCAGCTCTTCGGGCAGCCGCGCTTCGGGTACGAGCGGCAGATTCGCCACCTTGTACCCCTTATGCGCCAAGTAGATGCTCAGCGGCGTCTTCGACGTGCGCGAGACGCCGAGGATGACGATATCCGCCGTTCGCATCGACTGCGGCTCCCGGCCGTCGTCGCAGCGGACGGCGAATTCGATCGCCTCGACCCGCTTGAAGTACTCTTCGTCCAGCACGTGCAGCAGCCCGGGCACCCGCTTCGGGGCGTCGTTGAACGTATCGACGTACGCCTGAATCATCGGTCCCATAATGTCGACCGTTCGCACGCCGAGCCGCAACGACTCCGTCTTCATTGCTTCCCGCAGCTCCGGCTGCACGAGCGTATACGCGACGAAGCCCTTGTTCGCAGCCGCCTCCGCGAGCAGCGCGAATATCTCGCCTTCCGTCCGGACGTTCCCGACTCGCTTGATCTTCGCCTGATCCCGCTGGAACTGGCGGAACGTCGCCCGGGCGACCGCCTCCGCCGTCTCGCCGACGGAATCCGAGCAGACGTATACCCAGCCTTCGTTCTGTTCGCTCAATCGGACTCCCCCCGCGTATGTAGGTTCGTCGTTACCGCTGCAGATTCGCCTTCGCGACCGCCCATTCATGGATTTCATAGGTGCGCGCGCCCTGAACGACGTACGGATCGTTGACGGCCCATGCCTTGACCTGCTCCTCGGATTCAGCTTCGTATACGAGCATGCCGCCCCAACCGTCCACGAATCGGCCATACGCCGTCAATACGCCTTCCTCGTACTTCTCCGCCAAGTAATCGAGATGCGCTTGGCGGTGCTCCGCGCTCTTCTCCGCGTCCAGCATCGGCAAAAACACGACATATAAGCTCTTCATATTCGTATCTCCTTCTCGTTATAAGCTATTCTCGCGCCTAATCGAACTATA
>JAPSKX010000243.1 GCA_031181325.1 Paenibacillus sp.
GCAACGATTACGGCGACCCGGCGACGGGGACAATCGAGCCGCATGCGACGACGAACCTCGGGCTCGCCTTCAGCGACGACGGAGTAAATTGGCAGGTCGAGCCGCTTCCGTGCTGGTCGTGGAACGACGAAGAAGTCGTACGGGTGTACGACCCGAGGCTTACCGTTATCGAGGGACGCTGCTACATGTGCTTCGCGGTCGACACGAAGCATGGGTTGCGCGGAGGGATCGCGGCGACGGAAGACTTCCGCTCGTTCGACGTGCTGAGCTTATCCGTACCGGACAATCGCAACATGGTGCTGTTCCCGGAGCGGATCGGGGGCAAGTACGTGCGGCTCGAGCGGCCGTTCCCGGTGTACAGCCGCGGCGGCGTCGACCGCTTCGACACGTGGCTGAGCGACTCGCCGGACCTCCGCTATTGGGGCGGATCGAAGCTGGTCCTGTCGGTGGAGCAGGTACCGTTCGCCAACGATAAGGTCGGCCCGGGCGCGCCGCCGATCCGTACGGACAAGGGCTGGCTGACGACGTTCCACGCCGTCGACATCGACCCGGCGCGCGGGAAGAACGGGTGGGAGCCCGCCTGGAAGAAGCGCTACAGCGCCGGTATTATGCTGCTCGACGCGGACGACCCTTCGAAGATCGTCGGCATGCATCGGGAGCCGCTCCTCGCTCCGGAAGCGCCGT
Source organism: Paenibacillus sp. (assembly GCA_031181325.1). Lineage (GTDB taxonomy): Bacteria > Bacillota > Bacilli > Paenibacillales > YIM-B00363 > Paenibacillus_AE. The sequence goes on from JAPSKX010000243.1 coordinate 685, forward strand.
ACGAGACGGCCGGCGGCTTCCGCAACGACGTCATCTTCCCGGGCGGCATGATCCTCGAACCGTCGGGCGAAGTGAAGATTTATTACGGCGCCGCGGATACGGTGGAATGCCTCGCGACGGCCGACGTCGACGATCTCGTGCGGCTGTGTCTCGAAGGGGGGGCGGCGCGATGAGTTCCCGCGATTCGATCATGCTGCCTGCGGCGTCGATCCCCGTGTCCTATGAAGTCGACGTCGTCGTCGTCGGCGGCGGGGCGGCCGGCGTCGCCGCCGCCATCGCCGCGGCGCGCAACGGGGCTTCGGTACTGCTTCTCGAGCAGCGCGGCTTCCTCGGCGGTATGGGCACGGTGTCGCTCGTGCCGGCGTTCTGCCCGTTCACGGACAAGGAGAAGGCGATCGTGCGCGGCATCGGTCTCGAGCTAATGGAACGAATGAAGCGGGCCTGCGACCCGGACTACCGGGAGGAGTACGCGAACGTGCTCGATTGGGTGCCGATCGACCCGGAGGTGCTAAAGCGCGTGTACGACGACGCGGTGCTCGAACACGGCGTTACGCCGCTGTTCCATACGTTCGTCTACGACGTCGCGAAGTCCGAGGACGGACGTCGCGTCGAAGGCGTCGTGATCGTCAACAAGTCGGGACGCTCGCTCGTCCGCTGCGGCTACGTGATCGACGCGACCGGCGACGCAGACGTGGCGGCGCTCGCCGGCGCGCCGTTCCAGAAGGGCGGCGAGGCGGGCGAGCTGCAGCCGGGCACGATGTGTTACTTGCTCGCGAACGTCGACAGGCAGCGCTTCCGGCGGTTCGTCGAAGAGACAGGGGATACCGGACAGCTGCATAAGGCGGTCGAGCGCGCCATTGCGGCAGGAGTTCTGCCCGAAGGGCGCAAGTCGATCTCCGGCCTCGCGTGGGTGAACGATACGCTCGTCGGCGTCAACTTCGGTCACGTGTTCGGCATCGACGGCACGAAGGCGGAGGATCTCACCCGCGGCGCGATCGAAGGGCGCAAGGTCGTCGAACGGCAGCTGCGCTTCTTCCAGGAGCATGTGCCGGGTTTCGAGCGCGCGCATCTGGTGGCGAGCGGGGAGCAGATCGGCATTCGCGAGACGCGGCGCATTCAGGGCGATTACGTGCTGACGGCGGAGGACTTCATGGAGGCGCGTTCGTTTCCGGACGATATCGCCCGCAATGCGTACTACATCGACATTCACCTCGCGAACAGCCGAGGCAACATGACGTTCACGCATCTGCCGCCGGGGCAGTCGCACGGCGTGCCGTACCGCTCGCTGCTGCCGCTCGGCCTCGACAACGTCTGGGTGCCGGGACGCGCGGCGTCCTCCGACCGGGCAGTGCAAGGCTCGCTGCGCGTCATGCCGAACTGCTTCGCCATGGGGCAGGCGGCGGGCACGGCGGCGGCGCTGCTGTCCGCGTCGCCGGCGCCGGGAACGCGCCGCTCGTCGCGCGACGTCGACGTCGACGCGCTGCGCCGCACGCTGCTCGAGCAGGGCGCTTGGCTCGGGTGAAGCGCACTTCGGCAAGGTGTTCCTTCTTCACGAGAAGTCCTTGATCATCAAGGGCTTTTTCGTTTTGGAAGCAGAAGCGGACTTATTGCTGTCGAATCCATAAAGCTGGACTAGAAAACCATAGCGATGTACCAATTCCTTTCCTCTATAATAAAACGATAGAGCGTGAAACGGGGGCAACCGCAGGATGGAGAAGCTGATCATCGTCGACGACGAGGCGTCGACTCGCCACGGTCTGAAAGTATGCATAGATTGGGAAAAGTACGGCATCGAGGTCGCGGGCGAGGCGGTGAACGGCCGAAAGGGGTTGGAACTCGCGGAACAGGTGCGGCCCGATATCGTCTTAACGGACGTAAAAATGCCCGTCATGGACGGCATCGAGATGGCCGGACAGCTGAAGGCGTCGCTGTCCGAAGTCAAGATCGTGTTTATCAGCGGCTACGACGATATCAATTATCTAAAGACGGCTATGCAGATGTCGTCGAGAAGACCGTGTCGATGACGAGAAGCGAGAAGAGCCGCAAGGATTTACTGTATCAGATGAACGCCAAGCTGCACCAGAGCATGCCGCTGCTGCGAGAGAAGTTCTTAACTCGTGCGGGGCGGCGAGCAGGATCTCGCCGCACTGACGAAGCGCGCCGCGTTCTTGGAGTTGGACCTTCCCGGCGATGCGCCGTATTGCGTCTCGCGGGCGGTGTTCGAAGCGATCCCGGAACGGGAGGCGGAGCTGATTTCGTTCTCGATCTTGAACATCTGCGAGGAGCGGCTCGCCGATCGGCGTGGCGGGGACGCGTGGGAGCGTCTCGCGATGCTGGAGACGCTGGAGGACATGAAGCGCGAAGTCGCCGAACTGGTCGAGTCCGTCTGCGCCGCGGTCGAGACGCGCAAGGGGACCCGAACGCACGAGGTCGTTCGCGACATCGCGCGGATCGTGGAAGAAGGGCATCCGGGCAACCTGACGATCGCCGATATCGCCGCGAAGGTATTTCTATCCCAGACGTACATACGTTTGCTCTTCAAGCATGAAACGGGCGAGACGAATATGAAGCTGGCGGACGTTTGCTTCGCGATCGGATACGCGGAGCCGAGTTATTTCACGAAGCAATTCCGAAAGTGGACGGGGATGAACCCGAGCGACTTTCGAGAGTTATATCAGAAAGGGAAGGTTTGATCGCAATGGTGACGCAATTCGGATGGGACCGTTGGAAGGGCAAGCGCTGGGCGACGCTCGGGGATAGCATTACGGCGGCGAACGGCTACCAACCTAAGGTGCAGACGGCGCTGGGATTCGCGCATGTCGCCAATCACGGGCGGAGCGGCTGCACGATGACGGCGGGCGGCGAACGGGACGAGGGGGCGACCGTGCGGGTCGCGCAGGCGATGGAGGAGACGTACGACAACGTTACGATGTTCGCCGGGACGAACGATTACCGACTGAGCCGCCCGCTGGGGACAGTGCAGCGGATCGGCGGTCCGTTCGATATCTTGACGTTCCGGGGCGCATATCAGACGGCGATCGAAGCGGTGCTCGGCCGGAACCCGCGCTGCAGGCTGAACCTGTGGACGCCGCTGCAGCGAGATAAGGACGGCTACGATACATACGCGCGGAACGACGAGGGACATCGATTGGAGCAATACGCGGAAGCCGTCGTCGAGCTCGGTCGGCTGTACGCGCTGCCCGTTCTAGATTTATACGCGTCAAGCGGGTTCAACCCGCTGACGCTGGAATACTTCACGACGGATCGGCTGCATCCGAACGAGGCGGGTCACGAGCGGATCGCCGCGCTGGCGATTCCGTTCCTCGCCTCAATATAACTCAAGGGATGTGGCACGGATTCGAACAACGATCAAACTTCACGACGGATTATATCGGATACAACTACGATTATCCGGAAGCGGGTTATGCAACGCGCGAGCGAATCGCGGCGGCGCATGAACGGCATCAGCGGGGCTTGATTTGGACGCTGCAGCATCATCCGCGCGTGCCGGAGTCCATCCGGGCGATCTATCGACCGTGGGGGCACGGAGCATCATTTATTCGGGCGTGCCAGGGCGGAGGATTCGATCGGCATGGCGTCGTACACGATGGACTCGCACAACGTGCAGCGCCGTGTCGGTCGCGCCGCTTCGTCGTCAACGAAGGCGACGTACAGATTTCTCTGCCGGGGCCGTATCCGATTTCCTATCGTTCGATCTTGCCGAAGGAAGCGGAATGCGCCAATCTGCTCGTTCCGGTATACGAGGTACTCATGAAATAAACACAAACCACGGGACATATGCGATGGTGTAACGTTCGACGGCTTTCGCAACGATGTCATAGTCCCCCCGGGGGCACATTTGACGCTAACGAAGACGTTAGGTTAATCGATATTCTGACGTACGGCGGCTTTGCCCGTTCCATAAAACGAAACAAGTCCGGACCGACATGTCCGGACTTGTTTCGATTACGGCACGATGTTGCAAATGCAACAAAAGTATATTAAACTACAGTATATCGATTTTGTTGAGTTTGCAACAAAATATGAATGAGGAGTTCATTATGGACGAGATCCTTCGCGAAATTGGAATGATCGCTAGGGCATTAGATTCAATAAGCAATATTGAGTTTAAAGAGTATGACCTTACGAAAGGGCAGTACTTGTATCTTGTGCGAATATGTGAAAACCCAGGGATCATTCAAGAAAAGTTAGCCGAAATGGTCAAAGTAGATCGAACGACAGCAGCCCGCGCAATTCAAAAGCTTGAAATGAATGGATTTATCGAAAAGAAAGACGATTCGCAAAATAAAAAAATAAAAAGGCTCTTTCCAACAGTAAAAGGGGAACAGGTTTATCCTTTCATAAAAAGAGAGCATGAGCATTCTAATAGCGTTGCATTATACGGGCTATCAGAAAGCGAATCGGAAACCGTATTCGCTCTTCTCCAGAGAATAAGAAAAAATGTCGAGAAAGACTGGGAATTGGTGAAGAAGGGAAACAAGAGGAATTATTGATTCTACAATGGGAGCGACGCAATGAAATGACGACAAAAATTCGCAAATGTACCCTTGAGGATTTACGCAAACTTCAAGAAATTAGTGTTGAAACATTTACTGAAACGTTCAAGGACCAGAATTCAGCCGAAAATTTAAACGCGTATTTGGAAAGGGCACTGAATGTAAAACAGTTGGAAAAGGAATTGTCCCATCCTTTTTCTCAGTTCTTTTTTGTGTATTTGAATCATGAGGTTGCCGGTTATGTAAAGCTCAACGCCAACGACGCTCAGTCCGAAGCGATGGACGAGGAATCCCTTGAAATCGAGCGGATTTATATAAAAAGCAAGTTTCAAAAACGCGGGCTCGGCAAACAGTTGCTAAATAAAGCGATTGAAACTGCTTTGGAACAGGATAAGAAGAAGATCTGGCTGGGCGTTTGGGAACATAATGATAACGCTGTTGCTTTCTATAAGATGATGGGGTTTGTTCAAACGGGATGTCACTCTTTCCAAATGGGCGACGAAGAACAATTAGATCTAATCCTGACGAAGACGCTCGGATAACTACCTAATGCAACCCCCGCCTTCCGTGGCCGCGCTTTCTCCGCATCCGCAATACCACGGTATCCGCTTGAGGATCCCCGCACTTAGTCCTACTATATGGATGCCGACCCAAGCTTCTTTACAAAACACTTATACTTTCCCTGAGGCCTCATATTCAGTGGTTTTGGAGAATTAATAGGAAAATTGTCGAATTATGCAAAAATAGGTCTTGAAAAATATGACATTCTAAGTTATATTTCGCTAGTAGGAATATTTTCCTAAATAGTTAACTGAAAACGGCAAACTATTTGAAAAAATAGGACGCAAAGCTATAGGGGCTACGGTTTACTCATTTGTAAACCATGCCAGCCAGTTGCCTGTCGACTACGGAATGAGAGTGGCTGATCCGGAGAGTCTTATCTTCCTGACAGGGGTTAGAACAAAAGGAGGAGAGATAATTGAAGGATTGG
>JAPSKX010000244.1 GCA_031181325.1 Paenibacillus sp.
AGGAAGCGGCGCTTCGCGCGGCTTCCTCGACGGCGATGCGTTGCCGCAGCAGCAGCACGTTCAGCGCCGGGAACAAACATGCCGTCCAGAAGCAGCCGAACAAGAGCGGGAAGACGAGCATCTCCAGCGTCACGACGAGATAATTCGGATGCTTCAGCCACCGATACGGTCCCTTGCGGACGAGGTTCATGCCGGGCACGACGAAGACGCGCGTATTCCAATAGGGGCCGAGGGAGCGGATGCACCAGAAGCGCGCCGCTTGGAGCAGCAAGAACGCGGCGGCGGCCGCCGCCATCCACGGCGAAGGCTCCGGGCGCCGCAAGAGATATTCGGTGAAGACCGCCCCCAGAAACAGCGCATGCAGCAGGACGATGCGCGGATAATGTGAAGCCCCGACCTCGTAGCCGCCGACCGACCGGATCCGCTCGCTATTGCGCTCGGCGAGACGCAGCTCGCCTAGCCGCTGCGCGACGACCGCCCCGAACCAGAAGGAAAACCAAATACTCATGATGCATCTCCGCCTCTCCGTTGGACTATTCGAATATTCGATTCAAAAATGCAGCAGCAACATCTCCGAGCTGAATCCGGGACCGAGCGCGCCGGCGACGCCGATCTCGCCGGGACGCGGCGCGTCGTCCGCGCGGAGCAGCTCGTCGAGCACGAAGAGCACCGTGCAGGACGACATATTGCCGAACCCCCGCAGCACGCGCTCCGCCGCAGCGAGCTTGTCCGGCGCCAGCTCCAGGGCCGATTCGTACGCGCGCAGCACCTTCATGCCGCCGGGATGAAGCGCATAGCGCCCGACGTCCGCGATCGTCAGCCCCTCCGGCGTTAGCAGCGCATTCGCGATGCCCCGTATCTCGCGCGCGACGATGGACGGAATATTTTTCGAGAAGACGACCTTCAGCCCGTCGTTCGTCACGTCCCAGCCCATGACGTCCAGCGAGTCGGGCCAGAGCGTGCTGCGCGTCGAGACGATGCGCGGTCCTACGCGCGCCCCCGAGCGGCGCGCCGCGGAGGCGGCCGCCCCCTCGACCAACACGGCCGCCGCTCCGTCCGCGAACAAGGACGTCGCGATCAGATTGCTCTTGGACGCGTCGCCCCGCACGAACGTCAGGCTGCACAGCTCTGCCGAGACGAGCAGGCATCGTTGCTCGGGGAAGGCGCGCACATACTCGGCGGCGCGCGACAAGCCGGCGGCGCCGCCGGCGCACCCGAGCCCCCAGATCGGCGAGCGTTTCACGTCGGAGCGAAATCCGAGCCGATTGCAGAGTCGCGCGTCGAGACTGGGCGTCGCCGTTCCCGTCGTCGTGACGAAGACGATATGATCGACCGCGGTCGGCGCGACGCCGGCCCGGTCCAGACAGCGGCGCACCGCCGACTCCGCCAGAGCCGTCGCATGCTCGACGAATAACTTGTGCTTCTCCTCCGCGTCGTGAGGGAGCAAGAACCATTCGAGCGGCATGCAGAAGTGCCGCGCGTCGATCCCGCTGTTTTCGAAGATAGGAAGCAATCGGTCCAACTGCGGGACGCTGGCGCCGAACATATGGCGGACCGCTTCCTTCACGTCGCGCTGCGGGACTCGGTATTCGGGCACGGCCGTGCCGACGGCGGCGATCGTCGCTTGAAGCATCGGGACACCTCGCTGTTCGATTTCGTTCTCCTAGGATTTCCAGAAGTTCCGAATCCTTATGCATTCGCGGAAAGCGTGTACGGTACGAAGCAACCATGGTATATTTTCCGAATAAGGGGTGGGGCCGAATGAACATTCGTCTGGCGGCGGGCAATGCGCAATATCGAATCGATCACGTGACGACGAATCTCATGAAGCATCGAAGGAACGAATTCGTCGCGATGCATCGGCATCCGGTGTTTCATCTGATCTATGCATTGGAAGGCAAGGCGAAAATCACGGTCGAAGGAACGACGACGACGGCGGAGCCGGGCGCGCTGTACATCATTAACCCGAACGAATCGCATAGCTTCCTGTTCGGCGACGGCGAACCGTTCACCGACCTGGAATGTACGTTCCGTCTGCTGGACGAGCGAGGGAAGCCGGCGGAGGTCGACTTCTTCCGCCTCGCGGAAGCCGCGAACGAACGTTCGCCGCCGGAGTCGCTTCGCGCGGGTCCGCTGCAAGTGCCCGGGCGGTACAAGCCGCTGCTCTCGGAAGGGTTCGAGCGGATCCTGGAGCTGTCCGCCGGTTCGGCGCTTCGGGGGCGAACCGCGCTGATGGTCGCCGACTTGCTCGCGAGGATTGAGCTTGTCCTGCTCGGCGCGGGTCCGTCGGAACGACCGCCGGATCCGACCGAAGCGTTGATCGAACGAGCGAAGGAGTACCTGCATGCGAATCGCGGACGAGCCGTCACGCTTCGGGAGACCGCGGATTTCGCGCATGTGACGCCGAATTACTTGTGCCGCATCTTCAAGGAACGCACCGGGGAGACGCCGATGGGGCATCTGCAGGCGCACCGGATGCGGGAGGCGGAGAAGCTGCTGCTCTACACGGATTTGCCCGTGTACGCGATCGCCGGGAAGCTCGGCTACGAGGAGGCTTCCTACTTCGCCAGAGTGTTCCGTCGAACGATCGGCGAATCGCCGTTGACGTTCCGCAGACGCTTCCTGTCGGAAAACAGGATAACATCGTCCGCATGCCGGCGAAGATCGTGACTTCTGCGGCGCGCTTGAGTTTTCTATACTGGGACTGTCAACAACACAACCGATCGAGTCGAGGAGCGGGTCCTATGAGTTTATCCCAAGAGCAAGTCGCCGATTTCTTAACGTACGGCTACGTCGTCGCCGAAGACGTCTTCGCCGAGTCCGATCTTGCGCCCGTCATCGCGGAGCTGGAGCGCGAGATCGACGCCAGGGCGCGCGCGCTTTACGCCGAAGGGAAGCTCGCGTCGCTGCATGAGAACGAACCGTTCGAACGGAGGTATGCGCTGCTGCATCGACAATGCCCCGAGATCGGCAGAGGGTTCGACATCATGTATTTGCTAGGCAAGGCGATGTTCGACTTCCTGCGGAACGACAAGCTGCTGGACATCGTCGAACGGTTGTTAGGCCGAGAGCTGAGCTGCAACCCGATTCAACATATCCGCGCGAAGCTGCCCTGGATCGGCGAAGGCGAACAGCCCGTCGGCTACGAGAACGTCCCTTGGCATCAAGACGCGGCCGTCACCTCGAAGGATTCGGAAGCGTCCGAGATCTTGACGTTCTGGATTCCGCTCGTCGACGCGACGGCGGAAACCGGCTGCATGGAAATCATGCCGGAGGTTTTCAAGTTAGGATATTTAGAGCATCAAGCGGAAGGAGGCACCACGATCGTGCCGAGTCTTCTCCCGCATGTCGCGCCCGTTACGGCGGAATGCCGCAAGGGCGGCGTCGTCGTCATGAACAAGTATACGCCGCACCGGGGGACGACGAACCGTTCTTCCATCGTGCGCTGGTCCCTCGACGTGAGGTACCATAAGACCGGAGCGCCGTCCGGACGTTCGCACCAGCCGTCGTTCATCGTCCGCAGCCGCGCAAACCCGGGCGACGTCTTAACGGAGCATGAGGCATGGAGCCGCATGTGGCGGGAGGCGTTAGCGAAGCCGGCGCGGGGCTTGCATCGGGTGAAGAGCGGACGCGCTCGATTCCTAAGGGGATCGAGCGCGTTACCATTTCTTAACGTGGCGAAACGTTTGCCCGCTTTCGTGCGTATAAGTTAGGAGAACGATCCCACATTCGGAAATGAAAAGGAGCGTGCATTCCGATCGGCATGTTGGAGCTGTATTGGTTATGTTTCCTTGGCGGCGCGGCGTTCGCCGTCCTGCTCGTGTTGTTCGACACGGTCGCCGGGGGGTGGATCGACGGCGTGCTCGACGCGCTGCCGGACGCCGTGCATCCGATGCTCCTCGTCGGCGGCGTCGTCGCCTTCGGGGGCGCCGGCATTCTCCTGACCGAATACGGCTCGTTCGGCGCGTGGACCGTCGCGCTGCTGTCGATACTCGCGGCGGCGCTGCTCGCGATCGGGTTGTTCTTCTTCTATGTCAAGCCGATGGGCCAAGCGGAGCAGTCGATCGCGTATTCGATTACGGAATTGGAAGGAAAGCTAGGCGAGGTATCGGTTCCGATCCCCGTCGGCGGGTTCGGCGAAGTCGGCTTTACGTTCGGTCACGGACTGGTGTACCATACGGCGGACAGCGTCGAAGCGGAGACGATCCCGGCCGGCGAGCGGGTGCTCGCGATCGAAGTGAAGGACGGCGTCGTTACCGTATGCCGGTGGACGGAATCTAACCCAACTCATACTTAGGAGGAGAAAGAATGGATTTATTATCGACGGAATCGTGGTTGTTCGTGCCGGTCGTGATCATCGGCGTGCTCGTGCTGCTCGGGATCGCGTTCTGGGCGCGATACAAGACGGTCAGTCCCGACGAAGCGATGGTCGTAACGGGCTCGATGCTCGGATCGAAAAATACGCTGGTGGACGATTCCGGCCGGAAGATCAAAATCGTCCGCGGGGGCGGCGCGTTCATCTGGCCGATCTTCCAGAAGGCCGAGTTCTTATCGCTCTTGTCCCATAAGCTCGACGTATCGACCCCGGAAGTGTATACCGAGCAAGGCGTGCCGGTCATGGCGGACGGCGTCGCGATCATCAAGATCGGCGGTTCGACGGAGGACGTCGCCACGGCGGCGGAGCAGTTCATGGGCAAACCGACGGAGGCGCTGAAGGGCGAGGCGCAGGAAGTGCTGGAAGGTCATCTGCGCGCCATTCTCGGGATGATGACCGTGGAGGAAGTGTACCGCAACCGCGATAAGTTCGCGCAGGAAGTGCAGGGCGTCGCGGCGAGGGACCTGAAGAAGATGGGACTGCAGATCGTCTCGTTCACGATCAAGGACGTACGCGACAAGCACGGCTACCTCGACGCGCTCGGAAAGCCTCGGATCGCGGCGGTGAAGCGCGACGCGGAGATCGCCGAAGCGGAAGCGATCCGGGATTCCCGGATTCAGAAGGCGCGCGCCGACGAGGAAGGGCAGAAAGCCGAGCTGCTGCGCGACACGAACGTAGCGGAAGCGAACAAGGAGAAGGAATTGAAAGTCGCCGCCTTCCGCCGCGAGCAGGACGTCGCCAAGGCGGAAGCGGACCAGGCGTATCACATTCAGGAAGCGAAGTCGAAGCAGCTCGCGGTCGAGGAGCAGATGCGCATCGAGATCGTCCGCAAGGAGCGGGAGATCGACATCGAGGAGAAAGAAATTTCCCGCCGCGAGAAGCAGTACGACGCTGAGGTGAAGAAGAAGGCCGACGCGGACCGTTACGCGGTAGAGCAGGCGGCGGAGGCGGCGAAGGCGCGCGCGATTCGGGAAGCCGAGGCGCATCAATATCGGATCGAAGCGGAAGCGAAGGCGCTCGCCGAACAGAAGCGCCTGGAAGGTCTCGCGGTCGCCGACGCCGAGCGGGCGAAGGGAACCGCGGACGCCGAGGTCATCCGGCTTCGGGGTCTCGCGGAGGCGGAGGCGAAGGAGAAGCTCGCCGAGGCGTTCGCGAAGTTCGGCGAGGCGGCGGTGCTCGACATTATCGTGAAGATGCTGCCGGAGCTCGCCGGCAAGGTGGCGGCGCCGATCTCCGCGATCGACAAGCTGACCGTCGTCGATACGGGGAACGGCGAAGGCGCCGCGCGGGTCAGCAACTACGTCACGTCGCTCATGGCGACCGCGCCGGAGATGCTGAAGAACGTCTCCGGCATCGACGTCGAAGGGCTGATCAAGGGACTTACCCAGAAGTCGCTCCGTCCGACCGCGCCGGCCTCCGCGCCCGCCGCGATCGAAGCGGCGCCGACATCGGAGAAACCGATCGGCGGACAGTGATCCCGGCATAAAAACAAGGACCGATCGGCGATGCCGATCGGTCCTTGATCATTTTATGCACGGAAAATCGTTCACGCTTTGGAAGAAAAGACGAATTGTTTCACCATTTCGATCGTAACATATTTTCTAGTAGGGGAAATGCCGTGTTTCGCATGCGCGTTAATCCGCGAGGTCGCTTCGTTGATGGCATCGACGTCGAACGGTTCGCCGTTCCGGCACTTGCGGACGGCTTCTTCGATTTTTTCTTCGCGGATCGCATCCAGCTTTTCGAACTCGACGAGGTGCAAGTGCTGTTTCTTCGAGTGTTCCGAG
>JAPSKX010000047.1 GCA_031181325.1 Paenibacillus sp.
TTTTGATCCGCTTGTGGTTGTAGTAGTGGATAACAGTTTCCTTCGCGTGACATGCTCTGTGTAATCTCGCGTTTCCGTAATATTCCGGCCCTGTTGAGTACCATCAGTTTATATTCCGTCGGATAAGCTGTATATGCCTGTACCTTCTCCAATGTTAGATGGGTGTCTAACATTTAGGGTGCAGTTCACTTCGGCCTTGCGGTTCTTTTCCGTATCGTCCGCATGTTATAATTAGGGAAAAGCTTGCGGAAATGGAGCCTCGCAATGGATTTCTACCCCGGATACCGATTTCTGCACGTCGTCTACGAGGACGAATATATCCAAGTCGTCCATGCGATGTTCGAGGCGACGGGGGGAATCGTCGTCGTGAAGCGGGCGAAGGAGGGGCCGTACGCAGCAACGGAGGCGGACAAGCTGTTCCACGAGTTCCGTCTCCTGTCCCGCCTCGACCTGCCGAACGTGCTCCGTCCGAACGCGATGCTGCACGCGGCGCCCGGCTTGGCGCTCGTCTTCGACAATATCGACAGCCTGACGCTGCGTCACTATATGACGCTGCGTCGAATGTCGACGCGCACGTTCCTGCGGATCGCCGCGGGCATCGCCGCCGCCGTCGAACGGCTGCACGCGAACGATGTGCTTCATATGAATCTTCGTCCGGAAGCGATACTGGTGCACGATACGACGCTCGACGTGTGTCTGACCGGCTTCAGCGAAGCGATCGTCGGGTCGGGAGGGAAGCGGCCCCAAGCCAAGGAGGGGAGTCCGGCATACATGGCGCCGGAGCGCACCTTGAGGGGAACGCCCGTCGTCGACCGCCGAAGCGATCTATATTCGCTTGGCGTCACGTTCTACGAGATGTTGGCGAGCGAGCTGCCTTACCGGGCGAACGGACCGGTCGAATGGGCTCACTCTCATCTGGCGCAGCGCCCGGACGACCTCGCTAAGGCGCACGGCGTGCTCGAGTCGGTCTCGGCGATCGTAATGCCGCTTCTCGCGAAACATCCGGAGGAGCGGACGACGACCGCAGGGGAGCTGCGCGCCGCGTTCGAACGGCTGCTCGACGACGATGGCGGCGAGGCGGAGCGGGGAGTCGAGGCAAGCGTCGTCGTGCGGCGCCGGCCGCAACGGGCGGGCGCTTCGCCGGAGGAACTGCCCGACTCGGTGCTGGCCATTCGGCGGATGCCGATCCGGCAGACGCTGCACCAGGCGGACGATACGACCTATGCGCAGATGCTCGATCTTACGACGGTATTGAAAGCTTCGCAGGCGTTCATGGAGGACGTGGAGCCTGCCGAGCTCGTCCGCCGTCTGCTTCGTCTCGCGCTGCAATATTCCGGAGCGGAGAAGCTCTGTTGGATCGCGTTCGACGCGTCGGAGGGCGGCGAAGTCGAACACGAAGCGACGGCCGTCGGCGAATGGACGGACGCATCGGCGCCGCTGCGCGAAGCGGGCGAGCGAATGTGCGTCGATTGGGTGGAACGCGTCGCGCGCGGGAACAGGAAGCTGCTGTTGGACGACGCGACTGCCGACTTGTACGCTAGGGATCTGCCGTACGTGCGGCGCTTCGGCATACGGTCCGTCATGGCGCTCCCCGTGTCGTCGCAAGGGGAGCTTCGCGCGGTGGTCTATTTCGAAAATAACATGTCCCCCGGCGTCTTCCGCGACGCGGAGACGAATGTGCTCCGCATGCTGCTGTCCCAAACGATGTACATGAAGCGTCTCACCCGAGCGGCGGGCGGCCCGGGAGCGGAGAGCGGCTATGCGCTGCCGCCGGGACGAACGCCGCTCACCGCGCGGGAGCTGGCGGTGCTCTCGCTCATCTCCGTCGGCTACTCCAACAAGGAGATCGCCGAGCAGCTTTCGGTCGCGTCGGAGACCGTGAAGGCGCATGTGAAGAACATTTTCGCGAAGCTGGATGTCAGTCGTCGGGCGCAAGCGGTTATGGAAGCGAAGAAGATGAATTTGCTCTGATTACGGATAGGAATAACCTATAACCATCATAGGATTCATATTCTTCACAAATAAGCGGAAGTATGTTACAACCGAACTATGCATCTATCTACAGAAACGAGGAATCCATGACATGGCTGAGACGAAGAAGATTGCGGTCATCGCCGGCGACGGCATCGGACCGGAGGTCGTAGGCGAAGCGATCAAGATCATTCGCAAGACGGAAGAAGTATTCGGCTACAAATTCGAATTCGAGCACGGCCTGTTCGGCGGCGTCGCGATCGACGAGCGCGGGACGCCGCTGCCGGACGACACGCTGCAGCTGTGCAAGAACGCGGACGCGGTGCTGCTCGGCGCCGTCGGCGGTCCGAAGTGGGACAACAACCCGAAGGAGCTGCGTCCGGAGACGGGCCTCCTCGGTATCCGCAAGGCGCTCGGCTTGTTCTCGAATCTGCGCCCGGCGTTCGTGTTCGACTGCTTGATCGAGGCGTCCACGATTAAAGAAGAAGTGCTTCGCGGCACCGACCTGATCGTCGTGCGCGAGCTGACGGGCGGCATCTACTTCGGCGAGAAGTTCCGCCGCGAAGGGCCGAACGGGCAAGAGGCGGTCGACACGTGCGTGTACAGCGTCCCGGAAGTCGAGCGCATCGCGCGTCAAGCGTTCGAGATCGCGATGAAGCGCGGCAAGAAGCTCGCTTCCGTCGACAAGGCGAACGTGCTGGAATCGTCCCGCCTGTGGCGCGAGACGGTCATTCGCATCGCGGCGGACTACCCGGAGGTCGAGCTCGAGCACGTACTCGTCGACAACTGCGCGATGCAGCTGCTGCGCCGCCCGACGAGCTTCGACGTCATCGTGACGGAGAACATGTTCGGCGATATCCTGTCCGACGAAGCGGCGATGCTGACGGGCTCGATCGGCATGCTGTCTTCGGCGTCGATGGGCGAAGGCAGTTTCGGCTTGTACGAGCCGGTGCACGGCTCCGCTCCGGACATCGCGGGCCAAGGCATCGCGAACCCGATCGCGACGATTCTATCCGTGGCGCTCATGTTCCGCCTGACGTTCGGCTACGAGGACGCGGCGAGCGCGATCGAGAAGGCCGTGAAGGACGTGCTCGACGCGGGCCATCGGACAGGCGACATCGCCGTCGACAAGTCGAAGGCGATCGGCACGGTCGCGATGGGCGATCTTATCGCCGCGGCGATTACGAAGTAAGGCAGGACAATTGTGGACCGACCGGGCGCTTTCGCCCGGTCGGTCTTTTGCGTCTTCGACCGGTCCTGCCGGCTGCGCCGACCCGGACCGGGTCAGGGAGAGGCGCGTCAAGCGCGACGGCAACCCGGACCGGGTGGCCCGGAGACGAGAAATTCCGAGCATTCCGAAGGGATTCGGCGGTTCTAGGCGGCTAGGCGATGTAGGCGCAATCGAACATTGTTATTATTCTAATTTAAGAATCGCTATACATTGACTTCATTTTCCACGGGTGTTAAGATATTTTTTGTGGGTTTAGACAAGCATGACTATATAAATTATCGGTAGGAGGAATTCCCCATGGCAGAACGTTTGGTAGGCAAGCAGGCGCCTGATTTCACGATGGAGACGGCCCTCGGCAACGGCAAAGAGTTCGGCAAAGTTTCCTTGTCCGACTATAAGGGCAAGTGGCTCGTATTTTTCTTCTATCCGCTCGACTTCACTTTCGTATGCCCGACGGAAATCACGGCTCTGAGCGACGCGGCTGCGGAATTCAGAGATTACGATTGCGAAATTCTCGGCGCGAGCACGGACAGCAAGCACTCGCACCGCGCATGGATCAACACGCCGCGCGACCAGAACGGTCTCGGCGAGCTGAACTACCCGCTGGCATCCGACATCCATAAGTCGGTGGCGGAAGCGTACGGCGTACTGAACGAAGAGGAAGGCATCGCGCTTCGCGGCTTGTTCATCATCGATCCGGAAGGCATCGTGAAATACCAAGTCGTTACGGACGACAACGTCGGCCGCAGCGTGGAAGAGACGCTCCGCATTCTCGCGGCGCTCCAATCCGGCGGTCTGTGCGCGGCGAACTGGAAGCCGGGCCAGAAGCATCTGACGGCGAAATAAGCAGCCTCACATAAGACAACCTCCGCCCGGCAGCGCGCCGCAGCGGAGGTTTTTTACGTCGGGGATTCCGCCGAAGTCGCGATAGAAGAGTCGGATGTCGCGAAATAATAGCCAGATAGTATATGTCGCGAGGAAATCGTTAATTTCGTAAACCCCCGTTCCCGGGGTATAATACAGGAGTTTGTACGATACGGAAGACAATACTACCTATAGCCGGAGGAGATTGGGAATGAGCAAAGTGAAAGTGGCCGTATTCGGCTGCGGCGCGATCGCGCAGCGCAGACACATCCCGGAATATGCAGCGAACCCGAATGCGGAGCTGGTGGCGTTCGCCGATCCGGTGCTCGAGCGCGCGCAGCAGATGGCGGAACAGTACGGCGGCAAGGCGTACGCAAGCTACGAAGAGCTGCTGAAGAACGAGAAGGTCGACGCGGTCAGCGTGTGCACGCCGAACTACTTGCATGCGTCGATGTCGATCGCCGCGGCGAACGCAGGCGCGCATGTGCTGGTCGAGAAGCCGATGGCGACGACGGAGGAAGAAGGGCTGCAGATGATCGAGGCCGCTCGGAAGAACGGCGTCTATCTGATGGTCGGCCACAACCAGCGTCTGATGCCGCCGCACGTGAAGGCGAAGGAAATTCTGGATTCCGGCAAGCTCGGCAAGGTGCTGACGTTCCGCACCGCGTTCGGCCATCCGGGACCGGAGGGCTGGAGCGTCGACGGCCGCGGCAGCTGGTTCTTCCGTAAGGAAGAGGCGAGCATGGGCGCGATGGGCGATCTCGGCGTGCATAAGTCCGACTTCATCCGTCATCTGCTCGGCGACGAGGTGACGGAGGTCGCGGCGTTCGTCGGGACGATTCATAAGGAAGGCACCGACGTGGACGACAACGCGACGTGCCTGCTTCGCATGAAGAACGGCGCGATCGGCACGCTCGTGGCGAGCTGGACGCACTACAAGGGCGGCGACAACAGCACGGTGCTCTGGTGCGAGAACGGCGTCATGAAGATCGGCACGGTGAACGGCGACGAAGTGATCGTGGAGCTCCGCGACGGCACGGTGGAGACGTACAAGGTCGGCGCGATGGCGACGAACGAGAAGCAAGTGCCGTCCGGCGTTATCGACGCGTTCCTCGAGTCGATCGTCACGAAGACGCCGCCGAGCATCTCCGGCGAAGAGGGACTGCGGTCCTTGAAAGTCATCCTCGCGGCGTTCGAGTCGCAGGCGACCGGACAAGTCATCAAGTTATAAGGATATGCGGATGGAGCCAACCCGAAAGTAGAATTCTACTTGATGGGGTTGGCTTTTTCTTTCCGAGCTTGTACGGCGGCAGGCCGTTATCCCGATTTCGGAGATCGAGCAACGAGAGCGGCGCCCGCTGCGTAAAGTAAGGATCGAATCCGCGATAGGAGGAGTACAGGATGCTGCAGGAGCTGAACGATCGGCTGGCCGAGCTGCGAGGCCGAGCCCGTCAGAAGTCGAATTGGGAAAGACGGGAGCAAGAGCTGACGAAGGAGCTGGAACGGCGGCGCCACGAGCGCGGTCAATGGGAGGAGCAGCTGCGCGCCGAGCAGAAGGACGTCGACCGTTTGACCGGGATCAGCTTGGGGGCTTTATTTTATACGCTCATCGGAAAACGGGACGAGAAGCTGAGTCTGGAGGAAACCGAGGTGCTGCAAACGAAGCTCAAGCTCGAAGAAGCGACGGATACGGTCGTCGAGCTGGAGCAAGAGCTCGAGGAGCTTAAGCGGAATTTGAGCGAGGTACGGTTTATCGAGGCCGACGTTCAGGCGGTCTTGGATGAGAAAACGAGGTTGATTCAGAACGCTCATCCGGCGCTCGCCGACGAGCTGCAAGCGCTGACGGATCAAGAAGCGGAGGCGAAGGCGAACGCGAAGGAGCTGCGCGAAGCGGTGTCCGCGGGACGCTCGGTCGTCAGCGCGCTCGAGCAGGCGGGAGCGCATCTCGGCTCGGCGAAAAACTGGGGCACTTACGATATGCTCGGCGGCGGCATGATCGCCAGCGCGGTCAAGCATAGCCGGATCGACGAAGCCCGATCGGCGATCCATCACGCGCAGCGCGCCTTGCGCCGCTTCCAAACCGAGCTTGCGGACGTACAGCGGGACCTGGATCTTAGCATCGACATCGGCGAGATGCTGACGTTCGCGGATTATTTCTTCGACGGGTTGATCGTGGACTGGATGGTGCAGGGGCGCATCGAGGAATCGCTGAATCAGGTGGCGATGCGCCGCTCGCAGCTCGCCCGCATCGTATCCGAGCTCGAGGCGGAGCTGCGCAAGGCCGAGTCGAGCGTGGAGGCGGTTCGACGGCGTCGGGAGGCGTTGGTCGAGAATGCGTAACCGAGGAGCGCGTTCGCCGGCCGGTTATGCGGGCGAACGCGCGAACGTAGACTATTGGGAGGAGGAATGATACCATTGTTCCGATGAAGCTTTACGGCGAAATACCGGAATTCCCAAGCGCGAAGTGGGTGAACGGCATGCGAACGAAGGACCAGCTGCTCGGTCGTCCGACGCTCGTTCATTTCTGGACGGCGGGGTGCGCGATGTCCGAAGCCGCGCTTGCGCGCGTGAACGAATGGCGCCGGACCTACGCCGGCGACGAAGCGTCGACGCCGAGGCTGCAGGTCGTCGGCGTTCACCTGCCTCGCGATCCGTCGGACGCCGCCGCGGCGAAGGCGTACATCGCTTCGCGCGGCTTGACGCATCCGGTGCTGCTCGACGACGAGCGCGCGGCGGCGTCCGCGTTCGGGTGCGCGTGCGCGCCCGCTTATTACGTATTCGACCGCGACGGTCGGCTGCGCCATTACCAAGCCGGGGAGCAAGGCCTTGGGTTGCTGGAGAGGCGCATACATAAACTCGTGATTCCGAAGGAAACCGTATAGGAGGGATGCAATCGTGAACGTACCGGCGAACCGCAAGTACAGCGAAGAGCATGAATGGGTGAAGGTGGAGGGGCAGCTCGCGACCGTCGGCATTACCGAGTTCGCCCAGGGCGAGCTCGGCGATATCGTCTTCGTAGAGCTGCCGAAGGTCGGCGACGTCGTTCGATCCGGTGATCCGTTCGGCAGCGTAGAGTCCGTGAAGACGGTGTCGGAGCTGTACGCGCCGGTCAGCGGCAAGGTCGTGCAGGTGAACGAGGCGCTGAACGACGCGCCGGAGCGGATCAACGAGGCGCCGTACGAGGGCGGTTGGATGATCGTCGTGGAGATGACGGATCCATCCGAGCTCGACAAGCTGTGGACGCCGGAGAAGTACGTAGAGACGTACGGTATCTAATCGGACGAACGGAACGGAAGGCGGCCGGGCGGGCTCCCCAGAGCGCGCCCGGTTCTTCTTTTTCCCCAAGGAAAGGAACGATCAACGCATGGAACACGGCACGTCGCTCGCGTCGCTGATGATCGTCGTCGGCGTCGCGTTCCTCGTTCCGGTGCTGCTGCACCGGCTTAAGATCCGATTCCTGCCGGTCGTCGTCGCCGAAATTATCGTCGGCATCGCGATCGGAAGGAGCGGGCTGAACTGGGTCGCGGAGGACCCGTATTTGGACATGCTGTCCGCCTTGGGACTGATCTATCTTATGTTCTTAAGCGGGCTGGAGCTCGACTTTACGTTATTGACGTCCAAGACCGGCGGGAACAACCGAGGGAAAAGCGGCGGCCCCGACGTCATGAAGGTCGGCCTCGCCGTCTCGGCCGGCGCGCTTCTGCTCGCGGCGGGCTCCGCGTTCGCATTGCGGGGCGCCGGGCTGATCGAGGAGCCGTTCTTCTTCGCCATCGTTATCTCCGCCATCTCGCTCGGCGTCGTCGTGCCGGTGCTGAAGGAGAAGCGCTTGACCGAAACCGCGATCGGACAAATCATTCTGTTCATCACCGTCGTGCTCGATTTGACCGCGATGGTGCTCTTGGCGTTCTATATCAGCTTGCGTTCGCAAGACCTGTACGTCATGCTGCAGTTGGCCTTGTTTTTCGCGGCGGTGTACCTTGCGTACCTCGTCATTCGGCGCTTCCTGAATCGGAAAGTGTCGGACGCGATCAAGGCGGGCACGGTGCAGATCGGCACGAGAGCCGTCTTCGCGCTCATCTTGGGCTTCGTCGTCTTATCGGAGACGCTCGGCGTCGAAGTGATCTTGGGCGCGTTTCTGGCCGGAGCGATCGTCTCGCTCATGCTGCCGAAGAAGGATTTCGTGCACAAGCTGGAGACGTTCGGCTACGGCTTCCTCATCCCGATCTTCTTCGTGATGGTCGGCGCGGATCTCGAGCTGGGCTCGCTGCTGCGGGACCCTAGCGTGCTGGCGCTCATTCCGGCGCTCCTCCTATGCTTCTACATCTCGAAAATGCTCCCCTCGCTCCTCCTCCGCCGCTGGTATTCCTGGCGCGAGACGATCGGCGCGGGCGTGCTGCTGTCGGCGAACTTGTCGCTCGTCGTCGCCGCGGTAGAGGTCGCCGTGAAGTTCGGCGTCATCGACGAACGGCTGCGCGGCGCTCTCATTCTCGTCGCGATCCTCTCCTGCTTCGTCTCGCCGATCGTCTTCTCGCGATTCTTCCCGAAGACGGAGCCGAAGCGCCTCGCGATCGGCATCGTCGGCGCGAATCATATGACGCTCCCGGTATCGCTCGACCTGGCCCGGGAGCAATACGACGTCATGCTGTACAGCGCCGGGTCGCCGGAGGACGCGAAGTCGAGCCGTTATCCGCTTCGCGAGGTGGACAAGCTGGCGCCCGAGACGCTGGCTTCGGCGGGGCTGTTCGAGAAGGACGTCGTCGTGCTCGCGACGGCGGACGACGAAGTAAACCTCGCGCTCGCCCGAGAGGCGAGGGAACGGGGCGCGCCGCGGGTCATCGCGCGCGTCGAAGACCCGGACCGGCTGGAGGCTGCCGGGAACGCGGCGCCGCCGGACGTGCAGCTGCTCTCCTCGCTGTATGCGGCCCGTACGCTCCTGAAGGCGGTGATCGAGCATCCGAGCGCCGTGAAGCTGATCACGCAGCACGACGACTCGATCCAAGAGACGGAGCTGCGCAACCCGGCATACGACGGCGTGCCGCTTCGAAGCCTGCCGTTCCTCGGCGGCGTGCTCGTCATGCGCATCTTCCGCGGCGACTCGTTCGTCGTGCCGAACGGCAACACGGAGCTCCGGCTCGGCGACCGGCTGCTGGTCAGCGGGGATGCGGAGGAGCTCGCCGCCGTACAGCGGGAGCTGGCCTAGCGACGGCCCTGCGCGCAAGAAAGCCTTGCTTCGCGACGTGAATCGTTCGCGGGGCAAGGCTTTCGCATGATTACTGATTTAGCTATTTAACTTCTGGTACCGCTCCACGTACTTCAGCACCGTCAGGACGAACGTCGCGTGCGACCAGGTCAGCGGCGCGACCGAGACCGGGCTGCCGTCGAACGGATCGAGCTGCTCGGACAGCACGCCGCTCTCCATCGCGTGGTCGACGACCCACTCGAGCGTGCGCCGCGGCGATTCGAGGTCGGCGAGCGTCTCGGCCGTCTCGATTTCGAATTCGGCCATCCACAGCGTGCAGATGATCCACGGGTTGCCGGGCACGACGTCGAGGTCGGAGGACGTCTGGAAATAATAGTCCTGGTAATACCTCGCGATGCCGCCGACGTCCGTCTTGATCGACAGGCCTTCCTTAATGATCTTCATCGTGCGGACGACGCGCTCGTGAGACGCCGGCAGCACGCCGAACTCGAAGATGCCGAAGACGCTGCTCTCGAGCGTCATGTCGCGCACCCATTTGCCGTCCTTCTGCACCAAGCCCCGGGCGAAGCGTCCGGCCTCCTCGTCCCATAGATGCGTCAAGATGCCGTTCTTGATGCGCTCCGCCGCTTGCTCGTACCGGCTGCAGCGAGCGTCGTCGCCGAACAATCGGGCGAAATTCGCCGCCGCGACCATGCCGCCGTAGACGGCGGACGCCGTGAACGTGTAGATGCCGTACCGTTCCTCCCAGAGGTCGTAGCTGGGCTTCGGCAGCTGCAACTCCGGATCGACGTACGAATAGAGGAAGCGGGCGGCCTTGCGGATGAGGCTCGGGTAGAGCGACTGCGGCAGCTCGATGACGCCGTGCTTCGCGTAGTCGGCCCACAGCGCGAACAGCACGAGCGCCGTCTCGTCCTCCTGGATCGGCAGCTGCTGCTGGCCGTTATGTACGTACGGGTGCCAAGAGGAGCCGACCGTGCCGTCCGGATTGTACTTATGGTGAAGATAGCCTTCGTCCGTGATCGCCTTCGCGCAGAAGTGGAAGAACGGCACGACCATGCCTTGATAGCCCGCCATGGACATCGCGTAAGCGACGAGCGCGCCGTCGCGCGGCCACATGTAGCTGTAGTGATCGCGGTTGTAGTTCAGAATGTCGGTATCGTTCGCGGCGATGATCGCGCCGCGCTCGTCGATCTGCGTGCGCACCGTGAGCAAGCTCTGCTTATACATCGCGACGACGTCGTCGCGCAAATCCCCGAAGTCGCGCTCCTGCTTGTTGACCCAGCGCTGCCAGTAAATTTTCGTCCGATCCAATAGATTGCCGGGCCCGCTCTCCCGCACGTAGGCGTTGAGCTTCTTTACCTCGTCGAGCGTGTGCCCGGCGGTCATCCAATAGTACATCGTGTGCGTGGAAGACGGCTGCGCGAACAAGCGGAACGAGATCGTGCTGTCGACGGAGCCCTGCGCGATTGCGTTGCCCATCAGATGGCCGTCTTCCGCGTCTTTCCAGGTGCCTTCGGCTTGTGCAAACCGCTTGACGCCTGTAGTATATTGATAAATGCCTTCCTGACCCGTGGAGCCGTTGAACATAAAATAGTGGTCTCGCTTGTAGTGGAATACGGTGTTGTTCGCGGGATAATAGGCGGCCGTGTCGCCGACCTCGGTTTCGTTGATGACGAGATCCTGGTGGAAGAAGAGGCGAATTTCCCGTTCGTGTTCGACGTCGTTCTTCACGGCGAACCGACGGATGAAGATGTCTTCGCGTTGATGCACGCCGTCGTTGATCGTCAGCGTCACGCCGAGTCTCGGATGCGTCGCGGTCAGCCGCGTCACGAGCGAGTCTTCCTCGTAATCGAGCTCGCGCTGCCATTCGTCGTCCGCGAGCCAAGCGAACTCGCCGCCCGCCCATACGCCGACGCGGCAGTGGTAGCCGCTCACATGATTCAGCTGTCCGACATATGGATAATACAAGTCGCGAATGTAGCCGTTCCGATCCAGGTTAATGAGCATCTTGCCGTTGCCTGTCACGAGATGTCTTGGCACGCTACCACTTCCTATCGTCTTCGTTTCTCTATATGAAGCTATATTTTCATACAGTATAACCGGAAACGACCGATTCGGCTATCGTGTCATTGCATGTCAGGACGTGCCGATCCGGCGCGTCGCAGGCGTCAAGCGGGACAGCAGCTTGATCAGCTCGTCGACCTTGTTGCTCGCGTCCAAGACGCATTGGAACTGCTCCCAGTCGATGGAGAGGTGTCTGATCGAAGCGCCTCGGTGGTAGGCGACGACGAGCGAACGTTCCTCCGGATCGTAGGACACATACGCGATTTGCTTGTGCTCTAGAGGGACGACATGCGCCATGAGTACCGAACCCCTTTCTCGAGAGAAGATGATGACAGCTATTCATGCTATGCGCGGCGCTGACGGGATAGAACGGAAGGCCGGGCCGCAAGGCTCGGACGCAGTCGGATTTTATGTCAAAAAGTGCTTGTCATAGGGAAAAAGGAATTGTACGAGTCGAACTCGAATAAGAAGTAGATATCCGAAACGTACGTACCGGGAGGGGATCCAGATGAGCTTTTGCTGCGGCGCGAGCATGATCGGCACGAAGGGCAGCATTCGTCACCTTCGGACGCAGATTCATAACGTTCCGATACTGTTTTGTCCGGTATGTCACCGGATCGAGGTGCATCACCTCGTCGAAGACGAATACGAGATTCTGGCCGAGTACGCGCAAGGAGACGGCGCCTCCGAGGTCGATTTCGAGGATTATTCCGACGCTCCGTTGCAGGACGCGTTGTTCGAAAACTGCGTGAACGCGGAGCACGAGGATCCGCTCGCGCTCGTGACGAACCAGATCGATATGGCGCTCGACCTGCTCCGCATCGCCAAGGCGATCGACGACGTCGAATGGGAATATCAGCTCAAAAATCGGCTCCGCGTCATGAGCGGCCGAAGAGATAAATTGCGCAAGAAGAAGACGACGGGCGGATATCGGTAAATCGCGCGTCTCGCGAAACTATGCGGGGGGAAGAAGCGTCTCATGAATGGGGCGCTTCTTTCTTTTATTTCCGGAACAGGAGACCCCCCGAAACTTCGCATCCGCAACGAATTTATTAGGAACCGAGGTGAACCGGGTGATCTTGCTGCTCATCCAGAAGTGGTTGAAGCGCGGTGACAAGCCGCCGGCCTCCGGCGCATCGATCGAAGACGAGGTGGCCGCGATCCGCGCGGGCGACGAAGCGCTTCGGGGCGACGTGTTGGCCCGGTATCAGCCGTACGTGGCGAAGACCGCGTCCCGCTTCTGTAAACGATACATACACCCCGAATCCGACGACGAATACAGCATCGCCTTCATGGCGTTCAACGAAGCGATCGACGCGTTCGACCCGGCCGCGGGCCGCGCATTCCTGAGCTTCGCGGAGACGGTCATCCGCCGGCGGCTGACCGACTTCGTGCGCAAGGAGCAGCGTCACGCCTCCAGCATCCCTCAGAGCGCCTTCTTGACGGAGGACGATGAAGGGGAAACGTTCGACCCGGTCGAGGTCGACGCCTCCGTGGACCGCTACAAGCTGGATCGGGACAACGAGGAGCGCAAGCTGGAGATCGAGACGTTGAACCGCGAGCTCGCCGATTACGGCATTACGTTCGCCGATCTCGTGGACGGCAGTCCGAAGCATGAGGATACGCGGCGCTCGCTCCTCGGCATCGGGGCGCTCATCAGCCGGGATTCGACCTTGTTCGGGCCGTTGACGAGCAGGAAGGCGCTGCCTCTGAAAGAATTGTCGGAACGTGTCGAAGTTTCTCGCAAGACGTTGGAGCGAGGGCGGAAATACATTATCGCCGTCGCCTTGATTCATCTAGGACAATACCCGCATTTGCAGTCTTTCGTGGCGCCTTCCGCATCGACATCCGGCGGAGCGGGCGCGCGGGCGCAACGCGGCGAAGACAGGGGGTGGGAAGCATGAGGAAGGGCGTCGTCATGGAGGTCGGAGCGCGGCATGCGATCGTGTTGACGGACTCCGGCGCGTTCGTACGCGTGGCGAAGCGCGGCCGCGCGTACGTCGTCGGGGAAGAAATTTCGCTTCCCGCCGCCCGAAGGGGACTGCCGCGCCGGGCGTGGTACGCCTTATCGTCGACGGCGGCCGCGATGTTCTTGGCTTTGTTTTTATTCTCGTCGCTGCCGGGCGAGGGGCCGCCGATCGCGACGGAGCCGGTCGACCCGGGCGAGCCGTCGGCCGTCATGCAGTCGCCGGAGATCGTTGACCCTTCGCGGACGGAACCGGGAGACGCGTCTCCGCCGGAGGACGTCTCGCCGACCGCGCCGATGCCGGTCGCTTACGTCTCGATCGACATTAATCCGAGCGTGGAGCTCGGGCTCGACGCGGACGGGACGGTGCTGGAGGCGACCGGACGCAACGAAGACGCGGTGGAGCTGCTCGACGGACTAGAGCTCGTCGGACTGACGTTGGAGGCGGCCGTCGGGCAAGTGATGGAAGCCGCGGAGACGAAGGTGCTTAGCGGAAAGCAAGAGGCGGACATCGTCATTACGAGCGTCGTCGTCGACGAGGCGGCGAAGGTAGAGGAAGCGGAGCTGCAAGCCCGCGTACGGCAAGAAGTCGATCGCGTCATACGCGAGCATCATGCGGAGACCGCCGAAGCGTTCCAAGTGACCGTATGGTCCGCGCCGAAGGAAGTGCTCGAGGAAGCGGAAGCGGCGGGGCTGTCGGCGGGGAAAATGACGTTCCTGCTGAAGGCTCGGCAGAGCGGCGTCGACGTGACGGCGGAGGAGCTGCAGAAGACGACGATCCATGAGGTCGCGAAGCGGTTCCAGGAGAAGAAGCTGCTTGACGCGGATCCGTCATGGACGAAGGAGGCGATCAAGGAGCTCTTGAAGAGTCTTCGGTCGCAAGGCAATCCGGCCGGCGACGGCGATGACGATGGCGATGGCGATCCGGGTAAGGGCAAAGGCAACGACAACGCCACCGTCGGGAACGCCGCCGATCAGGGAACGAACGGAACGACGGGCAATAACGGCAACGGAAAAGGTGGCGGCGGAGAAAAAGACAACGGGAACAAGGGGAACAAGGGGAACAAGGGGAATAACGGCAACAACGGCAACAACGGCAACAACGGCAACAACGGCAACAACGGGAGTAACGGGAATAACGGGAATAACGGGAATAACGTCAACAACGGGAAAAAGGATCAGAACGGGGACAAGGGGGAAGACCGAGAGAAAGACAGCGACGGCAAAGTCGTTAATAACGGCGGCGACGGGAAGTCCGACCGAGACGACGACGGCTTCGATTGGAAGGCGGATGTCGACTTGGACTTCGATTGGCGGGAATGGGGCGACCGATGGAGGGATGACGATCGGGATTCCGAGGACGACCGGAAAGAGGAAGAGAACCGCGACGACGATGACGACCGGGACGAAGAGAATCGCGACGACGATGATCGGAGCGACGAGAAGCGCGATCGAAACGACGACCGGGACGACGACCGGAAAGACGACGATAAGCGGAAGCGGGACGACGACGACGAACGGAATACGGGCAATGGCGGACCGGATCAAGGAGGCGGGTCCGTCTCGCCGCGTCCGGAGAAGCCGGGCGATTCGGAAGTCAAGCGGGACGGGAAAGATCCCAAAGACAAGAAGAACGACAAGGGGAACAACAAGGACGCCGATGACGGCGACGACAATACGAAGGATAGAAAGAAAGAGAAAGAAAATTAAAGCTTCTACCGTCGCGAGGGGGGAGTCCCTATGGTAAAATGGAAACGGCTTAATCCCATGCGACCTAAGGAGAAGTCCGACGACGCATTGAGCTCTGCGCCTCCGCTTGCGACGGCCGGAGCTCGTCCGTCATGAATCCGGCGGGGATCGTCTCCCCGCCTTACTTGCGTGGCCGGCGGCATGCATGCGGCGCAGGCGGGATCTGCGGGGCGCCGCCGGATGCTCGAAACCATAACACCTAAGCGGAAGGAATGAGAGGCTTGCGATATAACGTCTTCGGGAAAACGGGTCACACCGTCTCCGCCCTCGGCTTCGGCGCGATGAACTTGCCCGGCGTACCGTTCGAGCAGGCTCGGGACGCGCTGAATTTCGCTCTGGATCAAGGCATCAATTACATCGATACGGCCGCGGGCTACCGCAACAGCGAAGAGATCATCGGCGACAGCATCAGCCATCGCCGCGGCGAATATTTCCTCGCGACGAAGACGAACAAGCGGGACTATGCGGCCGCCAAGGAAGAAATCGAACGCAGCCTCAAGCGGATGAAGACGGACTACGTCGACCTGCTGCAAATTCACTACGTCAATACGGTGCAAGAATATAAGATGGCGATGGACGAGAACGGCGCCTACCGCGCCGCGCTAGAAGCGAAGAAGGAAGGCAAGGTACGCTTCATCGGCATCTCGGGTCACCGGCCGGACTTGCTCGCGAAGTGGATCGAGCCGGGGCAATTCGACCAGACGCTGTTCCACCTGAGCCTCGTCCAGACGTTCGCGCTCGACGAGCTCATCCCGGTCATGAATCGGCTCGGCATGGCGAAGACAGCGATGAAGCCGTTGTCCGGCGGTTTCGTGCAGCCGGTGGAGAAAGCGTTCCGGTATACCTACAGCCAAGACGTGCACACGATGATATCCGGCATGGTCAGCGTCGACGAGGTGAAGCAAAACCTCGCAGCCCTGGAGCGAGAGGTGGATGCGGCGGAGAAGCGGGAGCTCGAAGCGCTGGCCGCCGACCTGTCGACGCACAATTGCCGGCGCTGCAACTATTGCTCGTGCCCGCTCGAGATTCCGATCCCCGACATGATGATCTCGAGCGTCGTCCGTCGGGAGCTGGGTCTGCTGCCGAAGGGGCAAGCGTTTTACGAGAAGCATAAGAGCAAGATCGTCTCCTGCGCGGACTACGAGCCTTGCCGCGAGAAGCCGCTCTGCGAGTCGAAGTGCCCGTACCATCTGCCGATGCAGCGCACGATTCAGGAGACGGCGGCCGCGCTGGCGTAAGCGCGAAATCGCGCTTAGCCAGCCGCCGGAGGCGCCGAGCCGCGAATCTAAGCGCGAAATCGCGCTTAGCCAGCCGCCGGAGGCGCCGAGCCGCGGATCTAAGCGCGAAATCGCGCTTAGCCAGCCGCCGGAGGCGTCGACCCGCGAATCTAAGCGCGAAATCGCGGTTAGCCAGCCGCCGGAGGCGCCGAGCCGCGGATCTATGCGCGAAATCGCGCTTAGCCAGCCGCCGGAGGCGGTGCGCTTGGATGCGCTGCCCGCCCCCGCGCGTTTGGATGCGGGGGGCGGGTTTGTTATAATGGGAGCACGATGGATACGGAGGTCGAAGGGCATGTTTTTCAAGAAGACGGATGTGCAGACGAACGACCGCGTACCCCCGGGACAGACGCTCACCAGCGGATTTCCGGTGCTGCATCACGGGGACGTGGCGAGATATAAGGACGTAGCGAAGGAATGGGACCTGCGCGTGTTCGGCTTGGTCGAGGAGGAGCTGCGGCTGTCGTACGACGACTTCATGGCGCTGCCGCGACGCGAGTTCGGCAACGACATTCATTGCGTTACGACGTGGTCGAAGCTCGACAACGTCTGGGAAGGCGTAGCCGTCGGCGAAGTGATCGGGCGCGTGAAGATCAAGCCGGAAGCGAAGTTCGTCATGCTGCATGCGGAGCACGGCTGGACGACGAATCTGCCGATCGAGGATTTCCTGCGGGAGACGTCGTTCTTCGGCATCAAGCATAACGGCGCGGAGCTGACGCCGGAGCATGGATATCCTGTGCGCATGGTCGTGCCGCACTTGTATTTCTGGAAGAGCGCCAAGTGGCTGCGCGGCATCGAGTTCATGGCGAAGGATAAGCCGGGCTTCTGGGAGCGCAACGGGTACCATATGTACGGCGACCCGTGGAAAGAGCAAAGATACGATTTCGATTGAAGAAGGGGGCGACCCCTTCTTTTTTTCGTTCAAGCGAGGGACGACGGGGAAGCGGCCTTAAGCAACCGCGGCTTATTGCGCTTAGGATAAAATTGCACATAATTTATTTATATGTTAAACTAACGACCGGTAGTTAGTGTTGGGGGTGAACAATATGACCGCGAATAAGATCATGGAGGTTGCGCTTCGTCATTTCGCGCGAAGCGGTTTCGAAGGCGCCTCGCTGGCCGACATTTCCGCCGAAGTAGGGATCAAGAAGCCATCGATTTATAACCACTTCAAAGGGAAAGACGAATTATTCCTTGCCGTCTATCGACTCGTCGCCGCGAGGGAGCTGAGTTTCGTCGAGGAATATCTGAAACGAGCCAATCGGGATTCCCTGGATAAGCAGCTATACGATTTTTTATTGGGATACAAAGAGCGCTACGAGAGGGAAGACGATACGAAATTGTTTTTGCGAACCTCGTTTTTTCCCCCTGCGCATCTGAAGCATGACATCGTGAAGGGCGGTTCGCTTCATATCGACAA
Organism: Paenibacillus sp.; assembly: GCA_031181325.1. Classification (GTDB taxonomy): domain Bacteria; phylum Bacillota; class Bacilli; order Paenibacillales; family YIM-B00363; genus Paenibacillus_AE. The sequence goes on from JAPSKX010000047.1 coordinate 17,740, forward strand.
GATGGCGGAGCTCGTGAAGCCGGTATTCCGATCGGCGGCCGATCGCTCTTTGCTTCATCCCGACATTACGGCGGAACAGGCCGTCGGCGCCTTCATGGCGGTACTGGACGGCTTATTCGTCGAGATGTTGTACGGAGACGAGGAGCGGGCGATCCAGAGGCTCGGCGCGTCGTGGCATGTGTTTTGGCGGGGCGTAAAAAACAACTAGAAGGAGGAGTTCACCATGAATCGGAGTTGGCTGTACATTTTTATCGGCGCGTTGTTCGAAGTGGGCTGGGTGATCGGATTTAAGCATGCAGGGGATCCTTTATCATGGGTCGCGACCGTCGCGGCGCTTGCGGTTTCGTTTTATCTTGTAATTCGCGCATCCCTGACCTTGCCTGTCGGGACCGTATACGCCGTGTTTACCGGACTCGGGACAGCCGGAACCGTCATTGCGGAAATGACCATATTCGACGAGCCCGTGCAGCTTGCAAAGATCGTATTGATCGCGATGTTACTGGCCGGCGTGCTCGGTCTTAAACTGAGCGGCGACGCGGCTCCCTCGAAGGAGGCGACGAACTGATGGCTTGGGTTTCTTTGATTTTCGCGGGCCTGTTCGAAATCGTCGGCGTGTTCGGCATGAATCGCATTAAGCGCGACAACGACTGGAAAGCTTACCTGATCTTTGGCGCCGGCCTTATTTTGAGTTTCCTGTGTCTGAGCTTCGCCATGCGAAGTATTCCTATGGGGACGGCCTATGCGATATGGACGGGGATCGGAACGGCCGGGGGAGCGTTGATCGGGATGATATTTTTCAGCGAATCGCGCGAGCTGCGGCGCCTCCTCTTCATAGGCATGGTGCTGTCCGCGGCTGTGGGATTGAAGCTCATCTCCTGACTCTCGCAAGTCTAATCGTAGAAGGAGGGGCGATTCCCTCCTTCTTGTTTGCGTTGCGCCGCCGCGCCGCTCCCTCTAAACCATCTTCGTTAGGAGCTCGGCAAGGCGATCCATCGTTTGCTCGGCGCCGGGGGCGGAATACGTCTTCATCTTATCGAATACCGCGTCGGTTTCCTCGAACACGGTTCGATCCGCGAGCCTCGTCTTGCCGTCCGCGTCCTCGAACGTCGCCGTCGCCGGAAAATGGGGGAACACCGCATGCCGAAACACGATCCGTTCGTGCGGTACGACCTCATGAATCTCGTTCGTGTTCGGATAATCGACGCCGTCGGGACCGTGCATAACGAACTGCGACGTCCCGCCGGCGCGCATCTCGAATTTCTGAGACGTCGTCGCGAACCCTTGCGGTCCCCACCACTTCGACAGATGCTCTTCCTTCGTCCAAGCGTCGAAGACAAGCTCGCGCGGCGCATCGAGCATGCGAACGATCTCGATCTCGCGTTCCCCGACGCGCGCTGCGCCTGCTTCGCGGTCTCCGGCCATCGTCAGCCCCGCCATTTTCGCAAGCTCTCCGACTCTCCACGCTCGCTGCATGACCATCTCCCATCTCGGACGCCAGTTGGTGCGGGAACGCGCGAAATCGAAACTTTCTCCCGATCGAAAGCGTCAAACAGAGTATCAGCTTGGGAGAGGTGTCCATTACAGTGAAAATTCTAAAGAAGATGCATCGCGCGATCGGGCTAAGTCTCGTTGCCGCGATCGGATTAGGCGCTGCGTCCGCGGCGGCGGCGGAGACGGGACAACGACCGGTAACGATCCTATTAGACGAGTATCCGCTGCCGTTCCCGGTCGAGCCGATCATCGTAGACGGGACGACGATGGTGCCGTTCCGCGCGATCGCGGAGGCGCTCGGCATCGCGGTGTCGTGGAACGGCGAGACGCGGACGATTCGCGCGAACGACGAGGAAGCCGGCACCGTCGTAGACTTGACGCTCGGGAGCGCCGTATCGCTCGTGAACGGGGCAGAGGTCGCGCTTCGCGTCGCTCCGATGTCGGTCGACGGGTCGACGCTCATCCCGTTAAGCTTCTTCAGCCAACAGTTCGGCGCGTACGTTTCGTGGGACGGGGAGACGCGTACGGTCGCCATCGACTCGCCGCCGAGGGACCTGGAAACGATGGCGTTCTACGCCATATCGTCTTACGGGGAGCGCGCGTTGATGTCGTCGTTCGACGCGGTCGCCTTCGGATGGGGACGGATCGACGAGTCGTCGGCGTTCACGCTGGAGGGGAAGGATTTTTATTGGCCGCCCGACGCGGCGGACGCGACGGCGCAATCGCTCGTCGAAGGCGCGGCGGCGGGAGGGACGACGCCGTATTTCATGGCGTTCGCTTCCGACGCGCACGGGGAGCTGACGCGCATTCTCGAGGACGAGGCGCTCGCGGCGGCGACGATCGAGAGCATCGTCGGGACGGCCTCCTCCCGTAATTTCGAAGGCGTCCTGCTCGACTTCGAAGGGCTGGGCCTAACCGGCGATCCGGAAGCGGTGCAGGCGCAGTATAACGCCTTCGTCGGCGAGATCGCGTCGAAAGCCGCCGAGGCCGGCTTGAAGCTCGCCATCGCGGTGCATCCGCCGAACGGCGCGTACCGGGGGTACAACTACAAGACTCTGGCGACGCACGTCGACGCGCTCATCGTAATGGCGTACGCTTACGAGGGGGAACAAGGACCGGAGCCGATGCGACGGGTGGACGAGGCCGTTCGCCGCCTGCTCCCGGACGTTCCCGCGGAGAAGCTGCTGCTCGGCATCTCGATGGGCAGCGAAACCGCCGATTCGGTCGAGGCGAAGATCGGGCTGGCGAAGCGATACGGCTTGTCGGGCATTGCGGTATGGAGACTTGGTCTTCTCGGCGAGGAAGCGTTCGAAGTCATTCGGGAAGAGTCGATGCCGTGACCCGGCGCAGATCGGACGCCTCGACGCCTCCTTCGATTTCCCATCGATAGCCCTCGAGGGGGAAGGGGACACTACTTCTGTTGGACCAAACAAACCGACAGGAGGATTCTATCCATGAATCGCAAAGTGCTTGCTTTAACGTGCGCTATCGGCTTGTCCGCTTCGATGCTGACCGCGTGCGGCGGTCAAGACAACGACGCAGGAACGACGCGAACGAACAACGTGAACGGGTATTCCCAGCAATACCGCAATAACGGCATGATGAACAACAACGGAACCGGTACGGGCACCGGAATGGGGACAGGTCTTCGCGGCGGTTCTACGTTCGGGAACGGCTTCGGCGACGAGGGAACGGAAGAAACGCGCGGCGTAGGCTCGAACGGCGTCGGCGTGTCGGGGACGGCGAACGGCCCGGGCGCGACGAACGGCGGCATGGCCGGCGGCAACCGGTAAATTTTCAAGAAAGACGGATTTCGGAAGAAGGAACGGGCCGTTCGGTCGCAACCCATGCGATCGGACGGCTTTCTTGCTCGCGATCGGGGCATCCTAACTTAGAGGAACTGCATAGGGAAGGTTTGGATCGTTTTAGGTTGGGCGTGCGCGCTCGCGACGGTTCATTTCCCCGCGAAGCTGGAACGCTTGAATGCGCTCATGAAAATTCGTACATATTTTGCCCGAGCTTTCGCAGCATCAGTCCACGCTCGAGAAGAACGGGTTGAAGTTTTTGGAAAACGACGCCTATATCGCCGCCATGGCCGGCCTGCTCATCTATTACGGCATGGAGCGAGCGGCGAAGCCCTCTCCCGGGAGAAGCCGTTCGTCCCGGAAGGACGCGCTCGTGTTCTGGATGCATATCGCCGTCTTCGCCGTCCATAACGGCTTGATCGGTTATTTGCTCGAGCATCGGCTGCAGGAGAAAAACGCGCTGAATCTCGGGGACGGATATGCCGGACGTCGCCGTGCCGCTGCTCTTCGCGTTCCTCTCCGGGACCATCCTCGTGAACGTGATGAAGGAGGAGCTGCCGCACCAGAAAGAAATCAGCGTCTGGGCGTTCTTTCTTGGCGCGGCGTTGTATACGCTGTTGCTCTATCTTATCGACCGGCGAGGCTCTATACGCCGTAATAGACGCCGCCGCCGATGCGGGCTCGGAACGGCAAACTCGGGAAGCCCTCTTCGAAGCCGTGGAGGCTAGCGGCGTCCGCGGCGACCGGCGGGGCGGCCAAGGCGAGCCTCGCGTAATCCGGCCGCGTCGTCTGCGGCAGCAAGTAGGCGGATCGCAGCGCGCCGGGCCTGCGGTGCTCGTTCAGCTTCGCGACGATCGCGGCTGCGGACTGCATGCCGATCCCGTGCCCGTAATAGAGGTCGCCGCCCATATAGATGACGTTCTCTCCCTGCCACTGCATCGTCGTCGGTTCGACGTCCGGATTGTCGAAGTACAAGCAGTCGCCCGGCACGAATCGAACGGCGGGAATCGTCGTAAGTCCGAGATCGCGGTCGACGTTCCAATGGAACAGGTAGGTGTGCGCGAACAGCCGGTCGTACGCCGCGTCTCCGATGCATTCAAGTACCGCCCTATAGAAAACGATCACGATCGCGGTCGCGCATTCGAACCCGTACGCCGGTCCGTTCGCGAAGATGTCGCGAAGCGCGTCGGAAGGGCGGCGGTCGTCCCGCAGCCGGAACGCGCCGTTCGGCTCTCTGCGCCAATATTCCGGGTTGCAGCGCGACCGCTCGAACACCTCGAAGCCGACGCCGCTCTCATGCAGCGCCCGCGCCGCGTCCATCGTCGCTTCGCGAAGCCGAAGCTCGAAGTCGAGCTCCCGGAAGGTCGGATACGCGCCGTTCGTCCGCTCGGCGAGGAGCCGCAGCAACGCGAGCCGGGTCCCGGAGCGATCGGCGGAGAACGCGCTAGAGCCCCCATGCAAGATGTGAATCATACTCCACCTCATTCCTTCAGCATGCTCCATCTTATTCCGCGTCGCGGAAGATGCGCCCGCTTCTTCGGGAAAAGCGAAGTCCGGTCGAAAAAGGAATTCGAAACCTCCGTATCGAAGCATATCAATGGCAGAAGTAATGTTAGGAGGAGAACAACAATGACGAACGATATTTATGCGCACCGGGGCTGGTCCGCCGAGGCGCCCGAAAATACGATGGCGGCGTTCCGCAAGGCGCTCGAAGCGCCGTACGTGGCCGGCATCGAGCTGGACGTGCAGCTGTCTAAGGACGGAGTGCCCGTCGTCATTCACGACTTCACGCTGCACCGGACGACGAACGGACGCGGCCTCGTGAAGGAGATGACGCTGGCGGAGCTGCAAGCGCTGGACGCGGGAAGCTGGTTCGGCGAGGCGTTCCGCGGGGAGCGCATTCCGACGCTGGCGGAGGCGCTCGCGCTCGCCAAAGGGCGCGCGACGGTCAATATCGAGCTGAAGACGGCGGGACATATGTATCCCGGACTGGCGGAGGCCGCCGTGAAGGCGATCCGCGAAGCCGGCATGGAGAAGGAGGTCTACTTCACGTCGTTCGACCATCTGGCGATGTTGGAGGCGAAGTCGATCGCGCCGGACATCCGGACCGGCTTGCTCGTGGGAGGTCGGCCGATCGCGATGAAGTACCAATTCGAGGCGACGGGCGCGGACGTGCTGTCGATCGCGTTCCCGTACCTGACGCCGGAGCTCGTGAAGGAGACGAAGGAGCTCGGCCTCGAGCTGTTCGCTTGGACGATCGACGAGGTCGATCATATTCGGACCGTCGCGGCGCTAGGCGCGGATATCGCGATCTGCACGAATCGGCCGGATCGAGCGCGCGAAGCGCTCGGAGTCTAAGCGGATGAGTCAAGGACTTCCGGTGAAAATTATGCTGGCGGACGATGAGCCCGCGCTGCGATTTCTCATTACGGAGACGCTTGACGAAGAAAAAGCTACGAAGTGAAAGCGGCGAAGGACGGCAAGGAGGCGCTCCGCCTGTTGGAATCCGAGCCGTTCGACGTCGTGATCTTGGATTACATGATGCCGGAGCTGACCGGCGTCGAGGTGTGCGCGCGGCTGCGCGCCTCCGAAGGAGTCAATCGGGAGAAGCCCGTCATCCTCCTTACGGCGAAGGCGCAGCAGAAGGATCGGGAGCAGGCGCTCGAAGCCGGCGCTACGGAATATATGATGAAGCCGTTCAGCCCGCTGCAGCTGCTGGAGCTCGTCGACCGTCTCGTCGGCGCGGCGGGCGCGTAGCTCCATGAGCTGGCTCAAGGGCAGGGATCGATTGAGCCGCCGAGCGTTTCGGCGCATCTACGGGCTCGTCCTCGCGCTGGTCGCGCTGGTCGGCGTGTTAGGCGTCCTCGCGGGCGAGGAGCTGCGGCGCAACGGACGGGAGATCGATTCCAGCTATGCGGGACAGCAAGCGCTGGACGAATTGCAGGTGCAGTTCGATCGCGTCGTCATAAACGTCCGGGGGTATATCGCCTATGGCCATACGGACTTCCTGCAGGACGTTCAGTCGGTGCGCGTGCGCTTCGAGAATCGTCTCGAGATCGTAACGGCGCACGGCGTGCCGATCGCGGAGCTCGTCGGCATGTGGAAGGAATACGGCGAATTGATCGATGAAGCGGTCCGCCTGAAGGCCGACGGCGAGACGGACGGGCTGCTGGAGCTGTCCCGCGAACGGACGACCCCTCTTATCGATTGGATGAACCGCAGCATCGACGAACTCGTATCCGAGAAGGAGAGGGAGCTCGACCTTTTGCTGAAAGAAAATCTCCGTGTCTCTACGCTTCTGATCTGGGGCATCTTGGGAATCGCGGTCCTGGTGTTCGGACGTTGTCCGCGTTGGGGGATTCGATCGAAGCGTTGGGCCGAGGCGGGTACGCGCGTCTTCCGGACGACTACCGGGACGACGAGATCGGGGCGGTCTACCGCGGATTCAACCTGATGAGCGACGAGCTGGAGCGGAGGCAAGAGGAGCTGGAGCAGAGCAATATCGAGCTCGCCGCGCATCGGGACGAGCTGGAAGCCCAGAACGAAGAAATCCTCGCGCAGCAGGAAGAGCAAGAGCGGACGCTGCGCAAGCTGACGGAGCGGGAGCGGGAGCGGGACTTGGAATCGCTGACCGATACCAAGAGCGGCTTACGGGCTATACGGAGATGGGCGCTTTCCTCGGAAACAGCGTCTCCGCGATGCTGAACGTCCTCGGACTGGACGCGGCGCTCGTCGTGCGGCGGGACGGCGACGGCGAAGCCCGAGTCGTCTACGCGCTCGGCTACCCGTCCGAGCTCGGGAAGGAAGCTGGCGGGCGTCTGTACGGCCCGGCGGATCGCATTTTCAGAGAGCGTACGATTCTTTCGCTGCGGCGCGCATTGACCGGGGAAGAGCGCGGGGGCCATCAAGGGTACGAGGAAGCCATAGATCATTATTGCCCGCTGCTCGACGAGGAGCGGAGCCCGATCGGCTTCCTCCTCCTCACCGGATACGGGGGCAAGCCGGCCGATCCGGCGTCCCTCCGCTTGCTGGCCGGGGTGACGAAGCAGTTCTCGATCGCATACCACGCCCAACGCTTGAACGAAGATCGCCGCCGGCAAGCGTTGGAGTTGGAGCATCTTAACATCGAGCTGGAGCAGGAGCAGCAGCTGCTGCGCTCGCAGCGCGACCTTGTGCTGGGCATCGTGCAGTCGATTCATGAAGGCCTCATCCTATGCGATTATGGCATGATTCGGTTCGCGAACCCGACGGTCGAAGCGTTCTTCGGCTTCGCGGCGGAGCGGGAGTCGCCGATGACGTCGTTCTGCGAGCGGCTGGAGCGAGGCGGCGACGGCGCGTTGGCCGGGCTGCACCGGCAGCTGCTGGCGCTGCAGGAAGGCAAGCTCGACGAACTGCAGACGCGCTTCTCGTTCCGAAGGGACGAGGACGCGGCGCTGCGCCATTACGAGCTGCATGCGAATGCGCTCGAATCGCCCGCGGCGATCCGGCAGCTGCTGCTCGTCTTCCGCGACCGGACGGAAGAAGAGAAGGCGGACGAAGCGAAGAACGCGTTCGTCGGCATCGTGTCGCACGAGCTGCGGACGCCGCTGTCCAGCATTATGGGCTTCATGGAGATCTTGCTCCATCGCGAGGTGGCCAAGGAGCGTCAGCGGAAATACCTCGAGACCGTGTATAAGGAATCGCAGCGGTTGTCCGACCTGATCGGCGACTTCCTCGATCTGCAGCGCATGGCGTCGGGGAAGCAGACGTATCGGCGGCTGCCGATCGCGGTGGAGCCTTGGCTGCGGGAGCTGATCGACGGGTGGAAGGGGCAATGGCCGCACCGGATCGAACTGCACGTCGATACGGTGCGGCCTTATATCGTCGGCGACGCCGACCGGCTGAAGCAAGTCATGCTGAACCTGATCAGCAACGCGATGAAGTATTCCCCGGGGCAGGATCGCATCGTCGTGCGGGTTCGCGCGGACGAAGCGAGCTGCGCGATCGACGCGATCGACTTCGGCCTCGGCATCCCGGAGGAGTCGAAGCCGAAGCCGTTCACGAAGTTTTACCGGGTGGACAATTCGGAACGGCGGCAGATCGGCGGCACGGGGCTCGGATTGGCGGTCGCGAAGGAGATCGCGGAGGCGCACGGCGGAACGCTCGGCTTCGAGTCGGAGCTCGGCGCCGGGAGCGCGTTCACGGTTACGCTCCCGTTGTACCGCGTCCCGTCCGTCGCCGGCCGCGTCGTCGTCGTCGAGGACGACGCGAACGTATCCGGATTGATCGCCGTCGCGTTCGAGAAGCTCGCCTTATCGGTGGAGCCGTTCCCGACGGCGGAAGCGGCGGCGCTCGCGCTGCAGCGTTCTGGCGCGGACGGGAGGCCGGCGCTGTGCATCGTCGACGTCCAGCTCGGCGGGCGGCAGTCCGGGTGGGGCTTCCTTGCGGACGTCCGGGAGGCGCCGGCGATGCAGGGCGTTCCGATCCTCGTCGCGACGGTGCTCGACCCGCCGCCGGACTTCCGCGAGACGCCGTCGCTGCGGTATGTGCGCAAGCCGTTCACGGTGGAGCGGCTGCTCGAGGCGGCGAAGCAGGCGTTGGCCGGGACGGCGTTGTAAGGTTGGGATACTGGCCGAGCTTGTCCCATATTGGTCCGGTTCGAGGGCCTAACGATTGCCATAGATTTCTCCAGCTGTGTTTCGAATCGCCGGCGTCCACGCCAAGGACGCTGGCGATTTCTTGTTCCGTCGCCGAATGCGCCTAACGGCGGCTGTTTGGAGGCGCGGCTCCCTTTTCCATATGGGATTGGGTGGTTTTGACAGCGTTTCATCGCATTATTAGGCGGCAATCGTGTACAATGGAACAAAGGAGCGTGGGACGATGAACAGACGGTTATTCACTCCGCGTGAAGCGAACGAGCTTCTCCCCTTTATTCGCGAAGACATCGAACGCTTGCAGAAGACGAAGCGCGAGTTCGTGGAGATCGCCTTGAAGCTGCGCGAGATCCGGATTACGCATGAGCAGGTTTCGAAGGATCCGCCCGAAGACGAATTGTTTCGGATGGAAGCGAGCATGGAGTTTTTGCAGATGGAGGCGAAGACGCTCACCGACAGCATTCGGCTGAAGGGCGCCGAGCTGAAGGACGTGGATCACGGTCTGGTCGACTTCCCCGCAAGGATCAATGGAGAAGAGGTACTGCTTTGTTGGAAACAAGGAGAAGAACGCATCGCATATTATCACGGCCGGGACGACGGCTTCCGCGGCCGGAGGCCGATCCCGGACGGGGCGTAGCCGGAATCGCCTTGGCGGTTCGCAGGATGTGGTTCGTCGCTCTGCTGTGGATGGTCGTCGCGGCGGCGCTCGGCGCAGGCGGCGGGACGGCCTATGCGCATACCTCGCTGTCCGGCTCTTCGCCGGCCGACGGCGAGACGCTGGAATCGCCGCCGGAGATGCTGCATCTGACGTTCAGCGGCAAGCTCGAGTCGGCGGATTCGCTGCATTCGATCCAGCTTACGGGCGCGGACGGAACGACGGTGCCGCTGGAGCCGCCGGTGCTCGATTCCGGCGGGAAGTCGCTGATGGCGTCGCTGCCGCCGCTCGAGAACGGCGCGTACGAGGTCGCGTTCCGGGTCATCTCCGCGGACGGGCACCCGATCGAGGGCGGCTTCGCGTTCGAGGTGGCGGCGCCGGTGCCCGTGCCGGAGCCTACGCCGACGCCGGAGCCGACCGATGAGCCTCGGCCGGCGGAGGACCCGCCGGCCGAGGCGCCTGCGCCTGCGCCGGAGCCGGACGAGCATGCCGGCCACGATTCGCAGGGCGGAGCGTCCACGGCCTCCGGCGGCGCGTTCGCCGCGCTGCTATACGCGA
>JAPSKX010000048.1 GCA_031181325.1 Paenibacillus sp.
CAGCCGCTCGAGCCGCACCGCCGTCGGCGCTTCATGCTCGCGCAGCGTGCGCTCCGCGGCCGCTTGCGCGTCCTGCGCGGCATGCAGCCGCGCGGCGGCCCGCTCGCGCGCTTCCGCCGCTTGCGCCGCCTCCGCCGCGAGACGCTCGGACCGCGCGGTCGCCTGCTCGCGCTCGCGCCATGCCGGCAGCAGCGCCTCCGCCGCCGCGGCCGCCGCGAGCCGTTCTTCCATGGCGGCGATCTCCGGCCGCCGCCGGTCCAGCGCGGCCCAGGCCGCCTCGCTCGCGGCCGCTTCGGCCATCGCTTCGCGGATGCGCGCCGCTTCCGCATGCGCCGCCTCCGCGGCTTGCAGCGCCTCCTGCAGCCGGGCTTCCGCCGCCGTCGCTTCGCCGTACGCCGCCTCCGCCGCGGAGAGCGCCTCGGGCGATGCGTCGCCGAGCCCCTGCAGCTCCGCGGCCGCCTCGCGCGCCTCGGCTTCCGTCCGGCGCAGCCGCGCCGTCAGCCGCGCCGCGAGCTCGTCGCCGTACCGCTCGAGGCGGAACAGCCGCTGCAGCATCTCCCGGCGCTCCTTCCCCTTCAGCGCCAGAAACTCGGAGAACTTGCCCTGCGGCAGCACGACCGCGCGCGTAAAGTCCGTCATCGACAGACCGATGAGCGACGCGACCGCGGCGTTCACTTCGCCCGCCTTGTCCGCCAGCACGATCGCGCCGTCCGCCGTCTCCTCGCAGAGGCGGCAGAGACGCTGCTCGACGGTGCCGTCGGCTTTGCGCCGGTAGGTGCGCTCCGCGCGATACGTTCGGCGCTCGGCGCCGTCCGCCAGCTGGAACGCGAACGACACGGACAGCGCGTCCTCCTGCGCGTTCATAATGCTCTGAATGCCGCCGCCCGCGCGTTCGATCGCGCCGTACATCGCCAGCGTCACCGCGTCGAGAATCGTCGACTTGCCGCTGCCGGTCGGGCCGAAGATGCCGAACACGCCCGCCTCCGCCAGCCGGGAGAAATCGATCGTCTGCTCCTCGCGATAGCTCTGCAGCCCTTGAATCGTTAAGCGAATCGGCTTCATGCGCTCTCCTCCTCCGCTTCCTCGCGAACGAGCTCGAGGAACAGCCGCACCGTCGCGTCGTCCGGCGCCGCGCCGCCCGTCTGCCGAGCGTAAAACCGCCGGAACAGCTCGTCGATCGGCAGCGCCCGCTCCGCGCGAACGGCGTGCGCGTCCGGCGCGGCCGCGAACACCGGCCGGATTTGCACGAGCCCGTCATGCGCGCGCCGCAGCGACTGAATTTGTTCCATCGTCAGCGCGTCGGTCACATGCAGCTCGAGATCGATCCAGGCGTTCGCGTCCTTGCCCTCGTCGAACCAGCGATGCACGTCCGCGAGCCCCTGCGAGGCGACCCAGCGCACCAGCGGACGCCCCGAGGACAGCGGAATTTCCTCGATCGTCGGCGCGGCGCCGGGCGCGACGTCGACGATCGACACGGATTTCGCATGTCCGATTTCCGAGAAGCTGAAGGCGAGCGGGGAGCCGCTGTAACGGACGATCGGTCCTTCGCCGTCCTCGACGCCCCGTACCCGAACGTACTGCGGGCGATGCAAGTGACCGAGAGCGACGTATTGCGCCGTCGTCCCGAACGCGGACGGATCGACCGTGTACGCGCCGCCGACCTCGATCGGGCGCTCCGATTCCGGCGTCGCGCTGCCCCCGAGCGCATGCAGATGGCTCATGATCACGTTCACGGCCGTCCCGGCCTCGAACCGCGCCGCCGTCGCCTCCCGCACGAGCCCCGCGATGCGCGCCGAATACGCCTGCTGCAGCGCCTGCTCGTCCGCCTCCGCGGAGAGCAGCTCCTTCAGCCGCGATTCCGACGGATACGGCAGCGCGTACACATGCGCTCGCTCTCCCGTCCGCGCGATGTCCAGCGTGACGACGTCCAATGTCGGCAATCCGACGAGCGTTACGCCCTGCGCCCGCGCGAGCGGCCCGGCGGCGCTCAGCCGGTCGGGATGGTCGTGATTGCCCGCGATGGCGAGCACCGGACGCCTTCCGCCTCCGGATAAGCGCGTCAATGCTTCGTAGAACAGCGTCTCCGCGTCCGCCGGCGGGTTCACGGAGTCGTAGACGTCTCCCGCGAGCAGCACCGCGTCGGCGTTCGCCTCGTCCGCGATGCGGACCAGCTCGTCCACGAACGCCTCGTGCTCGGCTTGCCTGCTTCTTCCTTCCAGCGTTCGGCCGAAATGCCAATCCGCCGTATGCAGCAACCGCATTCGAACAACCCCCTACAGCTTGACGGCGCGCGCGCCGTCGAAGAAATATAAATACCGGTCCGTCACGGGACGGCCGAGCGCCTTCTCCGCCGCCGTCGCATACACCGACAGCTGCAGCCGATACCGCTCCGTCAGCTCCTCCAGCCCCGTCTCCCCGCGAATCGCGTCCGTCTTGTAGTCGACGATCGCAAGGCCCCGCTCGTCCTCGAACAAGCAGTCGATGATCCCTTGCACGAGCACCGTCTCGGCCGCCGTCTCCGCATCGAGCGGGACGCCGTTCGGGGCCGCGCCGTACACCGCCGCGGCGGGCAGCCCGACGCTGAACGGCAGCTCGCGATGCGCCTTCGCCGCCTGCGCCAGACGAAGGCCGGGCTCGCTTTCCGCGAACCGCCGCACCGATTCGACGTCGACGGCGGCGCGCTGCTCCTCGGTCAGCAGCTCGCGAAGCACCATGTCCGACAGCAGCGACTCGACATCGGCCGACGTCATGCCCGGCGAGAGACGAAGATGCTGCATGACCGCATGATACGCGACGCCGCGCTCCACCGGCGTCAGCCCGCGCTTCGTCAGGAAACGCGGCCTCTTGGCGACCGCAGGCGGCGCGGAAGCGACTCGCGGCGCCGGCGGGGCCGCGAACGGCGCCTCCGCCTCCTCCATGTCTTCCTCGAGCAGCCGCCGCTTCCACTCGGTGACGGACGTCTTCGCGAACAGCGCCGACGCCGACGGCCGCGGATCGACCCAGCCGAGCGCGCGCAGCACGTCGCGGTCCCGCGCCGTCCAATCGTCCGGCACCGGCAGCCCTTCCTTAACGGCGTGCTGCCCCCATGGCTCCGTGCGTCCGCCCCCGGCCGCGGCTTCGGCCATCGCGTCCGGCAGCTCGACCATCAATCGCCAGCGCGAGCCGTCGCCGACGCGCGCTCCCGCCGGGAGCGCGGTCAAGCCGTATGCGTCGCGCAGCGCGTCCGCCGCGGGATGACGCAGCAGCGACGGAACGAGCCAATCGAGGAAGCAGCCGCCCCGATGAACGGCGTGCGCCGGCAGCTTGGGGCCCGGGCTCGAGGCGACGGCGTTCCAATCCTCGAGCCGCCTCGTCAGTCCCTTGGCCGAGCCGATCAGAATCAGCTTCTCCTTCGCCCGCGTCAGCGCGACGTACAAGACGCGCATCTCCTCCGCGAGCGCCTCCGCGCGAAGGCGGCGTCGAATCGCGAGCTGCGGCAGCGTCGGATGCGCCGCGCCGAGCTCCGGGTCGACGAACCGAGGGCCGAACCCTAACTCTTTATGCAGGAGGAACGGCTCCCGCTCGTCCCCCCGATTGAACGACTTCCCGAGTCCCGCGACGAATACGACCGGGAACTCGAGCCCCTTGCTCTTATGAATAGACATGATGCGCACGACGTCTTCCGTCTCGCCGAGCGCGCGCGCCGGCGCCAGATCGGAGCCGGAGTCGCGAAGCCGCTCGATGAACCGCAGGAAGCGGAACAGGCCGCGGAAGCTCGTCGCTTCGTATTGCCGCGCCCGGTCGTACAGCGCCCGTAGATTCGCCTGCCGCTGCACGCCGCCCGGGAGGCCGCCGACGAAGTCGAAGTAGCCGGTCTCTCGGTACAGCTTCAAGATCAGCTCGGCGAGCGGCCCTTGCCGCGCCGCCGTTCGCCACGGCTCCAGCGTCGTAACGAAGCGGGCGGCCTTCTCCCGCAGCGCGCCGTCCGCGACGCCCGGATTCGGTTCGTTGCCGGCGGCGACGGCGCCTACAGCTTCGTAGAACGGCCGGCTCCGGCCGCCGGCGACGCGCAGCTTCGCGAGCTCCTCGGCCGTAAAGCCGAACGCCGGCGACATCATCGTCGCGGCGACCGGGATGTCCTGCAGCGGGTTGTCGATGCTCTGCAGCATCGACAGCAGCGTCTGCACCTCGATCGCCTCGAAGTACCCGCCGCCGAGCTCGGCGTGCGCCGGCACGCCGTACAGCCGCAGCTGCTCGATCAGCGCGGGCGCCCATGCTTTGTCCGCGCGCAGCAAGATGACGATGTCGCGGTATCCGATCGGTCTCATGCCGCCGACGCCCTTATCGTACACCTGCATGGCCGGTACGCCCGCGCCGCCCGTCAGCTCCATAATGCGCCGTCCGATCGCGCGGCCCTCCGCCTCTGCGGCGTCGAGATCGAGCGTCTCCGCGGCGCCGTCGGCTTCCTCCTCGGGTTCGCCGTCGCGGTCGATCAGCACGACGTCCGCCGCCAGATCGTGCGGGCCTTCCGGCTCCGGATACGATGCGCCGAGAACGAGCTCCGCCCGTTCGTCGTAATCGAGCTCCGCGGCTTCCTCGTGCATCGTCTGCCGGAACACGTAGTTGACCGCGTCGACGACCTCCCGCCGGGAGCGGAAGTTGCGCGCCAGATCGATCCGAACGCCGCCTCCTGCCGCGATGTCCCCCGCCGCGTCCGAGATCGCGCGATACGTCTTATATTTTCGAAGGAACAGCCCCGGCTCCGCGAGTCGGAACCGGTATATGCTCTGCTTGACGTCGCCGACCATGAACCGGTTGCCCGCTTCCGCCCCTCCGTCCGGGCCGGCGCCTTCGCCCCGCGAGACGAGCCGAAGAATCGTCTCCTGCACCGCGTTCGTATCCTGATATTCGTCGACGTACACTTCTTCGAACTGCTCCCGATACTGCAGCGCCGCCTCGGTCGGCCGCAGCGCGTCCGGCGTCGAGGACGGATCGCGCAGCACCTGCAGGCAAGCGTGCTCGAGATCGCCGAAGTCGACGAGCCCCTTCGCCGTCTTCGCCCGTCTGAACGCTTCGGCGTAATCCAGCACGAGCTGCGCCAGCTCGTCCATCAGCGGCGCGAGCGCGCGGCATTCCGCCGCATACTCCTCCGGCGTGCGCGTCAGCAGCTGCTCCTTCAGCGCGTCCAGCCGGTCCTTCGCATCCTTCCGAAGCTTCTTCGCCCGGTCCAGCAGCGCGGCGTCGACGCCGTCGCCCTTCTGCGGCTTCAGCCGCCCGAACGCGCCCCCGTCGTCGTCGAACGCAGCGATGCGCAGCGCACGCCAGCCCCCGCTCGCGAGCGCCGCGAGCAGCCGTTCGACGCCGGCCGCGTCCGCCCGCAAGTTGTCGGCGTACGCATGCGGCCCGCCCGGCTGCAGCGCCAGGTCGAGCCCGGCGCGCAGCCCCGCCGCGATGCCCTCGAGCTCGAGCTTCACGTCCGCGCCGACGCTGCGCAGCCACGGATGATCCTCCGTCAAGCCGTCCGGGAGGCCGCCCCCATCGCCGCCGTCCGCTCCCAACCGGAACGCTTCGGCCGCTTCCCTGAGCCACGCTTGCGGGAACGGGTGACTTCGCGAGAAGTCGTACAGCCGATCGATCAGCTTGATCAGCCCGTCGTCGCCCCGCTCGCCGCCGAAGCGGTCGGCCAGCGCCCAGAACGGGCTGTCCTCCGCGCTCGCGCCGTACCGCTCCTCGAGCACCTCCTCGAGCGCCTCTTGGCGCAGCAGCGCCGCTTCCGTCTCGTTCGCGATGCGGAACGCCGGATCGAGATCCGTCAGATGCACGTATCTTCGCACGACGTCGAGGCAGAACGAGTGCAGCGTCGTGATCGACGCCCTGCCGACGAGCGCGAGCTGCCGGCGCAGGTGGCGCGAGCCGGGATTCGAAGCGAGCGCCTTCTCCAGCGCGTCGCGCATCCGATGGCGCATCTCCGCCGCCGCCGCGTTCGTGAACGTGGCGACGAGCAGCCGGTCGATGTCGATCGGCCGCTCCTCGTTCGTCACCGTGCGGATGATGCGCTCCACTAACACCGCCGTCTTGCCCGACCCGGCCGCGGCCGCGACGAGCAGATGGTCGCCCCGGACGGCGATCGCCTGCCATTGCTCGTCCGTCCAAGTCGCCCCCGCGGGCTTCGGTTCGATCCCTCGCACGCTCATTCGTCGTCCTCCTCTCCCGCGATGCGCGCCCAGACGTCTTCGTCCGCGAGCGGCGGGAGCACGCGATACGCGTTCCCGCCAAGCTCGGGATCGAAGCCGCAGACCGGCTTGAACCTGCAGAACGTGCACGGCGTCTCCTGCTTGCTCCGGTACGGCGCCGCCTCGACGTCGCCGCAAGCGGCTTGCGCGCCGAGCTCCGTCATCTTGCCGCGCACGAACGCGCGCAGCTTCGCCCACCTCGCGGCGTCGACCGCCTTCGATCTCGCGCCGAGCGTCCCGTCGGTCTTGCGTTCGAGCGGCACGATCGGAGAGATGCCGGAGCGCAGCTCCGTATCCATCAGCTGCGCGGCTTCGTCGTCGTCCAGCAGCAGCCCCTGCATCTTGAATTTCTTGAACAGCTCCGCTTCCGCCTGCGCCGGATCGACCGCGTTGTGGAGCGTCAGCATCGGCTTATGCACGTGGAAATAAAGCGCCCCCGCCGGCGCCGCCTCCGCGCCGAGCCACGAGGCCGCCGTCTCGCTTGCCGCGTCGAGGTACGCGAGCAGCTGCAGCGACAGTCCGTAGTACACATCCGACAATCGCAGCCGATGCGCGCGCGACTTATAGTCCACGATGCGGATATACCAGTCCCCGCGCTCGCTCTTCGCCCCGTCGATCCGGTCGATGCGGCCTCGCAGCTCCATCTCCCGCCCGTCCGGCAGCGGCAGCCGCAGCGCCGGCAGTCCGCCCTCCTCGCCGAACGCAAGCTCCGCCGCCGCTTGGCGGAAGCCGCTGCGCGCCGCCTGCCCCCGGAGCGCCTCCGAGGCGCGGCCGACGACCGCCTGCAGCTTGCGCGTCATGTAGCGGTGCCGATTCGAGCTGAACAATATTTCCGACAGCAGCTTCGGCGCCAGCTCCTCGACCGTTCGGAACGCGAGCGACGCGCATTCGGCCGCGTCGAGCTCGGCCCACGTCCGGCCGTCCTCCGCGAGCTTCGTCGACAGCTGGCTGAGCGCCGCATGGTACAGCTGCCCGATGTCGGGCGCTTCCAACCGATACAGCCGACGTTCCGTCAGCCTTAGCCCATACCCGGCGAAATGCGCGAACGGACAGCCCGCGAACGTCTCGAGCCGCGACACGCTCGTGCGGAACGTCTCGCCGTACAACGCGACCGCCGTCTCTTCGGACAACCGCTCCTGCCGATTGTTATAGTCGAGCGACGGCAGCAGGGAGAGCAGTCTCTCCCGCCAATACGGCCGCTCCGCCAGCCAATTGTAGGCGGCCCACCAGACGCCCGAGACGGGCTCGCCGCGCTTCCAGCGGCGGAGCTGCGGCATCAGCTCCGCAAGGGCTCGCGAAGGCGTGGAGAGCCGCTCCAGCGCCTCCTCGTCGCTCGCTCCGCCCGGCACGTCGCCCGGCATGTAGAACGTCTTCGCATCGGGCGCGAGGCGCTTCACGGTGCGAATCCATTCGGAAGGCAGCAGCGACGTCCCCTCCGGGTCCGACAGCGCATAGCTGATCCAGAGCCCTTCGGACGGCAAGAACAACGCATTGTACAACAGGAAACGCTCGTCCAGCATCCGGCGGCGGCTGTCCGGCGCAAGCTCGAGTCCGGCCGCGTGCAGCCGCTCGCGGTCCGCTTCGGACACGACGCCCTTCTCCCGCGGCCGCATCGGAATGACGCCGTCGTTTACGCCGAGCAAGTACAGCCGCTTCACGCCGAACGCGCGCGTCCGATCCAGGCTGCCGACGAGCACTTGATCGAGCGCCGGCGGAACGAGTCCCATGCGGATGCCGTCGAGGCCGGCCGCGATCATGCCCGCGAACAGCTCCGCGTCCGCGGGCTGTTCGCCGACGAGTTCGACGAGCTGATCGAGCGTATCGACGACGCGGTCCCATAGCTGCTCATGCTCCTTCGCGCGCTCGGGTTCCCCCGCGCGTTCCGCGGAATCCCGCCACCGCGCGAGCGTCTCGGCCGCGCCGGTCTCCTCGAGGAAGCGGTACAGCGCCTCCGCTTGCTCGCGCATCGTCGCCGCCTTCTTGAACCGCTTCTCGAACGCCTGCAGCGGAGCCGCGACGAGCCCTCTCCACCGTTCGATGCGCTCCTCCCGCGCCCGCTGCCGTTCCGCGTGCGCGGCTTCGTCTCCTTCGAGCGGCGCGCCCGCGTTCAGCCGCCACGGCTTGCCGTCGGTCCAGCGAGCGCCCTTGATGCCGTACTCGAGGACGACGTTTTCCAACTGATCCATGGCGAACCGCGCTTCCGCTTCGGTCCGGAACGTGCCGCGCGGAAACAACAAATCCGTCTTGACCGCCCGGAACACGGCGTCATACGTCCACCGGGACTGAACGACGTCGATCGCGGAACGAACGAGCTCGCCGAGCGGATGATGCGCGACGGCGCGCTTCTGATCCAGGAAGCATGGAATGCCGTAATCTTGGAACGCCGCCGCGATGATGTCGCCGTACCCTTCCCAGTTGCGGACGTACACGGCGATGTCCCGCCACCGCGCCTCGCCGGAAGAGACGAGACGGACGATGTCGCGCGCCGCCGCTTCCGCCTCCGCCCGCGGGTTCGCCGCGGAGACGACGCTGACCGCGTCGCCCGCCCCGATCGCCGGCGAGACGGGACGGCCGTTCGCCTTGTCGACGAAGGCCCGCTCCAGCGCGGCGAGCGCGGGCGCGGTCCGGAACCGGTCCGCCTCCCGTTCGCCCAGCACGGTCGTCCCTTCGACGGGAATGCCTTCCTCCTCCGCCATGCGCAGAAGCGCGACCATCGTCGACGCCGTCGGATGGAACAGCTCCAGCTCGTCCGGCGTCTCGTGCGCCCCGTACGGGCGATCGAGCGTCAACGCGAACGTCACGCGCTCCGCATGCCTGCAAATTCGCCGCAGCGCGGCCAGCTCCGTCGGCGTGAAGCCGTGGAAGCCGTCCACCCACACCTGCGCCCCGCGGATCGTATGCGACGACGCCGCATGCTCGCCGAGCAGCGTCAAATAATCCTCCGAATCGACGTATCGACCGGCGAGCTCCTCTTCCATGCCGCCGATGAGAAGCGCCAGATCGTGCAGCTTGTCCCGCAGCGCCGGCGGGAACGATGTCTCGTCGGCCGCCGCGCCGAGTCTTGCCGCGTCGACCGCGTACCGCTTGCACTCCGCGAACATCTCGTTCGCCGCGTCGATCCAGCCGCCGCCCTCCGTAAGCCGCCGAAACGCGCGGAACTCGCGCCCTCTCGCTCGCGCGATTTTATATAAAAGCATCTTCTTGCCGGTATCGTCGATATGTAATCGGGAGGCGCCTCCCGCCTCCTGCATGACGCGGAACGCCAGCCTTCGAAAGCTGAGCGATTGCGCCCGAATCGTCCCGCCGAAGCGGGCGACGAACGCGCGGTCGGCCGCCTGCGTCATCTGCTCGGGCACGAGCAGGATCAGCGGCGAACCGTCGGGAGAGCGCTCCAGCTCCGCCCCGATATGCTCGAACGCGCTCCGGCTCTTGCCTGTCCCCGCGCGTCCCAGCACGAATCGAATTCCCACACCGAACCCCTCCGAGTGAACGTCTTTTTTCCAAGGTACACCGTCGAACGGGTGTTTGCAATGGATTTTTTTGCCGAGACAAACCGTATTTCGGCGGTAAAATAGAGTACAATGAGATGTAGAAGAAAAATGGGTGGAAGAAGGAGTTGCGTCGGCATGGCGGAGCAAGGCATCGTACTGACCCCGGAAGGGCTGCAAAAATTGAAGGACGAGCTGGAGGAACTGAAGACGGTCAAGCGGAGCGAATTGGCGCAGCGTCTGAAGACGGCGATCAGCTACGGCGACCTGAAGGAGAACAGCGAATACCATTCGGCGAAAGACGATCAAGCGTTCATGGAAACCAGAATATTGACGATCGAAAACATTTTGCGCAAAGCGCGCGTCGTCGAATCGATCGACACGTCGACCGTCCAGGTCGGCTCCGTCGTCACGCTGCTCGACGTCGAATTCGACGAGAAGATCGATTACCGCATCGTCGGTCCGGCCGAAGCGGATGTCGCTGACAACAAAATTTCGTACGAGAGCCCCTTGGGCCAAGCGCTGATGGGCCAATCGGTCGGCAGTCAAATCAGCGTGAACGCGCCGATAGGCGAAATCACGTACAAGCTGCTTGACATCAAAGCGATGTAACCGAAAGCCGGCGGACGATTCGCAGTCCGCCGGTTTTTTTCATGATCACCGGATGAAAAGTACGATCCCCGTTATCGCCATAATGCCGATTAATACGGTTACGAATGCGAATAGAAAATCCATCCAGAAAGGTCTGGAGCCGCGGGGTTCGTATGTCATGTCCTCGATCCGCTCTTCAAGCTTCTCGACGCGTTCCCGTAACTCTTGAAGTTCAAGCTCCCGGTTCATTCCATCGCCCTTTCTATTGAACTCATGGATCGTCGGCTTGCCTGCGACGCGCATGCGCTAAGCGAAAGCGTATAGTCCTGCGGCAATGAGGGCGTACGGAGAAGCAAACACGAGAAGTTTGCCGATGAAGCCGTTACGCTTCCTTCTCGCTTCCGCATCCTCCGCATGATAATTGGCTCTCAGCCTATCGCCGTTTACCAAAGAACCGGACAACAGAATGCAAATCCCCATCACCCCGATGGTAACGTATCCGTACAGATTCTTTAATGAATCGACTCCGACCGCCGCGATCGCGGCCGGTCCGAAGCCGACGGCCGAAATACAACCCCATAATAATACCGATCTGTATTTCACATTGTACGCTCCCTCCCAAGCGGATTAGAAGTTTGTAATTAACATACGCTTCCATTCATTAGGAGGTTGCGCAAAGAATTCACGAATGCATGAACCGCCGAATAAAAAGAAGCCGCCCGAGTCCACGAAGACTCGAAACGGCTCTCGATCGCTTATTTGCTCCACACCTCGAAAATCGCGAACTTCAAATAGTTGCCCTCGTCCACGCCGAGCAGCTGCGGGTGGTCCTTGCCGGCGCCGCGGAATTCCACGAGACGCAGCACCTTCCCCGCGTCGTCCGCCGCCGCTTGGATCGTCTCGAGGAACGTGTCCGGCCTAACGTGGTACGAGCAGCTGCCGGTCACGAGATACCCGCCTTCGTTCACGAGCTTCATGCCGTGCAGATTGATGTCCTTGTAGCCTCGGCAGGCGCCTTCGACGGCGCCGCGATGTTTCGCGAACGCCGGCGGATCGAGTATGACGACGTCCCACGATCGACCGGCGCCGGTCGCGATCGGCTTGGACGTGTCCACCTTCGCCCCGGTCTCGCCCGCCTTCGCGCGCGCCGCCCGCTCCTCCAGCCCCTTCGCCTGCTCGCGCAAGTAATCGAAGGCGTTCGCGACGACGAACTCGACGCGGTCCTCGAAGCCGTTGCGCTCGACGTTGCGCCGCGCCGTCTCGACGGCGTGCTCCGAGATGTCGAGGCACGTCACCTTCTTGGCGCCGTATTTGCAAGCGTGCAGCGTGAAGCTTCCCGTATGGGAGAAGCATTCCAACACGGTGGCGCCGTCCCAATACGGGAACGTCACCTCTTTGCCGTTCGCGTTGACGGGCGCGACGCGGGACGTCCCGTCGGCGTCGGTCAGCTCCCGCAGCGCGATGCCGCTGCGGCGTCCCCAGCCGGTCATCAGCGGACGGATGGCGGCTCGATTTTCCCGTTGATCGAAGAAGTATCCGGTCTTCTGGCCGCCGACGACGTCGACTTCGATGTCGAGACCGTTCTCCTGAATGACGATCGGTCCGCTCGGTTCCTCGCCGTACAACGTGCCCGTTCGCTCCTCTAAGCCTTCCAGCGCGCGGATGCCGACGTCGCTCCGCTCGTAAATCGTCCGCGGCGAGAACAGCTCGACGAGCGCTTCGACGATCGCCCCGCGCACCCGGTCCATCCCGAGCGTCACGATCTGCACGACGAGCGTGTCGCCGAATCGATCGACGGTCAGCCCCGGGAGGAAATCCGCTTCTCCGTACGCGATGCGGCAGTAGCGCGGGTCCTCGAGGAATCGTTCCCGCACCTCGAGACAAACCCGGAACCGCTCCAGGAAGAACGCCTTGTCCATGCGCTCGAGCGGCCCGCGGGAGACGACCCGCCCGATCATCTGGGAAGCCGGGTTCACGTATGCGGATGCGAGGAACTTCCCTCGATGATCCTCTACCCTCACGATGCCGCCCGGCTCGGGCTCGCCTTCGAACCGTTCGACTTCGTTCTTGAATATCCACGGATGGCCCGACTCCAGGCGCTTCTTCCGCGTCTTGCTCAATATCAACGTCGCCACTGCTGTCTGGCCCCTCTTCTTCCGGCGGGCGGGAAGCCTGTCATGCCCGTCCCGCCCCGTTCATATAATATGCCGATGCTTTATGTACGTACGTTCCGAACACCATCACCGACGACGGGAGGAATCGCGATGTGGCAAGAGTTGGCGATCCCGTTCGGTCTCGGCTTCGCCGTCTTCCTCTTCGGCATGAAGGCGATGGAGATCGGGCTCCACGAATGGGCGGGGCCGTTCCTGTCCGGACTCATTCGACGCTTCACGAGCACTCCGTTCCGCGGACTCGTCGCCGGCACGCTCGCGACGACCGTGCTGCAGTCGAGCGACGCGGTCACCGTCGTGACGATCGGCCTCGTCAATGCGGGCGTCTTGACGTTCCGCCAGACGCTCGGCATCGTGCTCGGCGCGAACGTCGGGGGCAGCATTACCGCGGACATGCTCGGACTCGACATGTCCGCCCATGCGCTGCCGATGCTGCTGACGGCGGGCGCCTGCTGGTTCGCGTGCCTCGCCGTAGGACGATTCCGTCCCGCGGAGGCGCGCCTCGCCCGGGCTGCCTTGCCGATTCGGCATCTCTCCCTGACGATCTGCGGCTTCGCAAGCGTTCTGATCGGCTTCGAACGGATGAACGCGATCGTGCCCGTGCTGCAATCCAAGGGGCTGTTCGTCTGGTTTCTGGACATGGCGCAGCACAGCATCGCTTGGGGGCTGCTCGCCGGCGCGCTCGTCACCGCCGTCATTCAGTCGAGCGCGGCGACGATCGCCGTGACGATGGGCCTCGCCAGCGTCCAGGCGGTCGATCTCGAGCTCGGCATTGCGATCGTGCTCGGCGCGAACATCGGCACGTGCTCGACGGCGCTGCTCGCCAGTCTCGGCGGCTCCAAAGCCGGCCGGTACGTCGCCTGGTCCCATATCGTGCTCAACCTCGGCGGGAGTCTGCTGTTCTTCCCGTTCATCGAGGAGCTCGCCGCCTTGTCCGCCTTCTGGACCGAGTCGCCGTACGACCAGATCGCGCGAGCGCAGACGATCTTCAACGTGCTCTGCTCGCTCGTCGCCCTGCCGTTATGTTATATCGGACTTAATACGTTCCGGAAGCGGCGGACCCTCCGGTAACGATCGAAACGCCCGAGCTCGTGCCCAGACGGCTGGCGCCCGCAAGTATCATTTGCACCGCCGCGTCGTAATCCCGCACGCCGCCGGACGCCTTCACGCCGACGGAAGGGGAGACGCTCGCGCGCATGAGTTCGATATGCTCGGCCGTCGCGCCGCCCGGTCCGAAGCCCGTCGACGTCTTTACGAAATGCGCGCCCGCCTCCTCCGACAGCACGCATGCGATCTTGATCTGCTCCCGCGTAAGGAAGCCCGTTTCGAAGATGACCTTCACGATGGCCGAACCTCGCACCGCGTCCACGACCGCCTTGATGTCCGCGCGAACGTCGTCGTACCGACCTTCCAGCAGCGCGCCGATCGAGAGCACCATATCGATCTCCGATGCGCCCTGCCTCGCCGCCGCCGCCGCTTCGAACGCCTTCGCCTCCGAGCTGCCCGCGCCGAGCGGGAAGCCGACGACCGCGGCCACCTTCACGCCGGACCCTTCGAGCGCCTTCGCGCAGTACGGCACCCAAGCGCCGTTCACGCAGACGCTGTAGAAGCCGTGCGTCTTCGCCTCGTCGCACAGTTTGGCGATGGTCTGCGTCGTCGCATCCGCTTTCAGATACGTATGATCGATGTATTTCTCGATATTCTTCACTTCAAAGCTCATCCTTCGTCCTCCTCGGTTCGAACCCCTAACTGGCGAAGCGCGGTCCGCAAGATGCGGTCGTTGTTATCGTACCCGGACGCCTTCTGCTTCTCCCACGCCTTGAGGGGCTCGTACCACGCCACGCCTCGGATCTCCTCGATTTGCGGGACGAGCTCGCCTCCGGACGCTTCGACGAGGTAATAGTGCACCTCTTTATCGATCATGCCCTTGTCCGGATGTTTATATTGATACTGGATCAAGGCGAGCGGGGCCCGAATCTCGCCCCGGATGCCGGTCTCCTCGAGAATTTCCCGCAGCGCCGTCTGTTCGACGGTTTCCCCCGGCTCCATCTTGCCCTTCGGCAGAGACGTCCGGCCGTATCGGTCTTGGATCAATTGAATTTGAAGCTTGTCGCCGATCTTGCGATAGACGACTCCTCCGGCAGAAATTTCTTTCATCGGACTCACCTCTCTTTTTCACAAGGATAAACGGCTTCTCCGTTCAGGACGGCATCCGTTTACTGGGATCGATGCAGGCGTTATATCCGGGATTTACGCTCCGAATCGGTAACAAAAAGGAGAACCGGCGTCGCATGCGTGCGCCGTTCCCCTCCTGCGACATGTACGAAAAAATTTAGAACGAAGACGCCTTGAGCGCCGTCTCCGCCGCGATCGGCACGCCCTTGCATTCGTTAACGCCCGCTTCCGTCACGCGCACCTTCACCAGCTGTCCGATGGAGGACGCGTCGCCCGGGAAGACGACTTGAATGTAATTGTCGGTGTAACCGCTGAGCAGCCCTTGCCCTTCGGCTCCCTTCGCTTCGCGCTCCGGAATGACCTCGAGCAGCTCGCCGACGAACCGCTGCCCGTAAGCGAGCTGCATCTCTTCGGACAGATCGATCAGCTTGTGGACGCGTTCGTTCTTCAGCTCCTCGTCCACTTGATCGTCCATGCGCGCCGCCGGGGTGCCGGTGCGCCGCGAATACGGGAAGACGTGCATCTCGGAGAAGCCGAGTTCCTTCATGAAGCGATAGCCGTTCTCGAACATCTCGTCCGTCTCGCCGGGGAAGCCGACGATGACGTCGGTCGTGATGGCCACCTCCGGCCACCGCTCGCGAATGCGCGCGATGCGCTCCGCGTATTCGGCGACCGTATACTTGCGGCGCATCCGCTTCAGCACGGCGTCGTCGCCCGCCTGCAGCGGCACGTGCAAGTGGCGGCAAAACTTGCTCGAGCTCATGAGCACGTCGATCACTTCGTCCGTGATTTGGCTCGCTTCGATCGAGGAAATCCGCAGTCGTTCGATGCCCTCGACCTTCGCGAGGTCGCGCAGCAGCGCGGCGAAGTTGTAATTTTCCAAGTCTTCGCCGTAGCCCGCCGTATGGATGCCCGTCAGGACGATTTCCTTATAGCCCGCTTCGACGAGCATCTTCGCTTGCTTGACGACGCTCTCCGGCTCGCGGGAACGCAGCAGCCCGCGCGACCATGGGATGATGCAGAACGTGCAGAAGTTGTTGCAGCCTTCTTGGATCTTCAGGAACGCGCGCGTCCGATCCGCGAAGTCCGGCACGTCGAGCTCCTCGAACTGCCGCGTCTTCATGATGTTCCGCACCGCGTTGATCGGCTCCCGTTCGGCGCGCACGCGATTGACGAGCTCGATCATCTCGCCGCGTCCTTGCGTGCCGATGACGAGGTCGACGCCGGGGATCGCCAATATTTCCGCCGGAGACGTCTGCGCGTAGCAGCCCGTCACCGCGATGACGGCGTCCGGATTGCGGCGCACGGCGCGACGGATGATCTGGCGGCTCTTCTTGTCGCCCGTGTTCGTCACCGTGCATGTGTTGATCACGTACACGTCCGCCGTCTGCGATTCGAAGTCGACCTGCTCGTAGCCGTCGTTCTTGAACAGCTGCCAGATCGCCTCGGTATCGTAGAAATTCACTTTACAACCTAACGTATGAAACGCCACTGTAGGCATGTTTTCTAGTTTCCTCCCATCTCGCCGGACTCGTACAGGATGCAGGCAGCCGCGACGAGCCCCGCCGTCTCGGTGCGGAGAATGCGCCGGCCGAGGCCGACCGGCACGCAGCCGCGGCGCTCCGCCTCCGCGGCCTCCTCTTCGGTGAAGCCGCCTTCGGGGCCGACGATGACGAGCACAGGCCCTCGACCCGGCTCGAGTCCCGCCTCTTGCAACACGCTTCTAAGCTGCCGCCCGTTCTCCTTCTCGTAGCAAAACAAAGCGAGCTGCGCGCGCGACGCGACGTCGAGCAGCTCGTTCCAGCGCATCGCGTCCCGCACGTCGGGCACCTTGCTTCGATGCGCCTGCTCGGCCGCTTCCTTCGCGATCTTCCGCCAGCGGTCGAGCCGCTTCGCTTCCTTCTTCGCGTCGTATTGCACGATCGTGCGCGCCGAGGCGAACGGCAGGAACGCCGTCGCGCCGATCTCGGTGCCCTTCTGGATGACCGTCTCGAGCTTATCGCCCTTCGGCAGGCTCTGCGCGATCCAGACGTCGAGCTTCGGCTCGCCCTCCATCGACCGCTCTTCGAGCAGCTTCAGCAGTACGTTCTCCTTGTACAGCTCCGCGACCTCCGCGAGACATTCCCGGTCGACGCCGTTGCTGACGATCACCCGGTCTCCCGGCTCGGCGCGCATGACGCGCATCAGATGGTGGGCGTCGTCGCCGCGCACGATCGCTTTGTCCTCGAGCATGTTGTCCGGCGTTACGAAATATCTTTGCATTCCGCTGTTCTTCACTCCAGTTTACATCGTTTGCGCCTCGTTTTCCAACCGTCGTCCGCCGCCAATATTACCCTCCGAAGACGTACACCCAATCGATGTCGCCGCCGAACAGCGCAGCCATGAAGCCGAGCAGCCCGTCGCGCCATACGGTGACCTGACCGAGGATCGGCCCGATCGTCACATTGAACACCGGCGTGATGAAGACGATCAATAGGAAGATGTACACGCCCCATGCCTCGTACTTCATCATCTGCAGCCGCAGCCGAAGCGGAGCGAGATCCTCCAGGATCCTGTAGCCGTCGAGCGGCGGCAGCGGAATGAGGTTGAAGATGAATAACAGCATGTTGATATGAACGATATAGAAAAAGATCAGTCCGGCCGCCCGATACAACCCCGGCGACGCGGCGTCGAGCGTCCCTGTCGAGAATAGGGCGTACGCCGCCGCCGCAGCGACGACCGCCGCGATCAAATTGCTGAGCGGCCCGACCGCGGACACGACGATGCTCATGAGCCTCGGGCGCTTGAAATTCGAGCGGTTGACCGGTACGGGTCTCGCCCAGCCGAAGCCGAGCAGCATAATGAACAAGAGCCCGAGCAGACTGACGTGCGGCATCGGGTTGAGCGTCACGCGGCCGAGCTTGTACGCCGTCGGATCGCCGAACCGGTACGCCCACCGGGCATGCGCGTATTCGTGCACCGTGAAGGCGATCACGATCGCGAGGAAGACGAACGGCAGGTGATCGGTCGGGAAGGGCAGACGAAAGTTCATAGGCCTTTACCTCTTCCGCGCGACGAGCGCGACCCATCCGTTCTCTTCGCTCCGGCTCTCCATCGCGAAGCCGGCCTTCGTCAGCGCCTCCGTCACAAGATTTTCCTTGCTCGTAATAATGCCCGACGCGACGTAAGCGCCGCCCGGTTCCAGCGCTTGGTAGACGTCATCGACGAACGTCGCGATAATTTCCGCGAGAATGTTCGCGACGACGACCTGCACCGGCAGCTTCACCGGCGACGCAGCTTCCGTCTTCAGCGCGCCGAGCAGATCGCTCAGCTGCACCGTGATGCGCTCCTCGAGCCGATTGAGCTTCGCGTTCTCCTTCGCGCTGGACACCGCGACGGGATCGAGGTCGAGCGCGAGCACATGCTCCGCGCCGAGCCGGATCGCCGTCACGGCCAGAATGCCGGAGCCCGTGCCGACGTCGATGACGTGATCGCCCGGCTTCACGACGGTCTCCAGCGTTCGCATGCACAGCGCCGTCGTCGCGTGCGTGCCGGTGCCGAACGCCATGCCCGGATCGAGCTCGATGATCGTCTCGTGCGGCTTCGGCTCGTACGTCTCCCACGTCGGCTTAATGACGAGCCGCTCCGACACGTGCGTCGGCTTGAAATATTGCTTCCATGCCTCCGCCCACGCTTCTTCCTGGATGGACGCGAGCGACATGTCGCCGCGCCCGGGATCGAGGCCGTAAGACGGCAGCTTCTCCAGCAGTTCTTTGACGCCCGCTTGAATCCGCGCCATGTCCGTCTCTTCGGCGAAGTACGCCTGCATGACGGCATCGCCTTCCGGAATATCGTTCAGGGGCTTCTCGTACCATTGTCCGAGCGACGTATCCCGCTTGCGGTCGAGCGTCCCCGACTCCTCGATGGAGACGCCGCCCGCTCCCTGCGCATGCAGCCAGTCCGCGATCGCTTCCGTCGCTTCTTCGGTCGTATATATCGTAAGCTCGTGCCAAATCATATTCTCGTCCACCGCTTTCCGTTCGCTGTCGCTTCTATTATCTGAACTATTTTACCGAAAACGCCGCGCAAACACAAAAAATCGCGTTTGACACGCGCCAAACACGACCCATTTTCATGCAGGGTCGCTTATAATAGACGTAATTAAGCTTCACTGTACAGGGGGAGAACGGTCATGATCGAAGCGGACGACGATTCGGGAATTACGCTGCTGCGCTCCGGCGAAGGATTGGAACGCGTCGCGCTCAAGGGATTGGAGCTTCGGCTGCTCGCTTCGGGGGATGGAACGGAGTTGATCCTCCATAAGCTATCCGCCGGCTCGCATTGGGGACTGAGCCCGGCCGACGGCTGGACCGCTCTGGAAGGATTGTTCATGATTTCGGGCCGATTGCGTTGGACGCGCGGCGGAGATAAGCGCGTGCTCCAAGCGGGAGACTTCCTCTCCGCTTCTCCGGTGCTGAAGGAGGCCGTCTTCGTCGCGGAGACGGACGTCGAATTTCTGTATTGCTCCTCTCAGCCGGTGTTCCATCACTACAGCGACCAGATTCGCGAATTAATGAGTCTCGCCGTCGACATCGAACAGAAGGACGGGTATACCGCCGACCACTGCCACCGCATCATGCGGCTGTCGATGATGCTCGGCGAGACGATGGCGCTCTCTCCGACGGAGCTCGCGTACCTCAACTTCGGCTCGTTCCTCCACGACGTCGGGAAAATCAAGGTGCCCGACAACATCCTGGGCAAGCCCGGCAAGCTGACGGACGAAGAATGGCGCGTCATGCGGAAGCATCCTACGTACGGTCGCGAGATGCTGCACGAAACCGGATTGCCCAGTCTGCTGTCGGCGGGGCCGATCGTCGAGCAGCATCATGAACGGTTCGACGGCACCGGTTATCCGCTTCGCTTGAAGGGCTCCGAAATCTCGCTCCCCTCGGCGATCGTCGCGGTCGTTGATTCCTACGACGCGCTAACGACCGACCGCGTGTACCGTCCCGGCGTCCCGAAGGCGGAGGCGCTGGACGAGCTCGACCGAAGCCGCGACCAGTACCACCCCGACGCCATCGAAGCGCTCTTCTTGTGCGCGGATCGGCTCGACGGCTAGAAGCGCCCGAACGTCGGACGCGCCCGCCTTTTCTCGTTGGTTTCGAGAGAGAAGGCGGGCGCGTCTTTTTTGGGGAAATGACGAACGAATTAGTACATCGGAAGCGGCGGGTCGACCGCGATTACATGCTGATCGTTCACGTACAGGTTCACGTAGAAGTAATCGAGCTCAAGTCCCGTCGTATCGCCCAGCAAGCTATGTACGCCTTCTTGCAGGTTATACGTTGTCGTCCCCGTGCCGGAGATCGGCTCGACGATCTTGCCGAGCAACGAGGAATTCAAGCGGACGTTCACGTCGCTGGACGACTTGTGCGCGGCGGATGCGGACATCGCCATGACGGCTTGCGCGACGAGCGCCGCTCCGAGTAGAAGCGCTATTTTCTTTTTCATTTTCGAGTTTCCTCCCTGAGATAAAATAAACGCTATCCCTTGGGATAGCGTCCATAACCGGTAGACGTATATCTCTTGGGAACCCGGCTGCCGTCGCTTTCGCATTAGGCCCGTGGCTTTGCGTCTCCGGCTTTCGCCGGATTTGCCCTTTTCAAAAGTGTATAGGTCTACTATATACCAAACATAGGTAAAAGGGAATAGGCATTTCGGTTCCCCTCCGAAAATTACCCCCCATCGGAAGTACGCGCCGGGATCGTAATTCGCACGGTCGTTCCGATTCCCGGCCGGCTGTGCATCGTCACGCCGTATTCCGTGCCGTAATGCAGCTTGATCCGCTGATCCACGTTCCGGATGCCGTATCCGAGGTTCGGCCCCTCCACCGGATCGAAGATTTGACGGATCCGCTCCTGCCGCATCCCGACGCCGTCGTCGATAATCTTGAAGACCACTCGCTCGCCTTCCAACGTGCCTGCGATGCGGATATGGACGTGCTCGCCTACCCACGCATGCTCCAGTACGTTCTCGATGAACGGCTGCAGAATGAGCTTGATCGTCTTGTATCGGGCGATGGACGAGTCGATATCCCAGAAGACGTCCATGCGATCCTCATACTTCGTCTTCTGAATGTCCACGTAGGCTTTCGCTTGGTCGAGCTCGCTCAGGATCGGGATGACCGTTCTGCCTTCGTTGAGCGACAATCGATAAAACTTCGCCAGATCCCTGACCATGCGATGCAGCTTGCCCGTCTCGCCGAATTTCGCCAAGCGGCTGATCGACGACAGCGTGTTGTAGAGGAAGTGCGGATTGATCTGCGCCTGAAGCGATTCGAGCTCCGCTTCCTTCTTCTGTATATTGGTCAAATACACCTCTTTGATCAAATCCCCGATATTTTGCCCCATCTCGTTCAACGCGCCGGAAATATGAGTGAACTCGTCGTTCCCCTTGAAGAATACCCGCTTATGAAAGTCGCCCTCTTGGAACGAATCCAACACCGAGACGATCTTGCTCACTCTTCTGGAGAAATACCGGGAGAGAAACATCGCCAGGAACGAAAACGCGATAAAGCTGACGAAGCAGATCAGCACCGTAAGCCAACGCACCTTGCTCGTATCGCGTTCCGTGATATCCGTAGGAACGAACGCCACGATACTCCAATTTTCGGCAGGCAGCCGCTCCTCGATGACAATCTGATCGCCCGACTCGTTCCTCTCCTGCATGCTGTCGAACGACTCTCCCGCCGTTCCGGACGACACCAAGACGCGGCCGTTCGCCTCCGTGACGAAGATCGCGGCGCCTTCCCCGATTTTCCGATAGTCCAGACTTTCGAACAAGTCGCTGATCCTGACGCTCATCCGGATGAAGCCGATCTCCCGGATCGACATCGCGTCGTCGACGTCGACGATGCGCCGCAGCAGCGAGATGCGGCGGAACGTCTCGTCGTCCTCGATCTGGCGCCATTGCATCGTCACGCCATGCACTTCCTCGGGAAAGCGCCGGTACCAATCTCGTTCCGCGATGCGCCGAATATGGTAAATATCGAACAAGCGGCTTTTCTCCTCGAGCGGATCGCCGCCTTCGTAAGTGTTATAGATTTCGGGAAGCGACTCGTTGTGAAGAAAGACCGACATCCAGATGCTGCGATTCGTCGCTTCGATCGTGGAATTGAATTTCGGCAGCAAGTATTCGGTCGTCGCCGCGTAACTGACCCACCCTTCCTCGTAATGCCGAAGATGGCCGGCGAGCGCGCTGTCGAAATACAGCATGTCGGTAAGACGCCTCGTATCTTCCATCTTATACCCGATATTCGCCGCCATCTGCTGCAAGGTGCCTTGAAGATTCGTTCGCGTCTGCTCCCGGATCGAGTTGACGAACACGGAATTCGCGACATAGCCGACCAATAGCACCGGAATAATGATCAATACGCAATACGACAACATCAATTTGTATCCGAAGGGCAAGTATCGTTTCCTGTATTCCGTCCGCATCGTCGGCGACTCCCTTAGTGCTTGCGTCGATATTCCATCGGTTTCATTCCGTAGGTTTCCTTGAACTGCCGGCTGAAATAGGGCAAATACCGGTACCCGACCCGGTCCGCCACCTCGTAGATTTTAAGATTGGTGTCCTTCAGCAGCTCGCATGCCTTCTCCATGCGCAGGGCGATCAGCGCATCGCTGAAATTTTTCCCCGTCTCTTCCTTGAACAGATGGCCGAGATAATTCGGGGAGAAGGAGAAGTGGTCCGCCACGTCGCGAAGCGTGACGCTCTCATGAAGCCGCCCGGTCACGTATTCGATAATTTCCTGTACCAGCTTCCAATGCTTCCCCTTCTTCTTGGTATGGAGCTTCTCCGAAATTTCGAACGTTCGGCGGCGGAGCCATGAATGAATGTCGTCGATCGTCTCGAATTGCAGCAAAATATCGAGCTTGGATAAATCCAGCTCCAGCAGCTGGAACAAATTTTCGTTACGCGTTTGCAAATAATCGTTGAGCTTCGTAATCAGGAACATGGCGAAATTTTGAATCGAAAACTTCGAATGCAGCCCATGCGCCAGCCTGAACAGCTGCTCCAGCTCGTCATGGATGTTGACGAGCTCGTAATTCGACATGGCCGAAAACAGCGCGTCCAGCTGGATGTCCAAGTTGCGGACTTCCTCGCGTTCCGCCCCCCGGGCATCCTCGTAGTGGATCAACCGGCCTTTGCCTTTAAACATCTTGAAATCGAGCGCTTGGAGCGCTTCCCGATATGCTCGCTGCAGGTCGGTCAAGGCGAACGCCTCGCCGCCGACGCCTCCCGTGACGGAGAACGGCAGTACGCTCTTCATTCGATCGATCCAATCACTGACCAGCGCCAAGTCGACGCTCTCTTCGAGCAAGAGCGCCACGCGCTGACGCGACAGCTTGCACATGTGACCGATCCCGCTCTCGCGGCATAACGTTAAGACATTCTCCAAGAAGCGGTCGGTTCGATCCGGCTTCCAGGTCATATCGTCGATTTCGAACACGGCGACGCGCACCGGCCAGCGCATCCCGTCGAGCCGGTACTCGTCGGCGAGCGCCTGCCGCGGCTCGCCGGCCTCCCCTCCCTCTAGCAGCTGCAATAAATACTCGTTTTTTACGATCGGCACCATCCGCTTGAAGGCGCGCTCGGTTTCATGCCTCGCCTTCTCGAGCTCGAGATCGTCCCGCACCTTACGGAGGGAGTCGATCAGCTCCTGATCGTCCATCGGCTTCAGGACGTAATTGTAAGCGTTCAGAGACAGCGCTTGCTTGATATAGTTGAAGTCCTGATAGCCGCTCACGAAGATGACGCGAACATCCTCCCACTTGTCGATCGCGATCTTCGCGAGCTCGAGCCCCGACATATTCGGCATGCGCACGTCGGTGACGAGGATGTCGATTTTCTGCCGATCGATAATGTCGCAGGCGGCGAACCCGTTGTTGACGGCGCCGACGACCTCGAGACCGAGCTCATCCCAGGGGATGAACGTCTTCATGCCTTCCAGGTCGAGGGCTTCATCGTCCGCGAGAAGCACTTTGTACATTCGTTCGCTTCAACTCCATGTCCGGAATACAAAAGAAGGGTATACTGTTAAGTATACCCTTGGTCGTACCAAGTGGGAATCTCGATTACTTCCCTTTCATTTTCGCCACGTTTTCTTGCCACATCTTCGTCTGGTAAGCGAGCAGCTTCGCATGGCCCGCGTCTTGCGCGTCCTTCTCCGCTTGGTCGAGAATCGCGAGCACCTCCGCGTCGCTCTGCGCGTACAGCGCCTTCGCGCGAGCTTCGAGGAAGATATCGTTGACCCTCGTCTGGATAATGCCTTCCTCGGAGTCCGGGGCAGGGCTTAAGTTGATGAACTCCGTCGCGTTCGCCTGCGTCTTCCACGTAATCTCGTATTGGTAGTTCGTCGCCCAATTCCGCTGCTCGACCGGCAGTGTGCTTTCGTACTTCGCCTTGGACTGATCGACGTACACCGTGTTGCCGTTCCACATGAGGTTCACCGTCTTGCTTTGCAGATCGATGAGGCCTGCCGTGTCGCTGACGTACGCGTCCGTAAATTTCGGCGTGCCGTCCGCTTCGACGCCGTTCCAATACTTCCCTTCCGGTCCCCACATCAGTACGCGCTGTCCTTCCGGACCGGTATACCAGTCGAGGAACGCGAAGATTTTCTCCGGATCTTCCGCCGCCTTCGTAATGACGCTGACGTTCCATCCGAGCTGCGTGTACGTCCCCGCGAAGATCTTCTTGTTATCCAAGCCCGGCTTCGCCACTGGCCAAATCATGAAATATCCTGCATTCGGATCGTTCTTCGTCAGCTCGATGTGTCCCTTCATGCCGAGCTCCGTCGGGGAAGCCGACGCGAACACCGCGACGCGGCCCGTCACGATTTTCTCCGTAATTTGGTCTACCGTCTGCGTAAGCGCGTCTTGCGTCATCAGCTTCTCGCGGAACAGCTTGCTCGCGAATTGCGTGCCCTCGCGGAACACCTCGTTCGTGAAGATCGAGCCGAGCTCGTCGCCGTTCACCGCCGCGCGTTGTCCGATCTGCGCCGTGACGAAGTTTTCGCCGAAGGCCGAGACCAGCACGTCGAGTCCTTGCCCGTCCTTCGCGAGATGCGGCTCGAACGGAATGACGTCCGGGAATTTCTCCTTCACCTGCGTCAAGT
This sequence comes from Paenibacillus sp., assembly GCA_031181325.1. Taxonomy (GTDB): domain Bacteria; phylum Bacillota; class Bacilli; order Paenibacillales; family YIM-B00363; genus Paenibacillus_AE. The sequence goes on from JAPSKX010000048.1 coordinate 24,791, forward strand.
AATTATACAGATCGTCCGTCGTTTCCAGCTTCGGCGAGCCCAGCTCTTCATAGATCTTCTTGTTGATGACATATCCCGCATTGCCGTTCGGCTGGTTCGTGTACCAGTTCGGGAACTGATAGATTTTCCCGTCGGGGGAGCGAAGCATGTTCAACCCCGCCTCGCCGAGCCATTCCTTCAAGTTCGGGTATTTGTCAAGATAATCGTCGAACGGAACGAGCATCCCCGCCGCGCGCAGCTTCTCGACGTCCGCGCCGCGATCCATCCACATCACGTCGGGCAGGTCGTTGGACGCGATCATCGTATTGAACTTCTGCTTCGCGTTGCCGCCGGAGTGCACCGGAACGACGTTCACCTTCATATTCTCCTTAATCCACGCCGTGGAGTCGTCCGCGCCCCATTCCGGCATCGTATACCAGTCGTAGTGACCGTAGAACGTGAACTCCAGCGCCTCGCTGCCGAGCTGGAAAGCGCCGTTCGCCGGAGGCTGCTCGCCGCCCTCGCTTTCCGTCGCCGGCGCCGAAGGCTGTTTCGTATTCCCTTCCGCCGCGCCGCCCTCGTCGCCGCCCCCGCATGCCGACAGCACGGAGATCGCCGCGAATACGGTCGTGAACATCGTCAGTAGCTTCTTCTTCGTTGGGTTCATTCTTGTCTAACCCCTCTCGAGAAATAATGAGCTATTTATGGTTAAGGCATTGCGCCTTACGCCCGAAACCCTTATCCTTTCAACGAACCGACGAGCACGCCCTTCACGAAATACTTTTGAACGAAAGGGTACACCATAATGATCGGGAGCGTGGCCACCATCATCGTCGCCATCGACAGCGATTTACTCGTAACGGTTTGCATTCTCGCCAGCTGACCTTGCGCCGCCGAATCGAGCTGCGACACTTGCTCCGAGACGATATTCGAATTCAGGATTTGCTTGAGCATCGTCTGAATCGGGAGCAGCTTTTCATTAGAGATGTAGATGCTCGGCAGGAACCAATCGTTCCAATGATACACCGCCGTGAACAGGCCGAGCGTCGCGAGGACCGGGCCCGACAGCGGCAGCACGATGCGGAACAACGTCCCCCAGTTGCCGCAGCCGTCGATCTTCGCCGATTCCTCCAGTCCCGCCGGAAGCTCCTTGAAGAACGTTCGGAAAATGATCATATTCCACACGCTCACGAGCGACGGAATGATGAACACCCAAAACGAATTCATCAAACCGAGCTCCCGGTTGAGCAGGAAGGACGGAATTAACCCGCCGCTAAAGTACATCGTGATAATGCACAAGATCATATAAAACTTCCTGCCCATCAGATCGCTTCGGGAAAGCCCGTAAGCGAAGACCGCCGTCACGAGAATCGAACCGATCGTCCCGACGACCGTTCTCAAGATCGCGATCCAGAAGCCGTTCAGCAGCCTCGCATCGTTAAACACGATGCCATAGTTCTCTAGCGTGAACGCCCTCGGCCAAAACGTGACGCCGCCCATCGCCGTGTCCGCCCCGACGTTAAAGGAGATGACCGCCGCGTTCCAGAACGGGTAGAACGTCGTCAAGGCCAGAATGGACAACAAGATATAGATGACGACGACCATAAGCCGGTCGCCGAAGCCCAGACGTTTCATCATGTCTCGCCTCCTCGGATGCTGGTTTCGCGCCTTACCACAAGCTGTGCCCGGATCGCCGCGCGATGTAGTTCGCCATGGTGAGCAACCCTACGCTGATCACGGCTTTGAACAAGCCGACGGCCGTTGCGTAAGAGAAGCGAGAGCTCTGAATTCCCACTCGGTACACGTACGTATCGAGGACGTCCGCGACATCGCGAAGCACCGGGTTCACGCCGAGCAGCAGGATGTCGTCGAAGCCCGCGTTCAACAAATTGCCGATCGCCAAGATCATGAAGATAATGACGACGGGCGTAATCGAAGGGAGCGTAATCAAGAAAATTTGTTTGAACCGGCTCGCGCCGTCCATCTCTGCCGCCTCGTAGAGGCTGGGATCGACTCCGGCGATCGCCGCCAGATAGACGATCGAGGCGAATCCGATTTCCTTCCACAGGCCAGTCGTGACCAAGATCGTCCAGAAATAATTCGGGAGCGACAGGAAGTTAATCGGCTCCTCGATAAGCTTCAGCTTCTCCATCAAGATGTTCACGCTTCCGTTATCGACCGACAGAAGCGACATGACGAGACCCGCGACGATGACCCAAGACAGGAAGTGCGGCAAATAACTGACCGTCTGCACAATGCGTTTGAACGCCATGTTTCGAACCTCGTTGAGCATCAGCGCCAGTACAATCGGCGCCGGGAACCCGACGATAAATTTAAGCAGGCTGATCACGATCGTATTTCGCATCACTTCGTAAAACTCCGGCGATTCGAAGAACATGCGGAAGTGCTTCAACCCGACCCAGGGACTGGCCAAAAACCCGTTGAAAATATTATAATCCTGAAACGCCATCAGAACGCCGTACATCGGAATATAGCTAAATACGAGAAGCAGCAATATTCCGGGCAACACCATCATTTGGATGTCCAGCTGTCTCCCGAATCTACGGATCACACCGCCTCTGGCTGCTTGTCGCTTTCTTTCGCTGTCCCGTTCCGCCGTAAGCTCCGCTGCCATGGGCTTCCCTCGCTTCAATCGAATGATAGTTCCATTGTATCGAGTGAAGCGGTTCCATCCTATCTGCCCCATCAACGATATTTGATAATTTGCAAAGACGTCGTCTTACGCGCGTCCGGATGGCGCAGGCGGCCGCCCTGCCGCAGGGACTTCACAAGGCGTCATGCTCGCTCCGCCCTTCCGACGACATCCCGAAAACCGCAAAAAAAGAACGCCTCAAGATCGAGATTCGATCCTGAGGCGTTCTTGTCGGCTTGGCGACGTCCTACTCTCCCGGGACCCTGCGGTC
>JAPSKX010000245.1 GCA_031181325.1 Paenibacillus sp.
CTCGTCGCGCTCGGCGATTCCGCGCTGCAACGTGAACGACTCCGTCACCGGAACCTCCGTCTTCTCCGAAACCGGCCGCAGACACTTCGAGCAGATCAGCTCCAAGTCAGCGGACAGCGTTCCGTCAACGATCGCCGTTCCGGATTCGGAACGGGCGGTCAATCTTGCGTCGAGCGGTCCCGCCAATCGAAGGTCGTTCCGCCCGGCCGCATCGTCTTCGATGTGGAGCCGGCCGTTCAATTCGATCGGGGTGCCGCGGAGCGCAAGCTCGCGCAAATTCAGGTTCACGAAGCATCACCTCAAACACACAAAGTTTATTATATCCAGTAGAAACGAGGTTTGTCAACCATTATTGCGGAATCGACAATGCTTCCGTCCTGCCCTGGATCGTGGCGAACAGCCTCCATTGGCCGCCGGCCGAACGACGCAGCGTATGGATCGATTCCGTCCGAACGTCCGCGAGCTTCGGACCGTCGGTCTTCCGCATCGCCTGTACGGTAAACACGTACATCTCGTCGTCGTCTCGCTCCAGCACGCGAAGACTCTCCAGCTCGTGCGTCAGCCCGTACGTCTCGAACATCCATCGAAGCGTCTTCTCGGTCGCGCCGCGCATCGGCGAATCGAGATGGACGAGCCGGAGCGCCCCTTCGAGATCTTCTTGATTTAATGCTTCCATATATGAAGCGATTGTATTCCGCGCCGCCGTCTCGTCCTCCAGGGCGACCTCCGCCCCCGTCTCCGCGCCGAAAGGCCCGATCCATTCCTGCGACAGCGTCGAAGCGTCGTAGATCGTCCACGCGCCGCCCGCGCCTTCGCGCATCGTCACCTGCATGTCGACGCGGTTATCGACGTAATACGCTCCCGCCGTTCGCCGGTTGACCTCCGTCACGTACAACGTCGCTTGTCCGCCGTGCGCGTCCTCCACGACGAGCGATTCGACCGTCGTCGTCACGTCGCGCCGCTTGAAGCTGTCCGCCGCCTTCAGCGCCGCGCCCCGCAGCGGAGACGACGCGTGCAGCGCGCGTTGCGCCGCCGCGGCATCCTCCCGATTCACGGCCTCGACGTAAGCCTCGTAAGCGGCGCGTACGGCCGCCTCCCGCTCCGCGGTCGGCGGACCGGTAACGACCGTGACCAGCCGTTGCGTTCCATCCCAGGCGACGCCCGCCCCTGCGTTCTCGCTGACGAAGCGAAGCGGCACGAAGGCGCGACCCCCGACGATCGACGGCGGCTCGGTCAACGTCGCGACGGATCCGTCGACGTTCGCTTCCGCGCTCCCGACGCGAAGCGTGATCGTCGCCCCGCCGCCTTGCCCGGTAACGGTCTTCGTCGCCGCGTCCCAGCCGACTTCGAGACCCAGACGCTCGAACAGCGCGCGGAACGGCACGAACGTCGTTCCGTTCTTAATGAACGGATCGGCGTCCAAGGCGAGCGTCTCGCCGTCGAACTCGATCCGAATCGGCGGCTCGGCCGCCTCCGCCGAACGTTCGGACGCGATCGGCGCCGCCAGCAGCGCCGCGGCGAGCGCGAGCGCCGTATAAGTTCTCCTATTCATCCCGGTCCTCTTCCCTTTCCAATCCCATTCGTATCCCTATCGAACAACATTGTCCCATTGTATCAAATCGCGGCCCCGAGTACTAGGTTTACGAAATCTACATACCCGTTTAAAACTGCAATGACAATCGTCCGATATGCTTATCCCGAAACAGGGAAACTATCCAATGATCGGGAGGCTGTCCACTCAATGACGAACACGATGAATCGCCGCACGTTCCTGCAATATCTCGGCACCGGCGCCGCCGCGCTCGCCGCAGCCAGCGCCGGCCTCGGCACGCTCGACGGCAAGGCGAACGCCGCCACGAGCGCGGACCACATGTTCGGCTTCAAGACGAACAAGGTATCCGGCTACTTCGAGCCGATTCAGCCTTCCACGAAGGACGAGCTGATCCTCCCCCGAGGGTTCAAGTACGACGTCGTGGCCGCCTACGGCGACATCATCAACGAGAAGGGCGACACATTCGGTTACAATAACGACTTCACGGTCTACTTCCCCATCGACGGCTCGAACGAACGCGGGCTGCTGTGGGTCAACCACGAATATACGAGCGAGCTGTGGGTCACGGGCGAGAAGAAGAACGGCGCATTCTCGTCCGCGCAAATCGAGAAGCTGCTTTATAACCAAGGCGGATCGGTCATCGAAGTATACCGGGACGAGAACGGCGTTTGGAAAATGGATACGTCGTCGAAGTACGCGCGCCGCGTGACGGGTCTGACCAAGGGCATCCAATTGACGGGGCCGGCGGCAGGCGCGAAAGCCGTGAACGGCGCCAAGGCGGTGCAAGGCACGTTCGCGAACTGCTCCGGCGGCATGACGCTGTGGAACACGCTGCTCACCTGCGAGGAAAATTTCGAATATACGGCCGGCGACGCAGGCCTCGACGCGACGCACTACGGCTGGGTTGTGGAAGTCGATCCGTTCGACGATAAGGCTCCGATCAAGAAGCACACGGCGCTGGGCCGCTTCAACCACGAAAACACGGCGATGGGCCTCTCCAAAGACGGCCGCGTCGTCGTATACATGGGCGACGACAAGAAAGACGCCGGCGTCTATAAGTTCATCTCCAAGGGCAAATACGACCCGGCCGCGGGCAAAGCGAACAGCAAGCTGCTGGAGGACGGCACGCTGTACGTCGCGAACATGAAGAGCGGCAAGTGGGTCGCCGTCACGATCGAGGCGGTCGCCGCCATGATGAACAAAGAAGGCTGGAAGCCGAGCAAGGGCACGGCCGAAGACTGGAAGAAGAAGTACGTCTCGCAGGCGGACGTCGTCGTGAACACGCACGAAGCCGCGATGGCGCTCGGCGGCACGCCGACGGACCGTCCGGAGGATATCGAAATTTCGCCTTTCGACAATACGTTCTTCGTCTGCCACACGAACAACGACTCGCACGGCAACATTCACGGGCATATTACCCGGTATTTCGAAAAGGACGGCGACCTCGGCGCCATGGAATTCGACTTCGAAATTTTCGCGGCGGGCGGCCGCCAAAGCGGCTTCTCCGCGCCCGACAACATTACGTTCGACGCGAACGGCGACCTCTGGACGGTCACGGACATGTCCAGCGGCTCCATGAACAAGGGGGTCTTTACGGCGTTCGGCAACAACGGCGTCTTCGTCATCCCGAGCCACGGTCCGTCGAAGGGCGAAGCGCTGCAGTTCGCTTCGGCGCCGACGGACGCGGAGCTGACGGGCCCTTGGTTCACCCCGGACGAGCGTACGCTGTTCCTCGCCGTGCAGCACCCGGGCGAAAACACGGAGGACCCGGCGAAGCCGACGTCGATGTGGCCGCACCGGGCGGGCGACGATCAACCGCGTCCCGCCGTGGTCGCGATCTCGGGCTTCAAGTTCTGATCGGCGCTCCTCGGCATTCGACATACACTTTCCCCTTCGAGTTTGTTATAATCTTGTATATCAATGAGCGTACTCACGAACGCGCACGCGATCGGCGGGCCTTCCCGCCTTTCGCGCGCGCGATTTTCACGCGAAGGAGCTGATTCACTTATGCCGTTCAACATCGGAATTCCCGGTTTGATTTTGATCTTGATCATCGCCCTGATCATCTTCGGACCGTCCAAGCTGCCGGAGCTCGGCCGCGCCTTCGGACGGACGCTCAGCGAGTTCAAGTCGTCCACGCGCGAGCTCGTCTCGCAGGACGATAAGGACGAGGAGAAGTTGTCCGCCGCGGATAAGAAATAAATTCGTCTTCGGGAGTTATCATGAGCGAACAAGATATGAATTTAACGGAGCATCTCGCGGAACTCCGCAAGAGGCTCATCGTCACGTTAGGCGCCTTCGTGGTCGCCCTGTGCGGCGCTTTCGTCTACGTGGATCGCATTTACGTCTGGCTGACCCGGGAGATGGACGGCAAGCTTCTCGTGCTGAGTCCTTCCGATCCGCTGTGGGTGTACTTCATGATCGCCGGGGTGTTCGCGATCGCGGTGACGATCCCCGTCGCCGGCTACCAATTGTGGCGCTTCGTCTCGCCCGGCCTGCGGCCCGTCGAACGGCGTACGTCGCTCGCGTATATTCCGGCGCTCGCCGTGCTGTTCCTGATCGGCCTCGCGTTCGGCTATCTGGTCATCTATCCGATGGTGCTGTCGTTCCTCGGCGGCTTGTCCGCCAACTTCGTCACGTCGTATACCGCGGACAAGTACCTGCGATTCATGATCAATATGACTGTGCCGTTCGGCGTGCTGTTCGAGATGCCGGTCATCGTGATGTTCCTGACGTCGCTCGGCATCTTGAATCCGACGCGTCTCGCCAAGATGCGGCGCGTCGCGTACTTGGTGCTGACGGTCGTCGCGGTTACGATTACGCCGCCGGACATCGTCTCCGACGTGCTCGTCATCATTCCGCTGTTCCTGCTGTACGAAATCAGCGTCGGGCTGTCGCGCTTCGTCTATCGCAAGCGGCTCGCCAGGCTGGAAGCCGTCGGCGACTGACGGACCGACCTCGGCTCGCGGGAAGGATCGGCACGACGGAACGCTCCTGTCGTCTCGCGTATCGCGCGGGCGAGAGGGGCGTATTTTTTATGCGAAGGAGCTGTGCGGAATGGGGGGCGTCGTCGGGGTCATCGTCGAATACAATCCATTGCATAACGGGCACGCGTATCATTTGGCCGTCTCCAAGGCGGCCGCCGGCGCCGACGCGGTCGTCGCCGTCATGAGCGGCCATTGGCTGCAGCGCGGGGAGCCGGCGCTGCTCAACAAGTGGGCGCGCGCGGAGGCCGCCCTGCTCGCCGGCGTCGACCTCGTGCTGGAGCTGCCGGTCGCCTACAGCGCGCAGCCCGCCGAATGGTTTGCCTACGGCGCCGTCTCGTGCCTCGCGCGAACCGGCGTCGTCGACGCGTTCTGCTTCGGCAGCGAGAGCGGCGACATCGCCGGGCTGTCGACGCTTGCGGAGCGCCTTGCGGCCGAGCCGGAGACGTTCGCCGGCCGCCTGCAGGCGCAGCTGAAGACCGGCGCCCCCTACCCTGCCGCGTACGCCGCCGCCGCGGCGGCGCTGACCGGCGCGCCGGACGACGCGCGGCTCCTCGCCGAGCCGAACAATTCGCTCGGCTTCCATTACCTGCTCGCGCGGGAGCGGCTCGGCGCCGCCCTGCGGCCGCTGACGATCCGGCGCGTGAAAGCCGGGTACCGCGATACCGGCTTCGACGACGCGTCCATCGCCAGCGCCACGGCCATCCGGAAGCGGCTGCTCGAAGCCGGCGGCGACGCCGAATCGGCGCTCGCGGCCGTCGCGCCGTACGTGCCGGCGACGACGCTGCGCATCCTCGAGCGCGAGTGGGCGGCGGGCCGGGCGCCGATGCATTGGGAGCGGTACCGGACGCCGCTGTTTCACCGGCTGCTGACGCTGCCGGAGTCGCGGCTCGGCGCGCTGCGCGAGGTGACCGAAGGGCTGGAGCGGCGCATCAAGAAGACGCTTCCGGCCCTAGGGCCGGAAGCGTCCGTGGAAGCGTTATTGGAACGACTGAAGACGAAGCGTTACACCCGCACGAAGCTGCAGCGTATGCTGACGGCCGTCTATCTCGAGCACGACAAAGCGGCGACGACCGCCTCGGCGCTGCGGGACGGCGTACCGTACCTGCGCGTCCTCGGCTTCACCGAAGCCGGCCGCGCCTTGCTCGCCCGCATGAGACGGGTCGCCGCCGTGCCGGTCGTCACGAACGTCGGCGCCGCGGAGGCGCATCCGCTGCTCGCGCTGGACGCGGCGGCGACGGCCGCGTATGCGCTCGGCTACGGCGCGTCCGCGCCCGACGATTGGTTCGCCGACTATTACAAGCCGCCGATTCGCGTCGGCTCCTCGGGCAGCGACGCCAAGTAGTCGAGCGCTTCCCCAAGCGTCGATACCGTCACGATCTTCATCTCCGTGCCGATCGCGGCGGCCTTCGTCTCGGCCGCCTCGGCGTTGGCCGGCGGCACGAAGAAGACGTCCGCGCCGCTCCGATGGGCGCCGACCACCTTATGAACGACCCCGCCGATCGCGCCGACCGTCCCGTCCGGC
>JAPSKX010000246.1 GCA_031181325.1 Paenibacillus sp.
TGATCAAATCCATCTCGTTCTGCGCGATCATGGCGCCGATCTGTTGATCGCCGCCGAGCGGACCGGATAAAAATCGGTGCACTTGCAGCTTCGTATTTTCCATAATGCGCATGCCGGTCGTACCGGTCGCGAACAACCGGTGACGGGACAATACTTGCTCGTAGGCGATGGCGAAGTCGACCATCTCGTCCTTCTTGCGATCGTGCGCGATCAATGCGATATTCATTCCGGTTCCCCCTCGTCGGTCGAATGTTCAGTCCATCATGTGCTCGAAGCCGTATACCATGCCGATCGTCCCCATCACCTTGCGTACCGCCGTCGCGACGCCGGGCATATAGCCGGCGCGGTCGTACGAATCGTGGCGAATCTTCAGCGTCTGGCCGAACGCGCCGAAGACGACCTCCTGCTGCGCGAAGACGCCGGGCAGCCGAACGCTGTGAATGCGGAAGCCGTCGTATTCGCCGCCCCGCGATCCCGGAATCGTCTCGTGCTCGTTCGGATTGCCCTGCTTCATCGACTTCCTCGTCTGCGCGATCAGTTCCGCCGTCTTGACGGCGGTGCCCGACGGCGCGTCCAGCTTCTGGTCGCCGTGATACTCGATGATTTCGAGATGAGGGAAATGTTTCGCCGCTTCCTGCGCGAATTTCATCATGAGAATCGCGCCGATCGAGAAATTCGGCGCGATCAATCCGCCGATTCGCTTGTCCCGGCACAGCATGTCCAAGTCGGAGATGTTCTCCGGCGTAAAGCCCGTCGTCCCCATGACCGGGCGGACGCCCCGTTCGATCGCGAGGGAGGCGTGGCGAAGCGCGAGCTGCGGCGTCGTGAAATCGACGAGGACGTCGGCCGGCGCCTCGACGAGTGCTTCCTCGAGATCATGGCTTACCGCAATGCCGCAAGCCGGCAATCCGACGAGCTCGCCGGCGTCTCTCCCTCGAGAGGACGGCGACACCGCCGCCGCCAATTCGAAATCGGGCTCGGAGAGCACCAGCTTTACGACTTCCCGGCCCATACGGCCGCCCGCCCCGGCTACCGCCACGCGAATGTTTCGTTCGTTGTTCATGTCCGTTCCTCCATATAATCCGCGAATGATGACTTGATTTGCGCAAGCAGCGCCGCCGCCGTGCGGTGCTCCGGGTGGAGCTCCAACAGCTCCTTCAGCGCCGCGATCGCCGCAGGGTACTCCTTCATGCGGGCCAGCGTGGAGGCGAGCAGCACGTAAGCTCCTTCCTCCAGCGGATCGAGCGCGATCGCTTGCCGCAAATACGCGGCCGCGAGCGCGTCGCCGCTCATGCCGTCCGCGAGCAGACGCTCCGCTTGCCCGACCAGCTGCTTCGCTTCCAGCGTTCGAACCTGCATGCCGTATTCCGCGGCTCCCGGTTCGAGCGAATGCGCTTTGCGAGCCGAGGCGAGCGCGTCGTCGATCCGGCCGCTCCGCGCGTACGTGATCGACAGCTTATAATGATAATCCGGATTGTCCGGGTCCTGCTCGATCGCTTTCTGAAACCACTCCACCGCCTGCTCGAAGTGCTGTCCGAGGATCGATTCGTAAGCCTTCTGCAGTTCCTTCTCGCCGCTCATCGTAACCACCCCCTTACCGGATGAACCAACGCGCAAGGATGATGGTATACCATATTCGCTAAGCGGGGCTTAGGTGTCCCGTTTCGTCCATCGATTCGCGTCGCGGGTGTTGAATTTCTCCATCACCAGCTCATGCGCCTTCTGCAGGTCGATCCCGAGCGAATTCGCGAAGCAGATGACGATGAATAAGATGTCGCCGAGCTCGTATTCGATGGAATTGTCGGCTTCGTCCTGCTTCTTCGGCTTCTCCCCGTACGTATGATTCACCTCGCGGGCGAGCTCGCCGACCTCCTCGGTCATGCGGGCGAGCATCGACAGCGGGCTGAAATACCCTTCTTTAAATTGCGAGATGTATGCGTCGACTTCCTTTTGCATCTCGCGCATCGACTTGTCCGACACTGAAAATTCCGCCTTTCCGGTCCCCGGACGGGTCCGCCTGAGGTTTATCCCTATGTTACTGCAAAGCGGGGGGATTGCACAAGAATGGAAGCGGCCAAAAGGGGACATCGTTTTTGAACGGCGGATGAAAGAAGTGTACAATAAACGTAAACGTCCGGCGATTTTCATTTCGAAGCAGAATAGGTGGTTCCGATGCGCACACTGCAACCGATCAAGCTCGCGAAGCAATTGTTTCCCATCATGCTCGGGACGGCGATCTACGCGTTCGGCATCCATTATTTCATCATCCCGAACGAATTGACGGAAGGCGGCGTCACCGGGATCTCGATTGTGCTCAATTACGCGTTCGGGGTGCCGCTGTCCGTCTCGACGTTGCTGCTGAACATTCCGTTGTTCGTCATCGGCTGGAGGCTGCTGGGACCCAAAGGGATGTGGCTGACCGGCTTCGGCACGTTGTCATTGACGCTCTTCCTGTATATTATGGAGCGCGTGCTCCATATGGGGTTCATCGTGCCGTTCGGAGGGGAGGACGACTTGTTCCTCGCCGCGCTGTATGCCGGCGTTACGCTTGGAACGGGGCTCGGCATCGTATTCCGATTCGGCGGGACGACCGGAGGAGCCGACATCCTGGCGCGCATCGTCAATCGTACGAAGGGTTGGAGCATCGGGCAGTTCTTCCTTTACTTCGACGCGATCGTCATCGCCGCTTCGCTGCTGTACATCTCGATGGAGCGCGTCCTGTATACGCTCGTCGTCGTCTTCGTAGCGGCGAAGATGATCGACGTCATCCAGCAGGGGGAGTATGCGGCCCGCGCGTTCACGATCATCTCGGAGAAGACGCAGGAGATCTCGGTTCAGATCATGAAGGAGCTCGATCGAGGGGTAACGCTCATTCCGGCCAGAGGGGGCTTCACCGGGCAAGCGAAAGAGATGCTCTATTGCGTCGTCTATCGGCACGAAACCCGCCGCCTCGAACGTATCGTCCGTCAGGCGGACCCCAGGGCGTTCATCATCGTCTCGGAGGTGCAGGACGTCTTAGGGGAAGGATTCAAATCCGAGGAATCCTGATCCATGAAAAAAGGACGAGGCCTCAGCCCCGCCCTTCGAAATCCCGTTCCGACTTTACCTTCGCAACGCCTTGATCGGCCGCGTACCGCCGCCAAGCGACGTACGTCAACACCGTCACGATGAAGGCCCCGAGCCCAAGCGACCATAGAATCGGATGCGGCGGCTCCGCCGTCGGCGCGAGCGGCGTCACCGTCGTCTCCCGATCTTGATCGGCGAACACCTCGCCGAGCGCCGATTCCAGATTCGGCATCGCCTGCCTGAGACCGCTCCAGTCGGCCGATCGAAGCGCGTTCGTCAGGAACGCCGTAATCGAATCGAGCTTGACGGCATCCGACGGCTCGCGAGAGACGACGACGGCGGGACGCACCATCGACAGATGACCGCGCCAAGACGCGAGCGCTTCGCTGGCGGCCGGATCGTTCTCCGCTTCCGCCGCCATCGCCAGCTTCTCCAGGTCGCCCGAGAGCGCGTCCCGGAAGCCTAACCACATCGGCTGCTCCCGATGGGACAGCGCATCCACCGCCAGCCTCGCCGTCGCCACCTTGATCGTCGCGCTGCGATGGTCCGGCGATACCGCATTGAGCGAACGCAGCGCCGCGTGGATCGACCCGGTCACGGCTTCGATCCCTTCCACGCTCGCCAATCCTTCGTAAGACAGCTTGGTCGATAAGACGGAAAGCTGCGCGAGCCGCTCCTTCGTACGTTCCAGGTCGCCCTTCTGCACGCTCTGATACGCTTCTTCCGCCGCATCGTTCATGAGCCGCATCGTCTGCCGCTGCACATCCGTCACGACCTTCGTCGCTTCCGCTTCCGGGACCGGCTCGTCCGAAGTAGCGCAGCCTGCGGCGAACGCCATCGCGGCCGTCGCTGCCAAGATCCAGGCGCTGCGGCGCCATCGCCGAAATAATGCCATGGGACATCCCTCCTATCATCATGATATGGAGGGATGTCCCGGTTTAGACGCGATATTTTGCGGCGATCCGCACGCCGAGGAAGGCGCATGCGATGCCTAGCGCCGACAACGAGACGGTGAATAGCTGCACTTCTCCGACGTTGTCGTACAGCGGCGACGGCAAATACGGAAACACCCCGAACGTGTAGTCGATGACGTCGTTCGTCAGCGTCCATACCGCCCCGACGACGACGGCGAGCGCCGTGAAACGATAGAAACGCATATACAGGAGCGCCTCGATCGCCATCGCCGAATGGGAGACGACGAGCATCCACTCTTGCCACGCAATCGCGTCCCCTTGCGAAGCGCCCCAGAAGATGATCGTCACCGCCCAGATGCCGTACTTCACTTGCGTGATGACGGCGAGCGCCTCCCAGACGCCTCTCCAGCTGATCGGACCGCCGCCGCCGGTCGGCCGCAGCGCGCCTTGAGCGCGGTTCGCCCGCGATGCGTCGCAGATCAAATACCAAATCGTGATGCTAAAGAACAAACTCGCGGTCGGGCTGTCCGGCACGAACGGTACAAGCCACTCCCCGTATTCGTTCCACGTGCGGACGAGCTGCCCGCGGTACCATTCGTACCCGTATAACGTCCCTAAGACATTGACCAAGAGCAGCGCGTGAAGAAACCATGGAGCAAGCAGCAGCGAACGGCTCCACGCCCAAGAGATGCGGTCGATCACTCGCGGATTCCCTCCTATGCTGATATGCAAAGACCCGACCGCGGCTATGCGATCGGGTCTTTGTCGATGGAGGCGGATTATTCCGCCGCCGGCGCCTCTTTGCCTTCGTTCTCGGCTTTCTGCAGCGCGAGCCATGCGATCAATGCGTCCATCTCTTCGGCCGTGAGGCCTGCTTCGATGTTAGCGTCGTATTGCGGCATCATGCCGCCCTTGCCGTTGTGCACGATATCGGCGATTTCTTCTTCCGTGTACTTGTCGCCGATGCCGATCAGCGAAGCCGCGGCGCCTCTCAAGTCCGTGCCGTGGCACTGGATGCAAGTCGCCTTCTGATAAATTTCCGCCGCCGGATCGTCCGCGAACACGACCGATTCCGCTTCCTTCGGCGGCTCTTCGCCGTTCTTAATCGCTTCGCGCTCTTCCCGCATCTTCTCTTCGCGTTCGATGTGCTCCGGCACGATGCCGTTCACTTCGAGCTCGTGTTGATAGTGCGTCCAAGACACGTTCGTGAGGTACACCATCGCCGCGAGCGACAAGAGCATCATCGCGGACGTGACCGGACGGCGGTAGAAGCGGCGCTCCGGCGAGCGGTCGAGGAACGGCGCCAACAGCAACGCGCCGAAGGCGAGCCCCGGAATGCCCACCGTGCCGAGCACGACGAACTCCTCCGACATGTACGGATACTTCAGCAGCTGGTACATAAACAGGAAGTACCAGTCCGGCATCGGAATGAAGCCGGTGTTCGTCGGATCCGCCGGATAGCCGAGCGGCGCCGGGTGAGATACGACTAGGACGAGAACGCCGACTAAGAATACGCAGCCGACCATCCATTCCTTCAAGAGGAAGTTCGGGATGAACGCCTCCGACTTGCCGGGAAACGCCGTATAGTCCGGCGGAATGTGCACTTTCGTCGGCTTCGGTACCCGAGAGTCTCCGACGTAGACGATCTTTTCCTTTTGGTCTTTACCGTTATGATGCGAACCGGCCATAGCTACTGTTACCCCCTTATCACAACGGTCCGGAGATGCCTTGCTTCCGAATCAGGAAGAAGTGCCCCGCGAGCAACGCGAGCAAGACAGCCGGTAAGAAGAATACGTGCAGTGCGAAGAATCGGGCGATCGTCTGCGCGCCGACGATATCTCCGCCCTGCAGGAACACCTTGATCGATTCGCCGATGAACGGCACGGACGCCGCGATCTGAATGCCGACCTTGGTCGCGAAGTACGCTTTGTTGTCCCACGGCAGCAAATATCCGGTGAACCCGAGGCCGAGCATGACGCCGAAAATCAGCACGCCGACGACCCAGTTCATCTCGCGCGGATGTTTGTACGATCCCGTAAAGAATACGCGGAGCGTGTGCAGGAACATCATGACGATAACGA
>JAPSKX010000049.1 GCA_031181325.1 Paenibacillus sp.
GGCGTCGCGCTCGATCAGCTTGGCCGCGAGATCGTCGTGCCGTCTCCGGTGACGCTGAAGTTGTCGATGCTCGAGGGCTTCACGAACAACGAATACGCCAAGAACGTCTACCTGTGCATCGGGTATGACGAGAAGGGCAAGGAGCCGGTCCATTCGGTCGCAGGCGCGTCGGGCCGCACCGAGGAAGTGAGCGAGCATAATCGGATCATGGAAGGCTATCGGCTGTTCGTCCGCGAAGAGGCGCCGCCCCCTTCCGCGTTCGAGTATAGCGACCTGATCGAGGAGACGAGCGTTTGGTATGAGGACGCGCAAGTGCGCGTGCTGCAGACGGTGCCGCGGTACGTTATGCCGGGCGAGACGTTCGAGATGAAAATTCGGATCGAGAAGACGCTGCAGACGCCTCATGTCGAATTCGAATACGCGCCCGATTGGGTCGGGGTCGAAGCGGACGATGCGCAGCTGGAAGCGAACGACGGCCGCATCGTCTTCTCCGAGCCGACGGACGGCGGCAAGGCGACGTATACGACCGTCGTGACGATGCGCGCGCTGCCGCTGCCGGACGGCGAGACGTCGACGAACGCGTCGCTGCGCTTCCGCCGCGGCTCGGCGCGGCTCGTCATCGGCGACCGGCTCGTCACTGAGCTATCCGATGTGCGTCAATCGGTCGAGGTGGCGGAGGAACCGGCGTCCGCGCGCATGCTGCGCGCGTTCTACGAGCGGTCGCTCGACCGCGCCATCGATTCGCCGCCTGCGCCGTGCGTGTATCTCGCGAAGGTGAACCTACTGCAGATGGGGCCGACGTATGTCATCGACAGCGTCGAGCGGGTGCCGTTCGGGGAATACGTCATCAACCCGTCGGTGCTTTACCGGATTCTCGGCAGCAAGGCCGGCGCGGAAGAAATCATTCGCACCGTTCGGGAAGCGGCGGCCTCCGTGCTTCCGGCGCTCGCCCCGGCGATCCCGTTCCCGACGCCCGCGGCGGAAGCGCCCTACGAGGACGAGGACGACGAAGCACCGCCGGAGCGGCTGCACGACACCGGGATCGTAGAGATCCCCATCATTGCGCCGAAGAAGCTGAAGTGGTGGCACAGGAAGCAGCGCGACTTCTACTCGGAAGAGCTGGAGCACGCGCTCGGGGAAGGTCCGGTACGGCTCGAAGTCGCCTTGTCGGACGAGAAGGAGGAGGGGGCGGCATTGATGCCCGAGATGTGGGATCGCCGCGATGCCGTCTACTTCGGCGCCTCCGACGTGTTCGCGAAGAGCGAGTACGACTCTGGCTTGCCTCGGGTATCGATCGGGGCGATCGTCTATCCGAAGAAGGGGACGTTCCGCATCGGCGTTCGCGTGCTGCAGAAGACCGAGCGGACGCGACTACGCATTCGTTGGTGGGCGACGAAGCAGCCGGAGGAAGCGGTCGACCCGTTCGCTTCGCTCGGCGTATTCGGCGCCGGCGCCGGCGCCGCCGATGCCAACGCCAAAGAAGCCGCCGCCGCGAAAAGCTGAGCGGGTTTCTTCGGATCCGTACGAAGCCGGCGAACCGCGCGGAGCGCACGTTCGTCGGTTTTATCGTAGTCCTAAGCGGACGTACAGACCGTTACCGTTCGGCTGCCGCTCCTTCCAGCTTCGCGTGAATGAACGGGTGGCTCTCGAGCTGACGCTGCCGTTCGGGGGATTGCGTCCCCTTGTACGACCAAGCGTCGCCCTCTTTTTCCCATCGCTCGATCGAGCGCTCGTAGGGCGCGTCTTCGTCTGCGCGAAAGCCGACGCCGGCCGTCACGACGCCCGGAAGCTTGTCGCTGACCCAATAGACTCGTTTTAACATCGCTACATCGCGCCTCCTAGCGTGTATAGAGGATTGGACATATTTATATCATTTGTATGAAAGGGGAGCGATTCGCATGCTGTATTTCTCTTTGACGACTTGGAGCTTGCATCGAAATCTAGGTCCGCTCCGGTGGACCCGCTGGAACGAAGCGGATGGCGGTTACTTGACGGAACCGCAGGACCAACCGGAGCTGCTGACGCTGCTCGAGCTGCCCGTCGTCTTGGCGGCGAAGGGCTTCGGCGCGGCGAACGTCTGCCACTTCCACATTCCGAACGAAGGAGAGGAATACGCGCGCGCATTGCGTGCGGCGTTCGAGGCTGCCGGCGTCCGGTTATTTACGCTGCTGCTCGATTACGGCGATCTCTCGACTGCGGACGAGAAGCGGCGCGAGGCGGATCTAGCGTGGCTAAAGCGGTGGATCGACTTCGCGAGCGCCGCCGGCGCGGAACGCGTTCGCGTCGTCGCGGGCGAAGCGGCGCCGGACGATGCGAACGCGCTGCGACGTTCCGCGGAAGGGCTGCGCGAGCTCTGCGCGTATGCGGCTCCGCGCGGCGTGCGGGTCGTGACGGAAAACTTCCGCCCGCTGACGTCTACCGCCGCCAATTGCTTGGCGCTGCTCGAGGCGTGCGGCGAATCGCTCGGGCTGATCGCCGACTTCGGCAATTTCGCGGGTCGGACGAAGCTGGAGGAGCTCGGTCGCATCGTCCCCCGCGCGTCGGAGATTCACGCCAAGGCGATGACCGACGCAGCGGGCATGCCGGACGCGGACGAGCTGCGTTCTTGCCTCGAGCTCGTGCGCGAGTGCGGCTTCGCCGGGCCGATCACGCTCGTCTATGACGGGCCGGGCGACATGTGGGAAGGCATCGAACGGGTGCGAGAGATCGTGAACCCGTATGTCGGGTAGACGGCAGGGAATCGTTCAAGAGACTTGCGCAAGAGTACCGTATAAGATCAATCCAGCAGCAGCCGTCGTCGGCTGCTTTCTTTCTTTCGTAGTCGGCGAGTCGCCCCCGGCGCATGGCTCTTCAAGGGAATAACACTCGCAAAGAAACACTCCGATGCAAAACCAGGCGCAGGGAACGCGCTTATCCTTCCAACGTAGTATGGGGTATATAGTATACAAAGCGGAGCTGACGAGAGCTCTAGAGATCGGAAACCTAGATGGGAAAGGGAGGGATACGATGAAGGCAGTGGTGTACGAGGCGTATGGATCACCGGACGTATTGGAGATGAGGGAAGTGGCAAAGCCCGTTCCCGGAGACAATGAAATCTTAATAAAAATTCGCGCTACCACCGTATCTGCGGGAGATTGTCGAATGCGCAAGGCGGATCCGTTCGCGGCTCGAATCTACAACGGTCTCGCGAAACCCGTCAAAATTCGGACCCTGGGTTTCGAGTTGGCCGGGGTAGTGGAATCGGTCGGCAAGAGCGTTACGCAGTTTCAGACGGGAGACGCTGTATTCGCTTCCTGCGGAATCGGCTTCGGCGCGTACGCCGAGTACCGGTGTTTGCCGGAGAACGGCATCATCGCCTTGAAACCTTCCAACGTAACGTATGACGAAGCGGCGGCCGTGCCGATCGGGGGAGGGACCGCGCTCAGGTTTTTGCGTGCGGGAGACCTTCGGCCCGGTCAGAAAATTCTCGTTTACGGCGCATCCGGCAGCGTCGGCACGTATGCGGTTCAACTGGCGAGAATATTGGGAGCGGAAGTGACTGCGGTATGCAGCAAGGTGAATGTAGAGATGGTCAAATCGCTTGGAGCCCAGCGCGTAATCGATTACACGAGTTCCGATCCGGCGCGTCTCGGCGGCCCGTACGATCTGATCTTCGATACGGTCGGCAAGGGCAAGTTCGAAAGCTGTATCAAAGCGCTAAAGCCTCGGGGGGTTTATTTAAGTGCCTTCAGCCTCGGGTTTTCCTCGATCACCCGCGGATTGCGAGCGAAGCTGGACGGCGGCAAGCGCTTCAGCACGGGAGCCGACCGAGAAAGTCGGGAGGATTTACTGTTCCTCAAGTCGCTATTGGAATCGGGGGAGCTGCGTCCCGTCATCGATCGGAGTTACCCGCTGGAGCAGATCGTCGAAGCGCATCGGTACGTAGACACCGGACGCAAGAAGGGAAATGTCGTCATTCGCGTAGTCAACCCCTAATTCGAACCTGCGAAGCAGCCGGCGCCTACCGGCTGCTTCGTCGCGTCGCGGGACGGACTACCGGGACGGACTGCCGGGGCGACAGGGGCTGACCTCCTTTACCGAACCTTAAACTCCCTCTGACATTGCGCAAATATAACTAATTTATAGTAGTCGTACAAGCAGCTGTAGAACCGAAGAGGGGGAGGGCGGTCATGGAACGATTCCCTGTCATCGCTTCGATTACGGACGACAGCCAAATTCGTCCCGCTATGGACTGCGAGGTGAAACGCGTCAATCTGATGACGGGCAACATCAACACGATCGGCGGCATCGTGCGATGCCTGCAGGAAGCGGCAAGCAGGTGTTCGTGCATGTGGAGATGATCGGCGGCATCGGCAGAGACGCGGCGGCGATTCAGTATTTGGCGGAGTCGGTGAAAGCGGACGGCGTCATTACGACGAAGAGCAACGCGATCGCGACGGTCCGGCAGTACGGGTTGCCTAGCATCCAACGTATTTTCGCCATCGACTCGGCGGCGATCGAGACGGCGCTGCGCATGATCCAGACGTCCAAGCCGGACGAAGTCGAGCTCATGCCCGGGCTCATGCCGCGCGTCATTCGGGAAATGCGTCAACGGATTAAGCAGCCCTTGATTGTCGGCGGGCTGGTCAGGCACGCGGAGGAAATCCGGACGGCCTTGCACAACGGCGCGGACTACGTCTCGATCGGAGACGCCTCGCTCTGGCGAACGAGAAATTGAATATACTGCCACCGGGTGGAGACGATGAGAAAACCCAGCGGTCAGGAATCGGAGGAGACGACTCAAGCCTATTGCGGCTCGGGGCGACATATCCGTATTCTTACGCTGGGTTTTTTGTCGTCTTCTCCGGGGAAGGGGAAGGGGTCGGAATGATCAAAAGAATCGATTCTTACGACGCGTATTGCTTCGATCTGGACGGAACGATCTACGCCGCCGATCGATTGCTTCCGGGCGCGGCCGAGACGATTCGAGCGCTGCGGGGGAGGGGCAAGAAGCTATTGTTTCTGACGAACAGCTCCGTGCTGACGCGAGAGCAATGCCGCAGGAAGCTGGAGGCGATGGGGGTGCCGTGCCGGGAAGACGAGGTGCTGACGGCGCTGTACGTTAGCGGCTTGTATTTCTCGCGGGTCGCGCCGAACGCGAAGGTGCTGTTGCTGGGCGAAGCGGCGATGCGAAGTCAGATGGATGAATTCGGAGTCGAATGGACCGTGGACCCCGACGCCGCCACGCACGTCTTGGTCGGCTCGGACCGGGAGTTCACGTACGAGAAGCTCCGCCTCGGGATGGAGGCGGTTCGGGCCGGCGCCCGATTGATCGCCGTCAACCCGGACCCGGCTTGTCCGGTGCCCGGCGGCCATATCCCCGATACGTGGGCGTTCATGCAAGCGGTAAGCGCGGCGGCGGAGGTGCGCGGCGAGCATTACGTCGGCAAGCCGTCGACGTTCTTCGCCCGGTATGCGCTGGAATGGCTGCGGCTTCCGCCGGATCGCTGCTTGATCGTGGGCGACCGCCTCGAGACGGATATCGCCATGGGGCTCCGCAGCGGGATGCGGACGGCTCTGGTGTTGACCGGCATCGCCACGCTGGAGGATGCGAAGCGTCAGTCGTTCGAGCCGGACTACGTCATCGATGAACTTCCGGAATTGCTTTGCGAAGAAGGCACGACCGCCGGCGCCGCCGGCGAAACCATATAAGAAGGGATGAGGAGCTTGAAACGCAACGTCAGAATATTGGCTCACCGGGGCGCGAGCGCGTATGCCCCCGAAAATACGATGGAGGCGTTCCGTCTGGGCGTCGAGCAGCAGGCCGACGGCTTCGAGATCGACATCCATGTTACGAAGGACGGGGAGATCGTCGTCATTCACGACGATACGATCGATCGGACGTCCGACGGGAGCGGCAGCGTATCCGACATGACCTTGGCGGAGCTGAAGCGATTCAATTATAACGCCCGCTTCGAGGAGGCGTACGAGCATGCCGAAATCCCTACGCTGCGCCAAGTGCTCGAGCTCGTTAGGGATCGCGACTTATATCTGAATATCGAAGTGAAGGATATCTTGTCCAAGTCCGGCGCGTACGAAAGTTTGGCCGCCGCTTCGGCCGCGTTGGTGAAGGAATACGGCCTAGAGGAACAGGTCATTTTCTCCTCCTTCAATCACGGCTCCATGGTCAACCTGAAGCGGATGTTCCCGGAACTGAAGACCGGCTTGCTGCACTTCGCAGGGTTATACCGGGGAGAGGTTTATGCCAAGTCGGCCGGGGCCGACGCGCTGCACCCCTTGTACATCGGCGTAAACCGGGAGATGGTCGAGCAAGCGCGCGAGGCCGGCGTGGCGGTCAACTGTTGGACGGTGAACGCCCCCGCGGAGATGGATCGAATGTTCGACGCTGGCGTCGACGCGATCATTACGGACCGACCGGATCTTTGCTTGGAACGGAGAGGAGCGCAACGATGAGGACGAGAATATTGCCCACCGTGGGGCCAGCGCATACGCGCCGGAAAACACGATGGCCGCTTTCGAGCTGGCGCTGGAGATGGGCGCCGACGGCATCGAAGTAGACGTACAGCTGACGAAGGACGGCAAGCTCGTCGTCATTCACGACCTAACGATCGACCGTACGTCCGACGGAACCGGCGTCGTGCGGGAGATGACGCTGGAGGAGCTTCGGCGGTACGATTATGCGCATGCGTTCAAGAAGGTGGACGGCTTCGAAAGCCCGTTGTCGTTCCTCGCGACGAACGGCCGCCAGTATAACGCGGAGAGAACGTTCGGTCCGGAAGGCAGCCGCATCCCGGAGTTGGTCGACGTCATTCGCTTCGCGAAAGCGAACGACCTGTATCTGAACATCGAGACGAAGGATTACGCGACGCCTTACGGAGAGGTGAACCGCGAAGCCGCCCGTCTGGTAAGGGAGTGCGACTATGGCGAACAAACCTTGATGTCGTCCATCAATCACACGGCGATGGCGCGTCTGAAGCAAGAATTTCCGGAAATCAAGACGGCGATCGCCTTCCTCGAAGCGTTCTACCGGCCGGAAGCGTATGCCCGTTCCTGCGGAGCGGATGCGCTGCACCCGTACTACTTAGCCGTGAACGAGTCGTTCATGGCCTGGGCGAACGAAGCCGGGTTCGAGGTCAATCCGTGGACGGTGGACGATCGAGCATCGCGAATCCGAACACGGCGCTCGTCTTCTCCAGCATCGGCGGCTATAAAGCGTTCGGCGGCATGGCGGCCGAGAAGGGGATCGAGCTGGGCGTATCGATGATCCCGACCGGCGAAGCGGGAACGAGGGGCGTGCCGGTAGGCGGCTCGAACACCTATTTGGCGAATACCGGCACCGACGTGGAACGGGCGGCGGCCTTCGAATTTATGAAGTGGCTGTCCGACACCGAACAAGCGGCTTTCGCTTCCGCCAATACCGGCTATTTGCCGACGCGCCTGTCGTCGCTGGAGACGGATACGATGAAGGAGACGTTCGCGGCATACCCGGGATACCAGGTCGCTTCGGAGCAACTGCAATACAGCAAGATGCGGCCGACGACCGGGGCCTATCACGAAATCGAGGACCTCTTGGGGACGCGGATCAACGATATTTGGCTCGAGGACGTCGACGTGCAAGCGGGGCTGGACGCGTTGGCGAAGGAGATCGAAGCGATATTGCAGCGCGACTAGAGCTTCGCGGCAGCAATGGGAGGTATACCCGCCGGCCGCCGCGAAATCGGATAAGCATCGTCGGGGGACACACCCGTCGGTTCTTATTTCGCTAAAAGGGAAAATCCCCATCCGAACGCCGTTCGTCCGGCGAAGGAGGGGGATTTCTTCGGATTACAGCGTCTTACGCACGGTGCCGGAGACGGGCTTGCCATCGCCGTCTACGACGAAGCTGTAGGTCGATCCGTTCCATTGGTAGATGCGTTCGGCTTCGGCGTCGAGCGTGAACGGCCCGATCGACGGGTCGTCGGCCGACAAAGCGGCCAACCGCTCCGTCAGGCGGTTCAACGCGTCTCCGGTGAGCAGCCGAATCTCGCTGACGCCGTTCGTACCGTCGTCTAACGTCGACAGGACGAACGTCAGCCGTAGATCCTGGTAGACGAGCAGCAGATCCGCGTCCGGCGCCGGCTCCTCGGGTTGGACGACCGGTTCGGCGGGGGCGGCCGTCTCCGCGCCTTCGACGGGTTGTTCGCCGACGGCGGGCTCCGGGGCGATCGTCCCATCGACGGCCGCTCCGCCTTCGATATCGGTCGTCGTCGGAGGGCCGCCGAGCGCTTCCTCGAGGCGAGCGGCCGACATGCCGAGGAACGCCGTGAAGTCCGGTTCGTTATCCTTGAACATCCCTCGGAACGCTGCGGTGCCGTCCGGCTTGAACCAAGCCCCGGGGCCGTTCATGCGCCCGTTCGTGAATTGGCCCCGGTATTCGACGGTGCCGAGCGAGCCGTAGCGTTCCCCGATGCCGTGAAATTTGCCGGCGAGGAAGGAGCCGACATACGCCGGCATGCCGTTCATGGCGAACAGCCGGCCTTCGCCGCTGTACTCGCCCGCGGCGAAGGCTCCTTCGTATTGCTTCGCGCCGTTCGGATAATACATGACGCCTTGGCCGGCGGGCCGACCGTTGCTGAACGCGCCTTCGTAGCGGATGACGCCGCCTGCGGTCATCAGCTTGCCGGCGCCGTTGTATTTGCCCGCGAGGAACGCGCCTTGGTAGCGGATGTTGCCGGCCCCGTCGTATTCGGTGCCTTCCCCCGCATAGACGCCGTTCGAGAAAGCGCCCTCGTAGAGGAGCTTTCCGTCTTCGTCGAACAGCCGTCCTTGTCCGCTCGGCATGCCCGCTTGGAATTCGCCCTGATAGCGGACGGCGCCGTTGGGGTAATAGCTCGTCCCTTGACCCGAGTACATGCCTTCGGCGAACGCGCCGACATAGAGCAGCTTGCCTTCGCTGTCGTAGGCGCTGCCTTGGGTCAGCTGCCCCTTCTCCCAAGTGCCCTCTTTCAACACGGAGCCGTCCGGCTCGAACAGCTTGCCCGGACCTTGGTACAGCCCTTCGGCCAATTCGCCCTCGAAGAGGAGCGCGCCGTCCGCGGCATACAGCTTCGCCGCCCCCGTATACGCCGCTGCGGTGCCGTCGTGCGCGACGGACACGGCGGGTTTGCGCGCGAGCAGCTTGTTCACGAACTTCGGCGGTTTGATAAATATGAGAAAGTATAACGCCAGGATAACGATGATGACGATGACGATTAGCTTCTTGGAGACGTAATAATTGCCGATCGGTACGTAGCTCGCCTTCGTGATTTCCTTCTGCCCCAAAATCTCCTTGAACTTTCTCTTCAGCCACTTCGCGAGGAGCTTCGGCCAACTCTTGGCCCTCTTCATCGGCATCAGAATTTTTCGTTGGATCGGGGCGATGAACGGCTTGACGATCTTTTCGATCACGGAATTCGTCTCCTTCGGTGGTCCTACGAATTTGGCGGACTACGGTACCTGAATCGTCATTTGGCCGGGTTGGGTGACGGAGATGACGCCGCCCCAGTTGCACATGCACTTGGACGTGCTGTTGAGCGCCGGCAAGTTCGCGACGAGCACGGTCGGCGAGCCGGGCGCCCACGGCGCGGCGGTCGCCGGTACGCACGGCATCGGCGTCATGACGCCGAACTTCGCCGCCGTGGCGGCCGCGACGGTCGGGTTCGCCATCGATTGGCACATGCCGAACGGCAGGATGTTGACCATCGGCTTATTGTCCATGATGTTCGCGATCGGCATCGCCGTCATGACGCGGTTGGCCGGCAGCACCATCAGCGAACTCGGCGCGACGCCGAACGAGCATTGCAGCATGGCGCCGCCGCATACGAGCTGTCCCATCTCCGATCCCTCTCTATCGATTACATATCTACGTATTATACTACTTTTCGCCCGGTTTTGGGGATGGATGATCGGTTAAAATTTTACGTATTTCAAAGCACAAACGGATTTTTTTGTAGTACTATGAACTTATGTCGAAAATGCTACGAGACGGTAGCTTGGAAAGAGGGGAACGGCTGGGTGAACATGCGGAGGACTGCGGCCTTGCTCGCCGTCGCGACGACGATCGGCAGCTGCTTTGCGGGTTCGCCCGCGCCGTCGGCCCTAGGCCCGGCGCGCGCATTCGCCGCGGAGGGCGTAGAGCCGATGGGCACGGCGTGGGGGAAGGCGATCGCGGCCGCAGCCGAGAAGCATTCCGGCCTGGAAGTATATCGGACGATGGTCCAGCAGAAGTCCACCGACGTAACGGCCGCGATCGATCGTTCGCGGTCCGGGCTGCTCCAGACGGGCGGCGAGGACGCGACGCTCGCCGCGGATCTCGCGAAATTAAGCCGGCTCGCTTCCGCGAATCAGCAGCTGTCCGGCGCTCGGGAGGATTTGAAGCTTGCGGCGCGAGGCGCGGAGAAGGATGCGGCGACGATGACGGCGGCGCACGCCGTCGCGGTCCTGAAGGCCGACATCGCCCGCGAGCTCGAGAAGCAGCTAGCGGAAGCGAGGGACGGCGTCGCCGCGCGCGAGCGCTTCGGTCTCGCGGACAAGGACGAGCTGAAGCTCGCCGAAGCGAAGTACGCCAAGGCGAGGGAGGACGCGGCTTCCGCGAGGAAGGCCATGGACGACGCCGCGCGCAAGCTGGAGGAGTCGTTCGGCGGGGCGGGGCTGACGAAGTTCCGCGCGGCGGACTTGTTCCTCGACGTACGGGTGGATACGGCGGGCGTCGACGCGCTGCTGCGCGCCGCGCTCGAGGCGGACCCGACGCTGCGGAAGCTGCAGTCGGCGCGGGGGCTCGAGGAGCAAAAATATGCGTTCGCGCTGCAGCTGTACCGCTCCTTCTTCGGCGCGGAATCGCTTCGCCCGCTCGAGTCGACGCTGCAGCTTCGCCCGGTCGATTACAAGCTGACGCTTAGCGTATACAACGTGTTTCTGGCGGAGGTGAAACGCAAGGACGCGGCGAGACCGTTCTTCGAGAAGCTGCTGTTCCCGCCGAAGGAGCAGTACTTGGGCGAGGATCCGTATGCGCTGCCCGCGTCGATGCTCGCGTATGCGACGGCGGCGACGCTTGCGCGGGAGCATGCGAAGGCGCTCGAGAACCAAGTGAACGCGTTTTATTTGGCCGCGACGATGGAGGAGACGGCGATGCGGCAAGCGATCCGCGCGGAAGCGGACGCGCTCGCCGCGCTGCAAGCGGCGACGGCGCAACGGAAAGCGGGTCTTGCGGAGGGCGACGCTCTCGTCGCCGCGCAAGAAGCGTACGCGAAGGCGCGCGTCGACGCCGCCGAGAAGAAGGGCGCGTACTTCAACGCCGTGATGGAGCTGCATTTCGCGACCGGCGGCGCGTTCGCGAAGCGCCTCTCCGGCGACGCGACGGCGCCGGTCGGTAAGCCGCCGGCGAAGCCGGGCGAGGCGGGCGCGGAGGCGGCGGACGGGCAGCCGCTCGTCGCGTACGATCCGGCGATGGAGGCGGACTTGGCTGCGGCGGCGGAGCGGCTGCAGGCGCAGGTCGAAGCGGCGGCGGCCGATGCTGCCGGCGAAGCCGGAACGCCCGGCGGCGCGGGCCCGACGGACGGCACGGATACGCCCGGCGGCGCGGGAACGGCGGATGGCGCAGGAACGGCGGGCAACGGCGCGGGCCCGACGGACGGCACGGATACGCCCGGCGGCGCGGGAACGGCGGATGGCGCAGGAACGGCGGGCAGCGGCGCGGGCCCGACGGACGGCACGAATACGCCCGGCGGCGCGGGCCCGGCGGACGGCACGAATACGCCCGGCGGCGCGGGCCCGGCGGATGGCACGGGCACGCATGGCGGTACTGGCGCGAACGGAGGCGGCGACGGCGCGTCCGAGGAGGAAGAGGTCGACGTGACGGCGCTGCTGCTGACCGAGTTCGATCAGCTGACCGAAGCGGTCGAGCTTGCGAAGGCGGCTGGCGCCGCCGACGTCGCCGCGGCGATGGAAGAGAAGCTGGCGGCGGCGACCGCGGCCATCCTCGAGTCGCTCGGCTTGCCGGCTTCTCCGGATGGCCCCGGCGCGGCAGGCGCGCCGGGCACGCCGGAGGAACGCGCGGCCAAGACGGAGGAACTCGCGGCGTTCCTGCCGTATCTCGAGCTCGGACTGTTCCCTGCGCTCGAGGCAAAGCTGCTCGCCGGCTGGGCCGAAGACGCGAAGAGCGCGTATACCGAAGCGGAGCTGCATGCCTTCGCGGCGGCGGCGCCATGGACGACGCCGGACGGACAGTCGGCCGAACCGCTGCCGCCGGAGGCGATCGCCTTCGCGGCAAGCCCCGTGAAGCTGACGGCGGCGCCGGCGCTCGTCGGGACGACTGCGTACGTGCCGGTCCGCGCGTATGCGGAAGCGCTCGGCTATAAGGTCGCCTGGGACGACGAGACGTCGACCGCGACCTTGAAGCGGGCCGACGGCGACATCTCGGTCCGCGTCGGCGCGACGGAGATCGTCGGAGCCGCGAGCGGGGGCGAGCTGCCTACGGCCACGTATATGACGAACGGTCAGACGTTCGTGCCGCTCGCCTTTTTCGAAATCGCATTGGGGTTGCGGACGGTATGGAGCGACAGCTTGCGGCAAGGCGTCATCTTCGGCGAGGCGGACGCGCCAGCGGAACGGAGGGAAAGCCGCACATGAAGACGAAGTTTTTCATTCTGCTGTGCGTCACGGCGCTCCTCATCGCCGGACTCGCGACGCAGCGCGAGTATTGGTCGACCGCGCCGTACGAAACCGAAGCGGCGTACGCCAACATCTCGAAGGTGGCGACCGACGCGCAAGGCTCTCTCTACACGATCGCGGATTCCAAACGATCCTTGATTAAGGTCGGCGCGGACCGGGAGCTCGTCTATTCGATCCAAAGCAACGCGGACGCGCTGCCGGGCACGATTCAGCTGTTCGACAGCGTCGCCGCGGACGAGGCAGGCAACGCATACGTCGTCCTTGCGGTGCTGGATTCCTTCGGGCTGAAGGTGTCCGGCGAGCGGATCGTGAAGGTGTCCCCCGACGGCGAATCGCAACAAATCCTGTATGAGGCAGCCTATGACGCGTCCGAGAACCTGCTGCGCGTCGGGAAAATCCAAGGGCTGTCGACGAAGGCGGGGGAGCTGCACTTCTTCCGCAAGGAAGTCGATACGGTCGTCCTCCATCGCCTCGCGGCGAGCGGCGGCGAGCCGGAGGTGCTGCGCACCTTCGTGCTCCCGGCGAACCGATACGTCTCCGAGCTCGCGGGGCACGACCCGAACAGCTTCTATTTCACCTCGAAGCGAGGCCGCTTGTACGCGGTCGACGCGACGGGCGCCCCCGCGATGCTGTATCCCGGCGAAGGGACGGTACAGCTGAACTTCCCGGTGCAGGTGTTCACGAACGACGGCCGGCACGTCTACTTCATCGACTACCACGAAGCGGCCGTACAACGCCTCGACGCAGGACAGCCGCACTATCCGATCGAATCGCTGCTTCGCTATTCGCAGCTGACGGAGCAATACGGCGACGTCGAATGGTCGGACTTCACGAATCTGTACGTCGGCCACGGGCGCATCACGGTCGCGACGACGGATCAGATTATCGAGGTCGATCCGACGGGGCGCATTGCGAACTGGACGAGCACGTATCAATTCCCGAAGGCCACCGTATGGCTGCGGTTCGCGTACTGGGCGCTGATCGCGGCGGCGGCCGCGTCGTTCTTCGCGACGATCCGCCACATGTACGTGCACCTGATGAAGCGCCGCATCTCCTTGCTCGTCAAGCAGCTCGGCGTCATTATCCCGATCGTGCTCGCGGCGATGGTCGGCTTGTCGTATTCGGTGTACGAGTCGTTCACGAACGAGATGAAGGAAGAGACGCGCGGACAGCTCATGCTGCTCGCGGGCAACGGGAAGCATCTCGTCGACGGCGAACGATTGGAGCGCCTCGATTCCCCGCTCGACTTCATGAGCGAAGACTATCAAGCGATCAAGCGGCGCATGAACGATCTGCTCAGCCAAGCGGGCGACAACCGGGACGGTCTGTACAGCACCGTGTATCGGTACATGGACGGACAGCTCTACATCGTTATGGACGACGACGACAGCGTGACGATGTTCCGGCCGTTCCTTACGTCCGAGGAGAATCTGCAGGTATTGGAGGAAGGCAAGATCGTCTCCGGCGAGTGGGAAGATGCGACGGGCGAATGGATGTATGCGCTCGGGCCGCTGTATAACGACGCCGGCGACATCATCGGCATCTACGAAACCGGCAAAGACATGAACGGCGTTCGCCAGAGCCACTTGAAAATATTGTCCGACGTGCTCGGCATGATCGCCCTGATCGCCGGCGTCATCCTGATCGTCATTACGGTCATGACGGTGTATCTGCTCTCCTCGATCCGCAGGCTGCGCCGCAGCGTGAACCTGATCGCGAGCGGCGAATGGGACACGGAAGTGAACATTCGCACGCGCGACGAAGTGGCGGAGCTCGGCGACCGGTTCAACATGATGGCAGGCTCGATCCGCCGGTATATCCGGGAAGTGACCGGCCTTAGCGAATCGTACTTCCGCTTCGTGCCGCAGCAATTCTTGAACGTGCTCGGCAAGGGGAATATGACGCAGGTGCGCCTCGGCGACCAGGTGCATCGGACGATGACCGTGCTCGTGTGCAACATGCGGGAGTTTTCCGACTTCTCGTCGACCTTGACGCCGGAGGACAACTTCCGCTTCATCAATTCGTTCTTGAAAGTGTTCGGACCGGTCGTACGGCAGTTCGGCGGCTTCACGAGCCGGTACACCGGGCCGGGCATGCTGGCGCTGTTCCCGAACGACCCGAGCGACGCCTTGAAGGCGGCCGCGCGGATGCGGGAGACGCTCGCGACGTACAATCAATTCCGCGCGAACAGCGGATACCGAGCGATCGACATCGGCATCTCGATTCATATCGGCGACGTCATGATCGGCATCATCGGCGAAGAGCAGCGCATGGAGGGCAGCGTCGTCTCCGACCAAGTGCGGTTGGCAGGCGAATTGGAAAAGGCTTCCGCGAAGCTGGGCGCTTCGATTCTGCTGACGGAGGAGGCGCTTGCCGCCTGCAAGAAGACGGTGCGCCTCGAATATCGGAAGCTGGGCCCGGTACAACTGTACGGCGAGCCGCGTACGATAGAATTATACGATGTCTACGAGGGGGATCCGGAGCCGATTCGGAAGCTGAAGCGGGAGACGCAGCGGCAGTTCGAAGAAGCGGTAATGCTTTATCAGAGCGGCCGATTCTACGACGCGCGGGAGGCGTTCGTCTCGATCGTGAAGAAAAACCGCGACGATCTCGCCGCAAAGCTGTATTTTTTCGCCTGCGATCATTATTACCAACAGGGCGTTACGCAGGATTGGAACGGCGCATTGCGCATCACGTAACGCGAGAGGAGAGCATGACCGATGAATTCGACGCCTAGCGAGGCGCCGTTCGTCATCAAGCCGGTGAAGACCGGTACGGAGGCGGGGCGAGTATCCGATTTTCTGCTGGGGGAGCATTGCTTCGACGATCAACGGTTTACGCCGGGGGAGACGGACCATCTGCGGTGGCTGCCGATGCGCAGCCTGCAAGAGAGCGCCGTAATTTGCTGGTATGCGGAGGAGGGCGGCGAGGTGATCGCGGCGATCATCTTCGTCGAGAACGAGCATAAGAGCGGCGGCTACCGGCTGGAGTATTTCGGCGTGCACCGCGCGCACCGGCACCGGGGCTTCGGCTGGCGGCTCATCGAGCGCATGTTCGAGTATATTCTCGAGAATAACGGACGCTACGTCGAGACGTTCACCTGCGACTTGCCGGAATACGCGAGCGCGCGGAAGCTGTTCGAGCGGAACGGCTTTCAATTCATGTGCCGTCTGCCGGACTATTATTATCCGGGCGAAGGCAAGCTGTTATATTTGCGCATGTTGTCCTCTTGAGACGAATAACCTTCTACGTTCGATTCGGAACCTAGGGGGTTATTTATTTTTTAGGGAGATCGCGCCCTTCGCGCAACGATCTCGTCGGGACGGCGTACATTGTGTTTTGGGAATTGCTTCCGATATTGGTTCCGAGAGGAGGAGCGGGATGCGAAAACACGGAGTATGGCTGTTCGGCGTATTGCTCATCGCCGCATGGGGCGGGAACCTCTGGTACTACGAAGCGGTAAAGGTCGAAGAGCCTATGTTTCTGGAGCATTATTACGAGATCCCTGCGGATTTATTGAGTCATCAGCGGTTGTACTACATTACCGACAAGCATTCCGATCGCGAGCCGTATCAATTCCGAGTGAATAACGAGTTAACGTTATACGTTCAGCACGTAAACACGAGGGACGAGAGAGGGAGGCTGAGGCTGCAGGAAGCCGCCGTCATGCCGTCGTCGGATGCTTACCGCAGCCTAAGCGATACCTTACGTTTCCAACAAGCGACCGTATATTACAATGACGGAACGGAGGACGTCGTTCCCTTAGGGGAGTGGATCGTTCATCCGAATGCGAGTCTAGCGAACAAGGTGGATTTCAATTACAGCAAGAGCTCCTCGGACGGCACGGGAAGCTCGGGGGGGACGGTTCGGGAGGATGTGACGATCGCTTCCGCTTCGTACAGCTTCCCCGACCGGCTGTCCGATGCGGTCGACATCGCGGCGAACGGGGTCTCCGTCCAGGGCGAAGGGGCATTCCCGTTGACGCTCCGGAAGGGCGACGCCTTGGAGGTCGCTTATAAGTTCCGTCTGCCCGACGACGATGAGCGCCGATTCCATGCTTACCAGCTCATGATTACGCTGTTGGATGAACAAGGTCGGATCGTCGACGCGCAATTCATTAACGATCAGCCTCGATTGTACGATGAACATTTGAGGGATTACGTTCGTTCACGGGAGGAAAGGGGAGGGTCGCGTTGAAGACCGCGCTCCATCGTTTCGCATGGGGCATCGTGCTGGTGCTGTTGGACTTCCGGTTCGGCGTATTCGACATCCTTCCCGACGTTGCGGGATACGCGTTCATGTGGAGCTCCATCACGCGGTTAGGAACGGTGCGGGAATCGTATCTCGGCGCGAGGCCGTACGCCGCGATCCTAACCTTCCTTGCCGTTCCGGAGCTCTTCGCGGCGGGGGGCGACGGCTTATTCGCACCGTCGGAGAAAGACTCGATCGTTCCGCTGGCGTTCACTGGCGTGTATATGCTTGCGACATTGCCGCTTATGCATCGGTTCTTTACCGCGTTGGCGCGGCATGCGTCCGACTCGGGCGCCCTCGAATTCGCGGCGTCGGTTCGCTTCCGGCGAAGCTTGTTCCTCGTCGTCTCGGCGGCGTCGCTGTTGTTTCTTCCGTTCACGATCAATATCGAGCCGTCCGGCGCGGCGGCCGGTTCGTTCGTCGCGGGCGTTGCGGGCATTGTCGCCATGCTGCTGCTCTTCGGCGCGTGCCGCAGCGCGCCTTCCTATGTATCCGCCGAAGAGCGCGATGTTACTTAAACAGCACGCCGCCGAACGGCACGATCTCGCGCAGGATGCGGCGAACGAGGCTGTCATGGTCCGTCTCGGCTTCGAGCCGGGCGTTCGGCACGCTCGCTTGGAGGAGCGCGCGGCCGGAGCCGGTCAGCTGCCATTGATACGGCATATGCTGGCTGGCGAGCGAGTTGCCGTAGACGGCGAGCCGGAGCGAGCATTCCTGCGGGAAGGCGACGAGCGAGCGGACGTCCACGAACGCGGGCTCCGTCGGATGCAGCTCGATTTCGGCGAGAGGACCGCTCGTGACGAGGCCGATCGCTCCCGGTCCGACGAATCGGACGCGCATAAGATCGCCCGCGGCGAGCGCCTTCCGCACGGGGAGCCAGGTCGTCGACATCGTCATGCCCGACGGATAATGGAGCACGTTCCGGAACAGAAACAGCAGGCTGCTCTCCGACCCGATCTCTAGCGTGCTATATACAAACCCCCTCGGCACCCCGAGCCACACCACGGCCGGACCGTCGACGACGGACTCCAGCCACTTCTTCTTGCGATACATATCCCCGAGCGCCAGCAGGCGGTCCTTGCGCTTCGACGGATGTCCGCGGAACGCCGCGATTTGCTTCGGGTGCAGGATGTGAGCGGCGCGGTCCGCTTCGATCTCGAGCTTCGCAAGCGCCGGCAGGTCGGCGTACCTCATGCGGAGCCGTCCCTCGCCTCGCGGTGCTGTCTGCGCCAAACGAGGAGGCGGAGCAGCCGGGCGAGCGCGAAGTATCCCAGCAAGAGCGCCGCGCCCGCGATCAACACGCGCGTCCACCGAGCCCCCGAGGCGCGCTGCTCGACAATCGTCGCTTCCGCCGCGAGCAGGCGCGCTTCCAGCGCTTCGTTGGAGCGGCGCAGGGCTTCGTTTTCCGACATCAACCTGTTCTGGGCCTCGCGGAACCGCTCCGCCGCTTCTTCCGATTGACGCATCGTCTCGGACAGCTGCGCTTCCAGCTTGTCCACGGTTTCCGGCATATGGTAGACATCCTTCACGCGGTCCCACAGTCCCTCCGCCTGCGCCTCCGGCGGCGCAATGACGGCTACGCTCGCAGCGATCAGCGCCGATCCGGCCAGCATCCATGCATATCGCCGCAAGTCCCATCACCTCCGAAGCAGTGTTCGATACCTAATAATACTAATTAACTTGAAGATAGTTTCATAGAAAGGGAAAACCTCCGGTCCATCCGCTCGTATCCGCGCCAGCTGGCTGATTACGGCGGAGCGGACGGGAGGTTTCCCGTTCGGCGTCGATCGTCGGCCACGGCGCCCAAGGATCGACTCATTCCATCGGCACCGGCTTGCCCGACGGCGACGAGGCGAGGCCCGGAACGGTCATGCCGGGCTTGTAACCCGTGACCCGGTTTTTCCCCGTCTTCTTAGAGACGTACATCGCTTCGTCCGCTTGCTTCGTCAGTTGTTCGGCCGTAACGCCCTTGCGGTGCTTCGCCCAACCGACGCTCACCGTGACGCCCGCCTCCTGCTCGATGCGCGCTCGCAGCCGCTCCGCGACCTTGCCCGGGTCGAGCTTCGGCTCGGCGACGATCATGACGATCTCTTCGCCGCCGTAACGCCCGCCGATGCCGATATCGTCGGCGACTTCCCTCACGATCGCCGCAACCTTCCGCAGCGCTTCGTCCCCTTGTTGATGCCCCTTCGTATCGTTCAACTTTTTGAAATTGTCGATATCGGTGAAGATCACGCCGACGGCGACGCCCGCTTGCAGGTATTGCTGCAGCCGACGCATGAAAAACCGACGGTTGTACAATCCGGTCAGTCCGTCCGTGATCGAAGATTGATAGACGGCTTGCATGAGCTCGAGCACCCGTTCGAAGATAAAGAGAAAGACGATGAAGAAGAAGACGACGGGCAGGAAGTGCGCCGCGAACGTGAGCCCCGTCGCGCCGTCTTCGTAGATGTAATCGTTCAGTACGGAGGCGGAGTGCGTTAAGAAGTAGACGACCAACGCCAACTGGTATTTGGCCGCTTGCCCTACCGCCGGCGTGACGAAGTAGAAGCAGAATAATATAAGTACATATAAATAGATATCCATCCATACGTTCAAAAACGCGTTCGCCTGCGCCGACGCGGCGGCGGCGGGGTCCGGGAATAGCTCGGCCGCGGCATAATAGCGAACGCCCATGATAAGCAAGGCGATCAAGGTGCCGAGGAAAGCAAGGAACGTCACCTTCCGCTTCGTCGGATTGTACAGCTGATATAGTCCGACGTTCAGCGCGATGAACGATATCGTCTGGAGTCCTTTCACGATATAAGTGCTTTCGCCTTCCGGGTCGTTCCCGATCGCGACGATCGCGGCATACTGCCCGGCGATCAGAAGCAGCGAGAAGGTGAGCGAGAAATACGCCTTCTTCTTGCGCGACAGCATCAATCGAAGGGACATGCTGATCATGAGGAATAACATAAGCAGGATCATCAACGCCGACACGACGCCGCCGAATGATCCGAAAAATAGCTCGCTGGCCAAGGGGGCCGACCCTCCTTCGGGAATTCCCCCATATTGTAACAGAAATCGACAAAGCCGTCTTGCGGAAAAGGACTCATTCGCGGCGCGGACCATTTTCGTTGTCCCGCGCTGCGGTTATCGTGTATCCTATGGGTAGGCTATTTGTTTATGCATCAGGGAGGGGACGGCCGTGAACGTATTGCAGGCGCTGTTTTTTCCGCCGGAACAGCCGGGCGGGGTATCTTCGATGGTACCGTATGTGCAAGAGCGGTTCGTTCGCATGGGTTGGGGAATGGAGTTGTTTTCGATTCCGAAGCGGGTGCGGGGGAAGGGAACCGGTCCGTTCGAATTCGCGACGTTCGATTGGAGGCCGTACGCGGGCGTGCCGATCGTCGATAAATATATGCAAACGCTGAAAGATTACGAATGGTGGACGAAGCTCCGCGTGAAGGGCAGCTACGACGTCATTCATGCGCATCACCCGGTCGCGGCGCTCGTGATGAAGAAGCTGTTCCCGGACACGCCGGTGCTGATGACGGTGCATTCCAGCTTCGAGAAGGAGCTGCTGCTCAACGGACGCATCGCGGAAGGCGGGCCGGAGGAACGATTTCTCACGTCGTTGTACGGCGAACTGGAGCATCAAGCGGATCGGCTCATGACGGTGTCCGAGGCGTTCAAGTCGTATATGAGCGGGTATGTGAAGCATCCGGAGCGCATTCTCGTCATTCGCAACGGCTTCGACGAGAAGCGCTTCAAGCCGATCGCCCACGAGAACGAAGTGCCGCAGTTGATCACGATGTGCCGTCTCGTTCCGGCGAAGGGGCTCGACATTCTGCTGCGCGCCTGCGCGGAGCTGAAGCGGCGCGGGCAGCCGTTCATGCTGCACATTATCGGCGACGGACCGATGCGGGAGGAGCTCGAAGAGCTCGCGAAGACGCTCGACGTCTACGACGATATCGTGTTCTATGGATACATGCTTCATCCGGAGGAATTCATGCCGTTCTTCGACGTGTTCGTGCTGCCTTCGCGCGCGGAGGCGTTCGGGAACGTATTCGCCGAGGCGGCGCTCTGTTGGCTGGCGCTCGTCGGGACGAACGTCGGCGGGATCGGCGAACAGATCGACCACGGCGCGAACGGGCTGCTCGTGCCCGTCGACGACGTCGGCGCTCTGGCCGATGCCCTCGAGCAGCTGATGGTCGATCCGTCGTTCCGCTACGAGCTGTCGCGGGCCGCTTACGAGAAGGCGAAGTCGACGTATTCGCTCAATCGCGTCATCCGGCAGCTGAAGCGGCTGTACATCGGCGCCGCCGAGATCGGAGACTGACGACGCCGTGCCATCCGGGGTTATTCCTCGTAGATCATCTTGACGGTCATGCCGCCGTCGACGACGAGGTTTTGCCCGGTGAGGAAGCCGGACGATTCGTCGCTCGCGAGGAAGAGGCACGCCTCGGCGATGTCCTCGGGCCGTCCGACGCGGCCGACGGGATGCTGCAGCCGGTCGCGCTCGGAGTGAACCGGCTCGGAGGCGCGCGCGCTGAACTGCCAATCGCGCGTCTCGATCCAGCCCGGCGACACCGCGTTGACGCGGACGCCGTGAGGCCCGAGGCTGACGGCCAGCGCATGCGTCAGCGCGAGGATGCCGCCCTTGGACGCGGCGTACGCCTCCGTGTTGGGCTCGGACATGAGCGCCCGCGTCGAGGCGACGTTGACGATCGAGCCGCGGCGCTGCCGCTTCATGATGCGGCCCGCGGCGCGCGAGCAGAGGAACGTCCCGCGCAGGTTGACGCCGATGACGCGGTCCCACTCGGCGATCTCGAGCTCGAGCGGGTCGCCGCCGCGGGAGATGCCGGCGTTATTGATCAGCGTATGCACCCCGCCGAGCTCGAGGGCGGTGACGCGCATCCACCGCTCCACGTCCTCTTCGCGGCTGACGTCCGCGGCGAGATAGACGGCCTGCCCGTCGAATCGGCGAATTTCGCGAATGACCTCGAAGCCGGCCTCCTTGTCGGGATCGGCGATCGATACCGCATAGCCGCGCTTCGCGAATGCGTACGCGAGCGCGCGGCCGATGCCCTGCGCGCCGCCCGTAATCGCGACGACGGGCGGCGTCGATCCGGCGCTATTGCTCATGAGAAGCCACCGCCTTCCATTTCGAAATTGGTCTTCGATCGGGTTTGTTTCATATATTGTATCCAAACGATGCGTCAGCTTTCAAGCCGGCGCGAGAGGAGGTGCACACGCATGACCGAAAGCGACAAGCCGCCCGTCAAGGGCGAACCGACCGCGACGGCCAAGTCTTCCGTTCCGAGCCGCCCGTCCGATACGGCCAAGTCCATGGCGCCGGGCAAGCCGTTCGTTCCGGAAAAGCCGATCGTCCCGAGCCAGACGAAGCAGGAGACCGATCCCCGCAAGATCACGTACCGCGTCGGGTGGAAGAGCGGCACGATTCATACGCAGGACAAGGGCAAGGCGGCGCGTCCCGCGCCGAGCGGAGGGACGCTGTCCGACTTCGCGACGGACGGCTCGCCGGAGCCCGAAGCATCGGCCGAAGAGCCGGGAGCCGCTTCGGGGCGCGATGCGGCCGAAGCGCCGCCGGCGTCCTGGATCGCCTCGCAGCTGCTTCGCCCCGCGCCGCTGCCGACCGTGCGGATATGGCCTTACATCTTGTCTGTGCTGCCGGCGGCGGCGTTCGCCGCCCTCGTCTGGCTGGCGTATCGCATGTCGTCGACCTAGCACGTCGGCGGATTTTACCGTAGGAGGGGTCTTATGGAGTTGTATACGATATTGGCCGTCGCCGCGGCGATCGTCGCGCTGTTCGTGACGGGCTTCGGCGTCTTCGCCGCGTACATGGCGTTCGGCAGCCGCCGGGACGCCGTGCGGAAGGCGCTCGGCCGCTGGACCGTGTTCGATTACTTGATCTTGGGCGTATTCTTGATCGGCACGTTATTTCTGCTGGCGGACGTCGTCGGCGTCATGAAGGACCGCGACGCGTATCCGTATTACCATTACGGGTACTTGCTCTCCGGCTTCGTCTATAACGCGCTGGCGGGAATCTTCTTGTTCGTCCGGCTCGGCATGACGTTCCGGCTGCTGGGCGAGCGGGAGGCGGCCGCGGCCGAAGCCGCTGCAGGCGCCGCGGAAGCCGGAGCCGCCGCGACCGATCCCGCGGCATCAGCCGCTCCGGCGCTGCCGGACGAGAACGAACGCGAACCACACCAGGCTTAACAAGCCGAAGAGCGGATACAGCGTCGACAGGAGCGCCTTGAAGCCGACGAAGCTGATGCCGAAGCAGAGCAAGAGCGCGCCGAGGACGATCGTTCGCCGGTGCAGCTTCAGCCGCTGTTCGACCTGCAGCGATAAGCCGAAGATGTTCGCGATGAAGGTCGTGAAGATTTCCGCGTAAATAAGCAGCAAATACATAAAATGAATGACGGTCCCCATGCCGGCCACGACGAGGCCCATGGGGATTTCGTATTGGAAGATGTCCGGCGCATGCGTCGACAGCGAGATATGTCCGACGAGCAGCAGCGCGCCGAGGCCGATGCCGCCGATCCAGCCGCCGAGGCGAATCGCGGTACGGTCCTTCACGGCGGCGCCGAGCGGCACGAGCACGGCCTGCGCGGACGCGAGATTGAACGCCGCATACAAGAGCGGCGCGATCCAGGCTCGCCCAGGCGCGTACGGATCGCCCTGATGCAGCCAGCCGAACGTCAAGAAGTCGGCGTTCTGCGTCGTTCGGAAAAATACGATCGCCGTAAAAACGAGCATGATCGGCACGACGATCGAGTTGACCGCCATGATCCCCCTCATGCCGCCCATAATGACGAGGTACCCGAGCGTCAAGGTGACGCCGATGCCGAGCAGGAACGGCAGTCCGAGCTGCTCGCGGAATACGGAGCCCGCTCCGGCCAACATGACGATCGCGACCGAAAACAACTCGACGAGCATAAACAACGAAAGTCGCTCGCCCCACTTCGCCCCGAACAGATGCTTGTTGACATCCTCGTAAGACGCGGCTCCGATTTCGTTCGCGAGCAGCATGACCTTCGTCCCCAGCCAAATGAACAGCCCGGTCGACACGAGAATCGTGGCGAGCGCGACGCTGCCGTATTTCGTGAAAAATTGCAAGATTTCCTGCCCCGTGGCAAATCCGGCTCCGACGACGGTTCCGATGTACGTGAACGCGATCTGCATCGTGGCGGTCGTTCGCTTCATGCTGCGTCCCCCTGCCTGTACCGTGAATAGTACAAGGTATGTCGCGGCAGGGGGAAGTAGTACAAGGGCATGGCGCCGAAAAAGGCAAGGACCTCCGGCGGCGGTTCGCGCTGGAGGTCCTTCTGTTCCAAAATGATTTTCGCTATTAATTATTCCTCGGGAAATAACTTGATCGAATGAATTCGATTCGTCTCGGGATCGAGGTCGAGCTTCAGCAGGGAGCCGTCCGCCTTGTAGCTCATGACGAATTCCGAATCGGCCGCCGGGGTGCCGAGCTTCTCGACGGCGTCTTCGCGGACGTCGCCGAGCCGCAGGCCGTTCAGCCCCGGGCTGACGCTCCGGGTGCTCACCTCGACGAACAACACCTTCCCGTCCCGAATGCCGAACGAAAATCCCGGATAGGCGTACACGGCTGCTTCTTCCGATTCGTCGGGAAGCAGAAGCTTTTCGGTCGGTTCTCCGAACCGCTGCGTGACGACGTCCGCCTTCGTGCCTAGCGCGATGCCCATCAGCGTCGGGTGAAGCGGGTCGAACGAGCCGGTCACGTCGTAGTTGCGGCGGTTGAACTCTTGCCGCGCTTCCTCCGCCGTTCTCATCTGCTCCCGGTCGTCCTCGTTCATGTACAGGTCTTCCGGAGCGGTCGGTTCGATCTTCTCGGGCTGCGGCGAAGCGACCGATATGCTGTTTTTTTCTTTCTCGGGCGCGAGTCCGCCCGGCTTCTCCTTCGGCGGTTGCGACGACGACGGTTCGGCCGCGGCCGGCGAGGCCGCAGACGGCTTCTGCACTCCGACGACATCCGGCTCTTGGACGGTCGAAGTCGCGCCGGCCGGCGCTTCGGAGGCGCCGGAGCAGCCCGCCGCGAACGCAAGCGTCGCCAAGACACAGATTGTGCCCAGCCACTTATTCATATGGTATCTACCCAACTCTCTTCCCGATGCGGATCCGATTCTAATCTCTATAGGTCTTTCCTTACTATAAGGCATGACGGCACTCCCCTACAAAGATGAATTTTCACCGATTTCAGCCGAATTTCCGGTAAAAAATCACATTTTG
Source organism: Paenibacillus sp. (assembly GCA_031181325.1). GTDB lineage: Bacteria > Bacillota > Bacilli > Paenibacillales > YIM-B00363 > Paenibacillus_AE. Next base: position 25,204 of record JAPSKX010000049.1, read on the forward strand.
GTTTCTAACTTGCAGCGTCACGTGTGCGCAATCATCATTTCATACGTTTCTACATTTGATACGTTTCCAACGATAATACGCTTCTATAGTATTAGACTGGGTTTGGATGGGAAAAGTTGCAGTAGAAATGAAGGTTGAATCGAATTTTCCGTTATGGTAATTTTATTCAAAACGGTGCGAACCGATGCGAAACGGCGGAGGGAACGCGATGGACTTATTGAAGCGTCGAATTATCGAGGACGGTCGGGTGTTGTCGGACCAGGTGCTCAGCGTGAACACGTTTTTGAATCATGGAGTAGACCCGGTTTTGATCGGCGCCATGGGGCGGGAATTCGCCGACCGGTTTCGGGAGGCGGGCGTCACCCGGGTGCTGACGATCGAGTCGTCCGGCATCGCGATCGCGTACGCGACCGCGGCGGAGCTGGGCGTGCCGTTCGCGTACGCGAGACGGCGCAAGGCGCTCATGAGCGAAGGCGAATATTATTCGGAGCGGGTGCCTTCGTTCACGAAGGGCATCGTGACGGATCTCGTCATATCGAAGGAAGTGCTGAGGCCGGACGACCGCATCTTGTTCATCGACGACTTCATCGCGAACGGCGACGCGGCGCGCGGCGCGCTTCGCATCGTGGAGCGTTCGGGCGCGAAGATGGTCGGCGCGGGCATCGCGATCGAGAAGGCGTTCCAGGCAGGCGGCAGCTTCCTTCGGGAGCGGGGCATCCCGGTCTTGTCGCTGGCGCGCATCGCGTCGCTCGAGGGCGGACAAGTCCGATTCGCGGAGGACTGAGCCGGGGACGTGGAAGCGGGTGACGACGTCGGACGGGGAGCGTTTTCAACAGGCGAATTTACAGCATTTTTCAACCTGTCTATGTCTTTCATCCTTCCGGGTCTTGCTTTATAATGAGGAGTAAGTTTTGGAGAGGAGGGCGTCGCGATGGGGAATCAACCGTTTACGAACGAGTATGTAGCGAAGAAGCTCTTGGAAGCCAAGACGCATTTCGAGCGGACGGTCGACTGCAAGCACACGGAATTTGATGACCTCTACCCCTACATGGTGGAACATCCTCAATTTTTCTGGTATAAGCGGTATGTCGCTTGGTCGGAGCTGTTGACCATTGTTAACATATGCCGGGATTGCGAGTACGATTGGACCTCGCATTTCACCGAGCAGCAAGCGGACTATGTTAGCAAGCGCGTCATGTCGGCGAAGGTGCTCGACCACTGGTTCGAGAACCAGCCGAACGATTCGAAGGAACACGTCGGCTGACGGGCCGCGCGGGGCGTTAGGAGCATGGGGAGAGGACCTTGGCGGATGCCGGGTCTTTTTTCATATACATAGGGAATGTTATTTGGGGAAAAGGGGGCGAACGCCATTATCTCGGAAGAAGCTTTAAACGCCTATCGCATCGACGGCACGCTGCTGCGGGTCGTGCGAGACGCGAATCGGGACAACGACGTGCGCGGCTTCGTCGTCGCGTGGGACGATTCGTCGGTGCTCATCCGCAAGCGCAGCACGCGCCGGCTCGTCAAGCTCGACCGGCGGTACGTGTACCAGCCGGCGTCGGAGGAGCGTGTGCTGCCGCCGGCGCTTCTCGACGCGATCGGATCGGATGTAGAGGCGGGCGAATGAGCGGGAGCGAGACGGCGCTCGCCGCGTGCCGGATCGATGGCGTGCGGGGGTCGGTGCTGACGGCGGACGACGGGGGACCTTGCCTCGTCGTCCGCTTCGACGCGCCTTGCGGCGCGCTCAGCTCCGGCGTCGTGGGCGGCGGGTTCGCGTCGACGTGCCGCGCGGTCGTCAACCGTCAGGTGCCGAAGCATTATACGGCGGACGACCCGGAGACGGAGATGCGGGCGTTCCTGGCGCGGCACGGCTTCGCCGACGGCGGCGCTGAAGGCGGGACGGCGCTCGGCTTGCTCACGGCGGCGTTCGTGCGCGAAGCGGGCTTCGCCGAGCGCGAGCTCGCGGACAGCGGGCGGTACGTCGCCTGCTGGGCGACGGTCGGCCTCGGTAACGCGGCCCGCGCGAGCCGCG